>JAZRZQ010000061.1:0-4930 GCA_045601445.1 Eubacteriales bacterium | reverse complement strand
TTATACAAAGTTTTTGAATATTAGACAGAATTTATGCATGAAAGGAAGCACTGAAATGAAAATTTTTATTGACGGAAGTGCAGGAACGACAGGGCTCCGCATCCATCAAAGATTGACTAAACGCAAAGAACTCGATCTTATAACCCTTCCGGAAGATTTGAGAAAAGATACACAAACACGAAAATGTGCGATCAATGAAGCCGACATAGTTTTTCTTTGTCTTCCCGACGCCTCGGCCAAAGAAGCGGTGAACTTGTGTGAAAACAGCAACACAGTTATTATCGATACTTCAACCGCACACCGAACGAATCCAAATTGGTGTTACGGGTTCCCCGAGCTTTTGGGACTCAGGGAAAACATTGCCACTTCAAAAAGAATTTCAAATCCCGGATGTCACGCAAGCGGATTTATTGCGCTTGTCGCTCCGCTTGTGTCTTCAGGACTTCTATCAAAAAGCACAGCTCTTTCCTGTTTATCTTTGACGGGATATTCCGGAGGCGGCAAAAAAATGATCGAACAGTATGAAGATTCAGACAGAGATATTCTTCTTAAAGCACCGAGACAGTACGGACTTTCTCAAGCGCACAAGCACCTCCCCGAAATGAAGCTTATATCCGGAATCGATACCGCACCGCTATTCTGTCCCGTAGTTGCAGATTTTTACAGTGGTATGGAAGTGACAGTTCCGCTTTTCATGAAGGATGTATCGGGAACGATCGACGATATTAAAAATGTGTACAAGAACACCTATACCGGAAAGCTTGTTCATTTTGATGATGTTTGCGATGAGGAAGGCTTCTTTTCCGCAAATGCGCTTTCGGGAAGAGACGATATGCAGATAACCGTAAGCGGAAATACTGAAAGAATCATATTAACGGCACGCTTTGACAACCTCGGCAAAGGAGCAAGCGGCGCAGCAATACAGAACATGAATATTGTTCTCGGCATTGACGAAACAACAGGGTTGGTCTTTTAAACACAAATGAAAGGATTATTACATAATGAATACAGTTAACGGCGGCGTATGTGCCGCAAAAGGATTTTATGCAAACGGAATACATTGCGGAATCAGAAAGAATAAAAGTAAAAATGACCTTGCACTTATTTACAGTGAAAAAGCTGCAAACGTTGCAGCTGTATATACAACCAATCTTGTAAAAGGTGCTCCGCTTATCGTGACCAAGAAAAACATTTCTGACGGTAAAGCTCAGGCGGTGATCTGCAACAGCGGAAACGCCAATACCTGTAACGCAAACGGCATTGAAATTGCAGAAAAAATGTGCGAGCTTCTCGCAGACAATATGAAAATAAACTCTTTGGACATTGTTGTAGCATCAACCGGTGTAATAGGTCAGCCCCTTTCTATTGATCCGATTGCTAACGGAATTCCTTCTCTTGTCAGCGGGCTCTCAAAGAACGGAAGCAACGCCGCGGCACAAGGAATTATGACGACCGACACCGTCAAAAAAGAAATCGCCGTTGATTTTGAGATTGACGGAAAAATTTGCACGATTGGTGGCATCGCAAAAGGAAGCGGCATGATCCATCCCAATATGGCAACAATGCTTGTGTTTATCACAACAGACTGCGCGATCTCCTCCGAAATGCTCTCCAAGGCACTTTCCTCAGATGTTCAAAACACATTCAATATGGTAAGTGTTGACGGTGATACCTCGACCAACGACATGGTAACGGTTCTGGCAAACGGTATGGCAGGTAATAAGGAGATTACAGAAGAGGACGCTGATTTTGAAGCATTTATGAAGGCGCTCAATTCTGTCACCGTATATCTGTGCAAAATGATTGCCGGAGACGGCGAAGGAGCAACAAAGCTTCTTGAATGCATAGTTAGCGGGGCAAAGAATACCGCAACGGCAAAAATCGTTGCCAAAAGCGTTATCTGCTCAAGTCTTTTAAAAGCCGCAATGTTTGGTGCCGATGCGAACTGGGGACGTGTTCTCTGTGCGATCGGATACAGCGGCGCTGATGTAGATATTACCCGAGTGGATGTATCATTCAAATCCGCAAAGGGTGAAATTACGGTCTGCAAGAATGGCGCAGGGATCGATTTTTCTGAAAAATCAGCCAAGGAAATTTTGCTTGAGAAGGAAATCAAAATCATAGTGTCCGTTGGAGACGGTGAAGGCTCTGCTGTTGCTTGGGGTTGTGATCTCACCTATGACTATGTAAAGATCAACGGAGATTATAGAACTTAATTTTGAAAAATACCATTGGATTGAAAGGATCATATTATGAATAATAGTTTTTCCAACGCAGAACGGGCAGAGGTGCTGACACAAGCACTTCCGTATATAAAAAAATATAATGGCAAGATCGTTGTGGTGAAATACGGCGGAAATGCCATGATAAACGAACAGCTTAAAATGCAGGTCATGGAAGACATTGTGCTTTTATCACTTATCGGAGTTAAAATCGTTCTTATTCACGGCGGTGGTCCCGAAATAAGTGATGTCATGGAAAAGCTGGGAAAAAAGCCTTTGTTTATCGACGGTCTTCGTGTAACAGACAAAGAAACGGTTGACATTGTACAAATGGTTCTGACAGGCAAAGTTAACAAAACATTGGTAAATTTGCTCGAAACCAAAGGCGGTACTGCTATGGGCATTTCCGGCATGGATGGCAGACTGATTGAAGCCGTAATGAAGGATGAGCGTCTTGGATATGTTGGTAAAATCGTGAATATTAACATAGCCCCTATAGCAGACCTTCTTGAAAAGGGTTATATTCCGGTTATTTCAACTGTAGGCTGTGACAAGGAGGGTAACGCATACAACATTAACGGCGATACTGCCGCAGCACATATTGCAGGTGCACTTAAAGCCGAAAGGCTTATTATGATGACAGATATTGCGGGGATTCTCAAGGACAAGGAGGATCCTGCCACTCTGATTCCCGAAATGACGGTCTCGGAAGCCGCAAAGCTTCAAGAGGAAGGCGTGATCTCAGGAGGTATGATCCCAAAGGTCGAGTGCTGTGTCGAAGCCATACAAAAGGGCGTCAAGAAGGTTATCATTATGGACGGAAGAGTGCCTCATTCCATACTTATGGAGATCCTCACAGATGAAGGCGCAGGAACAATGGTGATCGGTGACTGATTCCACATTACATTCGAAAGGAAGAAAAAATGAGTTTTATAACAGAAACAGATAAGCAATATATCGCAAATACATATGCTCGCTTTCCGGTTGAGTTGGTTTCGGGTAAGGGCTCGGTCATTGTTGACAGCAACGGAAAAGAATATATCGATCTCGGTTCGGGGATTGCGGTAACAAGCTTTGGAATAGCCGATAATGAATGGATAAAGGCTGTGACAGAACAGCTAAACAAGCTACAACACACATCCAATTTGTATTATACCGAACCGTGTGCTATGCTCGCAAAAATGCTTTGCGAAAGAACGGGAATGAAAAAGGTATTTTTTTCAAATTCTGGAGCGGAAGCCAATGAATGTGCAATAAAAGCTGCAAGAAAATACGCCGCAGAAAAAAAGGGGGCTGACTGTTACACGATCATCACCCTTGAAAATAGCTTTCACGGAAGAACCTTGACAACGCTTTCGGCAACAGGACAAGAGCATTATCACGAGTTGTTTCAACCTTTGACTCCGGGATTTATCCATACTCCTGCAGAAGATACCGAAAAGCTGAAAAAGCTTGTCCGAGAAAATAAGATCGCCGCAATTATGATCGAATGCGTGCAGGGGGAAGGCGGCGTTAATTCTTTGTCCATTCCATTCGTTAGATTCGTTGCAGAAATATGTGAAAAAGACGATATCCTTTTAATCGTTGACGAAGTGCAAACGGGAAACGGCAGAACGGGCGAACTGTACGCCTATATGAACTACGGCATTACGCCTGATATTGTTTCAACAGCAAAGGGCATTGGGGGCGGTCTTCCTCTTGGCGCTTGTATGCTTGGCGATAAGGTTGAAAATGTATTGGGGTTTGGCGACCACGGGTCAACATTCGGAGGAAATCCCGTATGTTGCGCAGGGGCAATCAGCATTCTCGAAAGAATAGATGCCGCTTTTCTTGCCGGGGTGAAAAAGAAAAGCCAATTTGTTTTTGACGCGCTTAGTGAATGCAAGGGAATAAAAAGCATTTCCGGAATGGGACTTATGATCGGCATCGAAACAGAAAAACCGGCTTCCGAGATTGTAAAACTGTGTATGGAAAAAGGCGTGCTGTGTCTAACAGCCAAAAATAAGGTTCGACTATTACCTGCGCTTAATATACCCTTCGAAATACTCAATCAGGCAGTTGATATTATCAGAAGTGTTTGCTCTCAAAGTTAATACCTGAAAGTACCATCGCATATCCGTTTTTCATCCGTAAATCCTCGCTTTTCTTCTTTCTATCTATATTTTATCAAAAAAACGGCTGATCTTCAAATGTGCGAAAATGTCGTGGGTTCAAGTCCCGAAGGTTCGGAAAAAGTTGCAGAAAACAAAAGGTCAAAAAAAACAGCCCTAAAAACCCGAAAAAGCCTTGTAAAACAAGGCTTTTTGGCATAGGTTGCATTTTTGACCTATGAGGATGGCTCACCCTGCTGGGCTCTGAACCAAAAGCGACGCAAGGCGTCGCTTGGCAAAAAACTCGCTACGCGAGTTTTTGCGCCCTTCGAATAAAGAGAAAATGCAAATGCACGAGCCGCACTATGTGCGGGACAGTTAATCTCAGATATTGCTGGTGAGAGCCAAAGAAAAGGAGCGACCGCGCGACATCGAATGATTAAACCGACGCAAAGCGTCGGTTGGCGGTTTGCCAAGGCAAACATGCGCAGTCTCCGCGAAGCGGGAATGTTAATCTCAGATGACGGTGGTGAGAGCCAAAGAAAAGGAGCGACCGCGCGACATCGAATGATTAAACCGACGCAAAGCGTCGGTTGGCGGTTTGCCGAGGCAAACGTG
>JAZRZQ010000060.1:0-7368 GCA_045601445.1 Eubacteriales bacterium | reverse complement strand
GTCCCACTGCCCAGCCGTCGCCCAGCACGACGCCCACTGCGTTTTTTTCCTCCAGCATTTGGGTAATATCAAAGCGCACGAAGGGAAGCTTCTTGCTGTAATCTACCCAGCCGGGAGTAAAGTAGTGGTCGCAGACCTCTTTCCCGTTGAGATAGAATTTGAAAACGCCCAAAGCGGAAGCCAGGATCTGGGCTTTTTTCACCTTGTCTCGGCAAACGAAGGTCTTGCGAAAATAAGGAGATGGATTACCGTATCTTGCCTCGATCCCCTGATATTCACCGGTTTCATATCCGATCCATTTTGCGTTAAAGTGCATCGCTTGTTCCTCTTTAATTTTTAAGATTCAAATTTACAGATTCAAAAAGTCCTTGCGATAGTTTACACCGAAAAACTCGGCAAGCTCAACCATTTCTTTGTCCTTAATCGTGTTGATGCGGGGAAGGTGAGCGGTCAGCATATAGATCTGTGCTGCCTTTTCCACCGTCTCGATCAAGCCGAAGGTTTCATCCATCGTTTTGCCTGCACCGTAGATTCCGTGCATTCCCCAGATGACAATGCGAAATTCCTTCATTTTTTCGGCGGTTGCTTCGCCGATGGAATTGGTACCGCAGAGCATCCAAGGAAGAACGCCGACGCCGTCAGGGAATACAACAATGCACTCCGTGCACATTTCCCAAAGGGTGTGAGTGAAAGCCTTCTCTTCGAGCGTATGAACGTAATTCATTGCAAGCGTATTGGTTGGGTGGGTATGAATGATGACACGGTTTTGAGGATCAACGGAAAGTCTTGCCATGTGGCTCATCAAATGTGCGGGAAATTCGGAAGTGAATTTTCCGCCGTCACGGTAGCCCCACAAAAGCTCGGCGTTCTTTCCGTCAGCAGAGATTCGAACAATGCCAAGATTATTCTCGGGATCATCGGTAACGTTTTTAAAGTACTTACCCGTGCCGGTAACGATAAATACCTTACCTGCAAGGGAAGACGCGTCAAAGCCAAGAGGGATCGTGCGAATGGCGGCGTTAAGGTCGAGATATTCAGAAGCCTCGCTTTCATCCAAAAGATAGCTGATGTTGCCGCCGTTTCTCTCGTCCCAACCGAGTCGGTACATATTTGCCGTGGTCTTGCACATTTCCTTGACAAAGGGTGCATTGATAATTTCTTTCATTTTTTAACCTCTCTTACTTAAAACATCAATTTCGTATTGCTTGACGGCTGCGAACCACTCACCGTCTGCAGGCGCGCCGCAAATGCGGCAGTATTCATTCCAAACATCGCCGAAGGGTAGCGTTTTCGCTTCTTCCTGAAGCACCATCATTTCGCTCCAATCCCCATTGTCTTGCATTTTCACCAGATTGGGGGAGAGCAGAGCAAGCAAAAGTGCTTTTTGAATATTGCGAAAACCAACAGTCCAAGCGGCAATGCGGTTGATCGAAGCATCAAAATAATCGAGCGCAATCTTGACGCGTCCCTCAAGTCCGCCGCAACGGACGATCTCCTTGCAAATCTCTTTTGTTTCATCGTCGAGAAGTACAACGTGGTCGGAGTCCCATCGGATCGGTCTTGTAACGTGCAGAGCGATTTCGGGGAAAAAGGCAAGAAGTGCGGGGATCTTGTCACTGACAACCTCGGTCGGATGATAGTGTCCGTTATCCATCAGAGGAATACAACGATCCTTGTTCATCGCGGCGTAGCTCAAGCTGAATTCGGCAGAGCCGACGGTGTATGCCTCCACTCCGATTCCAAAGACCTTGCTTTCAACGCATGGCTTTACGAGATCAAAATCAAAGGGCTCCGAGAGGATCTCATCAATGGATTCCTTGTAGCGCATACGCGGCCCCATTCGGTCTGCGGGAACGTCCTTGAATCCGTCACCCGACCAAATATTCATCACGCAAGGCTTACCGAGCTGCTCAGCGAGATAGGTGGAAATACGAATACACGCTTTGCCGTGATCGATCCAGAATTTTCGAATCTCGGGATCGGGAGAGGAGAGAGTCAACCCGTTTGCCTTCGGATGAGAGAAGAAGGTGGGGTTGAAGTCGCATCCAAGTCCTCTTTCCTTGCAAAAATCGACCCATTTTTGAAAGTGACGTGGCTCGAGCTTGTCGCGGTCGGCCCAATCGCCATCTTCGAAAATCGCGTAGCTTGCGTGGAGATTCATTTTTTTCGTTCCCGGGCAAAGCTTCAAAACCAAATCAAGGTCAGACATCAGCTCCTTGGGCGTGCGAGCGCGACCGGGATAATTTCCAGTCGTCTGAATACCGCCGGTCAAGGGCTTTGTCGGATCGGTGTCAAAGCCGCGCACGTCATCCCCCTGCCAGCAATGAAGCGAAACGGGAACGGTTTTCAGCCGAGCAATCGCCTCATCGGTGTCAATGCCGATCGCGGCATATTTTGCTTTAGCTTCTGTGTAGGACATTCGAATTTACCTCCATTTGAATTTTTAAATTACCCAAGGCAGTAGCCTCGATCGGGAGTGCTATGACGGACTTATCGATGGCATCTTCTGTCAGTCGGTTCAAATATTCGTTTTTTGCACCACCACCGACAATGTAAAGCTTTTCGTAGCGGCACGAGGTGTTTTGCTCCAATTCATCGAGCGCGACTCGATAGCTTTCCGCCAACGAGCGATACGCGCAAGAAAAATAATCTCCTACGGTAAGTAGAGCGCCCTTTGTTGCTGCGTCAAAGGCGGCCTTCATGCTCTTCGGCGCAAGAAATTGCGGTGCGTTGGCGTCAATCATGGCGCAGCAGGTGCTTTCCTTGGCAAGCTGTATGATCGTCTCAAACGGAAGATCGGGACAAAGCTCGCTTTTTAATTCGTTAATCAGCCACATACCCATAATATTTTTTTGATAGCGATTATATCCCACGCCACCCTCGTTGGAGTAGTTGGCAAGTCGAGATGACTCGCTTGTGATCGGACTGTTTGTTTTCACTCCGATAAGAGACCAAGTACCCGAAGAAATATACGGGAAATTACCGTCCATAGGGATACCCTCAACCGCCGAAGCCGTATCGTGCGTCGCACATAAAATGACCTTGATACCGCGATAAGCGCCGATTACCGTGCCGGGCTTTTGTAATTTTGGGAATAGCGATGGGGAAAACCCGAGTGCTCGGATCAGATCAAGGTGAAATTCGCCTGTTTTGACGTTGATCAAACCGGTTGTCGTTGCGTTTGTATATTCTCTCGCCAAGCCGCCGCAGAGCTTCCACATCAGATACTCCGGCATCATTAACAGTTCCGTTGCTCGATCAAGTCTCCCTGCTTTTTTGTCTGCATAAAGCTGATAGATGGAATTGAACGGCTGAAACTGACAGCCGGTACGGGCGTATAATTCAGAAAACGGCGTGATCGCGTGTACCTCTTCAATCACCTGTTCCGTCCGATGATCGCGATAAGTATAAACAGGAAGGATTTCTTTTTCGTGATCAAGCAGAACGTAGTCGACCCCCCAAGTATCAATTGATAAGCTCTCGATGTTAGGATAAGTCTTAAGTGCCGCATCAATGCCTTTTTTGACGTGGTGAAACAGATCCTGCGTGTCCCACACAAGATGTCCGTCCTCTTCCTTTACGCCGTTTGGAAATCGATAGACCTCATTTGTTTTAATCGCATCGTTTTCCTTCCAACCGACGATATGGCGGCCGGAGGAAGCTCCGATGTCAATTGCTAAGTAATACTTCAAAAACAGACCTCCCACTCTCTTGATACGTATATTATAGCACAAACAAGAGAGAACGGGAGGTCTTGAAATTTCTAAAAAAGTGTCCTTTCTTGCAAACGATACGCTCTTGGCGATTTTTTATATGCTTTCGTGAAGATACGGTGAAAATAGCTGATATTCTCATATCCGACCGCAATTGCAATATCTGAAACGTTGCGATCGGTGTTTTTTAACAAAAACGCAGCTTGTGCAAGTCTTTTTTCTTGCACGAGACAAGTGTAGGTCTTTCCCGTCTTACGCTTAATTTCGCGGGATAGCCAAGAAGGATCGTAATGCAGTCGAGCGCAAAGCTCACCGAAGCTTCCCTCGACATAGCTTGATTCGACGTATTCCAAAACGCGAAGTATTAAAGTATTCTCGAGCGTATGGCCGCGAAGTGAGTCGGTGTGATCCGTTAACAGCAAAAACAGCAGGGACATCGTCATTTGACTTGTTTTTCGCCTGCTCGGGGAGCGGTCAATGAGTGTCCACAACAGGTTTTCGATCAGATTTTGCACCGGGGGAATGTCAGATACCGAAAAATGCAGATAGCCGTCCCCCGTGTTTTGCCCACAAAGGCAATCGACCAAAAAGCGACGCAGCGGCGTTTGATCTTCGCCCATAGCGGCCAGAGTTGCATTGAAAAAATCGGGCAAAGCGATAAAGTTGACGGCGATATCGCCAAGCTCTGCTTTTTCGACCTCGTGCGTTGCCCTTTGGTTCAGTAGCAATAGTTCCCCTTGATGAAGTACGATTTTATTCCCGTTGACCCAATGTGCGGTCTCGCCCTCACACATATATACCACCTCAATATAATCGTGCGTGTGAGGCGGAAAGTGTATAAATCTTGTGTGGGGACGAATGGTAATCAATTTACCGTCTGAAAGAAGTTTTTTTGCGTTGACGGTGTTAGAAGATCCCTGCATATACAGCGCACGGTCGATGTTTTGTCTGCCGTCAAGAATAGCCTGCTCTTCGGAAGTAATCCTACGAAAATGCTCCAGTAGTGCTTGATCCAAACTGTGTCAACTCCTTCATCTGTTTTCTGACAGTATATCATACAAAGACATCTTGTACAAGTTGAATTTTGCTGTTCATCTTTACATTTTTTGTCTTTCGTGATAAGATGTGCGCGAGGTGAAAATCATGAAAGAATTTCAAAAAGCAATTACCTTTAGCTACGATGACGGTGCGACACAGGATATACGCCTCATCGAGCTGTTGAATCAATATGGCCTGAAGGCCACGTTCAATCTCAATTCCGAGCTGCTCGGAACGAAAGGGATCTTAAAGCGTCAAGGGAGAAGGATTTCTCACTATAAGATTCATCCCGAAGACGTGAAAAGCATTTACGAAGGTCACGAGGTTGCCGTTCATACGTTGACTCATCCAAAACTGATTCATCTCGAGGAAGAAGAGGTTATTCGACAAGTGGAAAACGACCGCTTGAATCTTTCGGAGCTTTGCGGTTATGAGGTCGTTGGAATGGCTTATCCCTGCGGCGGCGTCAACAACGACGATCGCACCGCCGAGATCATTCGCGAAAAAACCGGTGTAGCCTATTGCCGCACTACGACCTGCAACGAAGCGTTTGATCTGCAGGATAATTTGTTCCGCTTCAACCCAAGCGCATTTCATCTGGACTTCGATCTTTTGATGGATTTGGGACGCAAATTTCTCGATTTAAAAACCGAGACACCGAAGGTCTTTTACATTTGGGGACACTCCTTTGAGATGGATTATGAGCCCGATTACTGGATTCGTTTGGAGGAGTTTTTTAAATTGATCAGCAATCAAAGCAATATTTTTTACGGAACCAATCGAGAGGTTCTTCTATAACGCAAAAGCGACGGTTTTGCCGTCGCTTTTTGCTTTTTGCTTTTTTTGATGAAATATAAAATCAGACGGTAAGAACAACCTTTCCGACGTTCCTTCCCTGATAGAGAATTTCCTGTGCCTCTTGGGCATTCTCAATTGGAAGAACCCGAAAGATCGTTGGCTTGATTTCTCCCGAAGATACCTTTGGCCAAACTTCGCGAACCAAATCGGAAAGGATTTTTGCCTTGAACTCCGGCGCGCGAGAACGCAAGGTCGAACCGATGATGCGTACGTTTCTAACGTATACGTTCTTGAGGTCAATTTCAGTTTTTGTTCCTGCCAGAGATGCGATCATAATCCATCTGGCGCCGCGATTTAAGTATTTCAGACATTCGCCCATATTTTCGCCGCCCAGACAATCGATTGCAATATCAACGCCTCTTTGCAGTTCAAGCTCGGACTTCAAAACATCGGAAAGCTTATTCTTGGTCGTATCTACGATCAAATCCGCGCCGAGATCACGGATCGCTTCGGCTTTTTCTTCGCCACGAACCGTTGTGATCACGCGCAAACCAAAGGCCTTTGCCATGCGGATCGTAACACTTGCAAGTCCGCTGTTTCCTCCTGTGATGAGGAGCGTGTCTCCTCTTTTAGCATTGCCTTCATAAAAGAGATTGAGATATGCGGTTGCAAAAGCCTCGGGCATCGCTGCCGCTTCCGTGATGGAGCAGTTTTGGGGTACGGGCATCAGCATATCAAATCTGACGTTTACGTATTCTGCGTAACCGCCGCCGCCAAGCAAAGCACAAACTTTATCACCGATTTTCCAGTTGGATTTTTCTTTTGCGCCATCGGCAATTTCTATGATTGTTCCGGCAATTTCAAGTCCCATCCATTCAGGACAGCCCGGCGGAGGAGGGTAGTCTCCCTCGCGCTGCATCAGATCGGCTCGGTTTAAAGCGGCAGCCTCGATTTTTACAAGGCAATCGTCGTTTCCGAGGATCGGATCGGGTACGTTGTCCCATCGAAGGCTTTTATCGTCATTTACAAGGATTGCTTTCATTAGACTTTACTCCTTTACTGTTTCTTTCGACATCCGTCGATTTGAATGTTCTGACCGGAAATATACGATGCTTTGTCGCTTGCCAAAAAGCAAATGAGATCGGCGTTTTCTCGATCGGAACCGGTTCTGCCGATAAAGGAGAGAGGAGTTGGAGCTGTATAATCAATATCTCGGTGATCTGCAGGGCTGACGCTTCCCGGAGAAACGGCATTTACCGTTATGCCGAGATGTGAAACCTCTTTTGCCAGCGACTTGGTTAGTGCAATGACAGCGCCTTTGGAAGCGGAGTAATGTACCATGTTGGCGTTTCCGTAGACTCCGGCTACGGAGGCGACGTTAATGATTCGTCCGTAGCCGTTTTCCGTCATTTGATCGATCACTGCCTTGGTAAAGTAGACCGTACCCATCAGGTTGATATCAAAAACTTTTTTCCACACGTCGACAGAGGTTTCGGAAAACGAGCCCTTGATTCGCCAGATGGCCGCATTGTTTATAAGAATGTGAATCTTACCAAAGCGCTCGTTCGTCTTTGCTACGCAATCAATGACAGCTTCTGGATCCGATACGTCACAGCGCAATGCTAAAACGTTTTCGGTAATCTCTTTTAACTCTTCCTCGGTGATTTTCAATGCTCCTTCGTCAATGTCTGCAATGACGACGTTTGCGCCATCCTTAGCAAGAAGAAGCGCAACAGCGCGGCCAATTCCAACCGCTGCACCGGTAATGATGGCAGTTTTTCCTTTAAAATTCATTGGTTCTCCTTAAAAATCAATTTCA
>JAZRZQ010000059.1:0-25406 GCA_045601445.1 Eubacteriales bacterium | reverse complement strand
AAAAAAGACAGCCGCACGTGAGCGGCTGCCTGTGAGTGTAATGCGTTGTCAAACTTCAGTAGTCCCTTTCAGGGACGAAGCCTGTATTAGCCCCTTATAGGGGCTGTGCAAGCCACCGGTTCAACCGGTGGTCTTGACTTTAATTCTGCTTTGCCAATTTGACGATGTCACCAACGCCCTCGAGCACCAAGGACGGCCGATATCCGTAGGTTTTCAGCGTCTCGGGCGAGGAAACGCCCGAAAGGACGAGAATGGTCGACATACCGCTCTCCAAGCCCGAGATAATGTCAGTATCCATCCGATCTCCCACCATCACCGCTTCCGCGGAGTGGCAATGCAACAGACGAAGTCCCGTTCTCATCATCAGGGGATTGGGCTTTCCGCAAAAGTAGGCCTTTTTGCCCGTCGCGATTTCCACAGGAGCGACCAATGCGCCGCAGGCGGGGGCAATGCCGTTTTCGATCGGGCCGGAAACGTCCGAGTTCGTTCCGATCAGCTTGGCACCGCGCATTACCAGATTGGTGGCCTTGGTCAGCGTGTCCAGCGTGTAGAGCTTGCTCTCCCCGATGACCACGTAATCGGGATTGACGTCGTTCATCGTGATTCCCGCATCATAGAGCGCGTTGAACAGCCCCGCCTCTCCGATGGCGTAAACCGAGCAGCCGGGGGCCTGCTCTTTGAGAAAGGAGGCTGTCGCCAGTGCGCTGGTATAAAAATGATCCTCGGAGATTTCAAGTCCCATTCGCGCCAGCTTTTGTTGCAATTCGCGCGGCGTGAGCGCGGAGTTGTTGGTTAAAAACAAAAACTCCTTGTGTTCTTCTTCCAGCCAAGCGATGAATTCCTTGACACCGGGCAGAATCTTGTTCCCGTGATAGATCACGCCGTCCATATCACAGATAAAGCCCTTTTTTTCATTCCAATTCATGATCGTATCTCCTTTTGATTCTGTCTTCATTATACACGCTTTTTTCACTTCTGAAAAGACTTTTTTTGCAAAAGAGCCGCCGAATGCTCGGCGGCCTTGCTTTATGCCTCGTTTTCCTCGATCTTTGCCAGCTCCTCGTGGCGCTTCACCTTGGCGGTGCTCGTTTTCACGAGAGGCGTGGTGCGGAAGGTCAGGTGCTTTATGTGCTTGTAGGGGGGTAGATTCTCGTTGATGCGAACGATCTCATCCTTCATCAGGGCGGCCAATTCCGCCTCGCTGTGATCGGGTGTGGTCTTGGCAAAGTAGTCCTTGTTGTAAACGATGGTCGCCGCAAGGAGCAGATCGTCTCCCTTGGCCCTGCCGTATACCATGACCTCGCTTACAAAGGGGAGGGTAGAACACAGCGCCTCCAATTCCTCGGGATAGACGTTCTTTCCGTTTTTCAAAACGATCACGTTCTTTTTTCTTCCCGTGATGTAGAGGAAGCCATCCTCGTCGATGCGTCCGAGATCGCCCGTGTGAAAGACCCCGTCGATCAGCACCTTCCGGGTTTCCTCGGGCATTTCGTAGTACCCGAGCATCACGTTTTGTCCCTTGGCGCAGATCTCGCCGATGCCATCCTCGTTGGGCTGATCGATCGTGATCTCAACCGAGGGGAAGGGCAGACCGACCGA
Organism: Eubacteriales bacterium; assembly: GCA_045601445.1. Taxonomy (GTDB): domain Bacteria; phylum Bacillota; class Clostridia; order Oscillospirales; family SIG627; genus RGIG5579. Next base: position 23,807 of record JAZRZQ010000059.1, on the reverse strand, counting down.
GCCGTAGCGGATGTTTTCGGGGTTTTCCGCCGCCAGCACGGGGCTCGTCTCCGTCAGGCCGTAGCCCTGCACGGTCAGGATGCCGAAATCGTTAAAGCCCTTTGCCACCTCTCTGTCAATGGCGCTCGCACCGCTGATGATGAAGCGAAGCTCGCCGCCCAATTCGTTGAGGATGGAGGCAAACATCTTCCTTCGTACGTCCAGACGGATCTTTTGTAAGCCCTCGCTCATTTTCAGCATCGTCTTGACGGTCTTTGTCAGCCCCTTCTTTTCGATGCCGCGCCAGATATTGCGGTACATCGCCTCCAACAAAAGAGGCACGCAAACGAAGGTCGTGATTTTGTATTCCTGCAAATTCTTCTGCACCCAGCGCAGTCCGTCGCAGAACATATTGGTTGCGCCCGAGCAAAGAAAATACGTCAGCCCCACCGACCCGAAGGTGTGATGCAGGGGGAGAAAGACGAGATTGCGATCCTCCGGCAGGATCGTCTCCACGGAGAGAAGATCGTAAAGATTGGTGGCAATGTTGCGGTTGGAAAGCATGACCGCCTTTGCCGAGGAGGTCGTTCCCGAGGTGAAGATCAGGCTTGCCATCGCGTCGGGATCGGGCTCGTAGCGGTCAAAATCGTCGTTTTCGGACAAGTGCAGATCCCCAAGCTCCTCAATTTCGCGCACGCTCGCAAAGGAATCGTGGATTTTTTTGGCGGTAATGAAATGGGAGATCTCGGTTTCCTTTTGATCTCGGATGCGAAGCATCAGATCCTTGTGCTTTTCATCGAAAACAATGGCGTCGGGGCGGCTGCGCCGCAGAGAGAGCAAAAGCTCTTCCTCGGGCAATTCCTTGTCCAGCGGAACGATGACGCCGACCCCGCACAGCACGGAAAGGTAGGTCAGGATCCATTCGTAGGAATTGGCACCGATCAGCGCAATGCGCTTTCCCTGCAGGCCGAGTCGGATCAAACCGCTCCCGAATCGACGTATTTCGTTCCAGAATTGAAGATAGGTAATATGCTTGTAGGTTGTCTTATCGCCAAGCAGTTCTTTTAAGACAAACGCATCCTTTTCACCGTATTTTTCAATCGCATCCGCTACGTAATCGCGGATTCTCTCGTGCTTCGGGGCATTCTGACGAATATTCAAGTGTTTCATAAGCCACCTCATCTGGTTTTTAAAACTATGTTACCACAAGAAAGTTGATTTGTCAACGACTATTTTGAAAATTCCGTTGCCGTTTTTTTCGCTTGCATTATTGCGTTTCACTGCGCTTTATGGTAAACTTGAAACAGAATGGAGTATTGTCGGAAGGAGAGAGAAGAATGTCGAAGAAAACCCGTCGCAGAGTATGGCTTCGCTTGGATAACGCGGCGAAGATTTTTCCCGCCTCGCTTCGCGAGGGCTGGAGCAACGTCTTTCGCCTTTCTTTCTCGCTTTCCGAGCCGGTCGATCCGCAGGCGCTCGAGCGTGCGCTTGCGCGCGTCAGCCGCCGCTTTCCCTCCGTGTTCGTCTCCCTGCACCGCGGAATGTTTTGGTATTATCTCGAGGAGAACGCCGACCCGCCTCAGCTTCGTCGGGAGGGCTGTCAGCCCCTTCTTCCGATGTCCCGCAAGGAGATCGGCACCTGCGCGATCCGCGTTCTATATTACGAAAACCGAATCGCCATGGAGGTATTCCACGCGCTGACCGATGGCACGGGCGCGATGACGGTCATCAAAACGCTCGCCGCCGCCTATTTGGAGGAGAGAACGGGGCAGAGCGTTCCCCGCACCCACGGCGTTTTGGATCCCGACGGCAAGGTCTTGCCCGAGGAGCTGGAGGACGCCTTCCTCCGCTACGCAGGCGGCCCGTCCGCCCCGCGTGAAAAGCCCGATGCCTTCCATTTGATCGGTCAGCCCGAGCCCGACGGCTTCCTGCACGTCACCACCTTCTGCCTTTCCGCCTCTGAAATTGCCCGCACGGCCAAGGAGCGTGGAATCAGCGTGACCGCTCTCGTGGCGGCGGCCTTGACCGAGTCGATTTCTCTCATTCAAAAGGAAAAAAGCCTCAAGGAGAGAGCCGTTCGCGTGCAGATCCCCGTCAATTTGCGGGCGCATTTTCCGAGCGTTACCGTTCGCAATTTTGTTTCGGTGTTCAACGTCGGTCTGGAAAAAGGGGAGTGCGACGCCGATTTTGACGAGATCTGTCATCGCATTCACCATCAGATGGCTCTGATGAATACCCCCCGCCATCTTCGCAAGGTGTTCACCGCCAACGTCAACAGCGAAAAGGGGATCGGCATCCGCTTGGTTCCGCTGTTTTTGAAAAACATCGTCATGCGCGCCGTGTTCGATCAGGTCGGTGAATCCAGCGCCTGCCTTTGCCTGTCCAATCTCGGCCGAGTCTCGCTTCCCGAGGAAATGACACAGCGGATCACCGAGTTCGATTTTATCATCGGTCCGCAGGCCAGAGCGCCGTATAACTGTGCGATGCTCAGCTACGGTGACACCTGCCGCATCAATCTGGTTCGCAACACCAAAAAGCCCGAGCTGGAGCAAAGATTCTTTGAGCAGCTCTCCCGCCTCGGTCTTTCCGTTACGTTGCAAAGCAACGAGAGGTAGCCTATGTTTTGTCCGAAATGCGGTGTTCGCCTTGCCGACACCGAAGTCAAATGCCCCCTTTGCTCCCTGACGCTTCCCGTTCTGCCCGATGAGGCAAAGCCGTCTCCGCGCTATCCGAATCTGCCCCGCCCGAGCGATCCCGTGTCCATTAAGGGGCTCTTGTTTGCCGCCACGCTTCTGTTTCTTACCTTGGGTGGCATCAGCCTTGCCGTGGATCTGGTTTTGTTCTCCAGCATTACCTTTTCGGGCTACGTTCTGTTTGCCCTCGCGTTTTGTTATTCGCTGTTTCTCCTGCCCCGCTGGTTTTCCCGTCCCAATCCCGTCATTTTCTTTCCGATTGTGTTTTTGGTGTTTTCGGGGGCGCTTTTGTATTGCAACCTTGCCACGGGAGGGAATTGGTATTGGGCCTTTGCTCTTCCCGTCACGGGTGGTGTCTTTTTGTTCCTTGAGGCGACCGTCACCCTGCTGTACTATCTGCGCCGCGGCCGATTTTACATCTTCGGCGCGCTCTTTCTCGCCTTGGGTATCTTTTCCTTTGTTACGGAGATCCTCTTTCGGGCCGTCTTTTCCCTTGCGATCCGCCTGACCTGGTCGCTCATCCCGCTGATTTTGTTTTCCTGCCTCGGCGTCGGGCTTTTGGTGATCGCCATTGTCCGCCCCTTCCGCCGCTACTTTGAAAAACGATTCTTTGTCTGAAGGAAACGCTATGAAAACGAAAATGCCAAATGCTCCTACCCTCGACACGGCCGCTCCCTTGAAACAGAAGAAGGGGCTTGTCGGGCTGATCTGTCTTTTGCTGGCGCTGGCCATTCTGTTCGGATCTTCGGCGGCATATTTTTGGTCACGTCACCGTGAAGAGTCTCCGCAGGAAGGGATCGACGTGCCGGATTGGATCTCGGTTCATTTAATCAAAATAGACGGCGCCTCCCGCCGCGGCGAAAAGCTCGAGGCGGTTCGCGATATTGCCGTGCATTACGTTGCCAACCCCGGCACCTCTGCGATGGCCAATCGCAACTATTTTAACAACCCCGATTCCACCACCAGCTCCCACTTTATCGTCGGGCTGGAGGGGGAGATCATTCTGTGCGTCCCGCTGGATGAAAAATCCAGCGCCACCAACGAGCGAAACCGCGACACCATTTCGGTCGAGGTCTGCCACCCCGACGCTACGGGACGGTTTTCCGACGTCACCTACCGCTCCCTTGTGCGTCTTTTGGCCTACCTTCTGGATGAATATTCCCTGACCGAGGAGAACCTCATTCGCCATTACGACGTCACGGGCAAGCTCTGCCCACTTTATTACGTAGAGAATCCCGACGCTTGGGAAGACTTGAAGGGGCAGGTCGAGTCGTATCGGCTTGGAAAAACGCAATGAGCCGCTTTACCGAGAGACACCGTAAAGCGCTTTCGGTGCTTGCGCTGATCGTCACCGTCCTTTTTTTCCTCTCCATCACCGTTTTTTTGGGCAAGCCTCTTCTTTCCCTGTTTCGCGATCCGGAGGTCTTTCGCACTTGGGTCGAGGAGCGCGGCTTTTGGGCACGCATCCTCTTTGTCGGAATGGTCGTTCTGCAGGTCATCGTCGCCCTCATTCCGGGTGAGCCTCTTGAAATCGCCGCGGGCATTGCCTTCGGCGCTTGGGAGGGAACGCTGCTTTCTCTGATCGGCATCGTGATCGGATCGTTTCTGGTCTTTCAGCTTGTCAGAGGGCTCGGCGTCAAATTCGTTGAGGTCTTTTTCCCGCTGGAGAAGATCCATTCGTTGAAATTCTTGCAAAACACACGTCGCTTTGACGTTCTGGTCTTTTTATTGATGATGCTCCCGGGCACCCCAAAGGATCTCATCAGCTATTTTATCGGTCTGACTCCGATGAAAACGGGTCATTGGCTTCTCATTGTCGCCATCGCCCGCATCCCTTCCGTGGTGACATCCACCGTCGGGGGAGACGCCTTGGGCACCGAGCGGTACGGCTTTGCCATCGTCGTATTCGTTCTGACCGCGCTTCTCAGCCTTGCGGGGCTGTTCCTGTACGATCGCATCACCAAAAAGAAAAAGCAAAATAAAACGCCTTGATTGAAGGAGGAAACATATTATGTTCGGATCGCATCTTGAGGTCAAACGCTTCGAAAAAACCGTTTTACGCTACGAATCGGTTCCCGTGCAAAAGGGAAGGATTCTGTTTTACGGGCACTCTCTGTTCACCCGCTGCTCCTCGTTGCCCGTGAACCGCTGGGGCAATCCCAATATCGAAGAGGAGATCCTGCATCGCGACGGTACGCCCGCCGTTCTCAACCACGGCTTCGGCACCAGCTCCGCGGACGATCTATTGTATTATTACCCCCGTCTCGTCCGTCCGTACGAGCCGAGCGCACTCGTCATTGCTACCTCTAATAACGACTTTGTTTATGCCTACAGCGCCAAGGAGGTGATGGAGATCACCGCGCGCATCATTGATTACGCGCAGGCCGATTTTCCCGGTCTTCCCGTGTTCTTCTGCACCAACTTCCCGTCGATCAAGCATTGCAACACCACCACCTACTTTACCCGTCAGCGCGCCGAGTTCGATCAGCTCGTCGAGGCGTACTGCCGCACGAAGGAAAACGTCACCTGCGTTCGCCTGATTGATATGCCCTTCCTCTTTGAAAAGAAGGAGGATATCGGAAATTACGACGCGCTTCGCGCGGATATCTACGCCGAGGACAACACCCACTTCAACGCTTACGGCTACGGCCTGTTTATTGATGCGATGAAAGAGGTTCTGCACGAGCTTCTGTAAAAGCGTCGGAAAGGAGAAGCACTATGCTGGAAGTCAAGGGCTTGACTAAAATTTACCGCCCCAAGCGGGGCGTCCCCGTCACCGCACTTGATTCGGTCTCGATCTCGTTTCCCGAAAAGGGAATGGTCTTTCTGCTCGGAAAAAGCGGCTGCGGAAAAAGTACGCTTCTGAATCTTTTGGGCGGACTCGATTCCTTCGACGCGGGTGAGATCACCATCGCAGGCTCGTCCTGTGCCGCGTTCCGTCAAAGCGATTTCGATTCGTACCGAAACACGCTCGTCGGTTTCATTTTTCAGGAATATAACGTGCTCGACGAGTTTACCGTCGGCGCCAACGTCGCCCTCGCGCTTGAATTGCAGGGCAAAAAAGCAAGCGACGAGGCCATCAACGCCATTCTCGACCAGGTCGATCTGAACGGCTACGGCGCGCGCCGCCCCAACGAGCTGTCGGGCGGTCAGAAGCAGCGCGTCGCCATCGCCCGCGCTCTGGTGAAAAACCCCAAGATCATTATGGCCGACGAGCCCACGGGCGCCCTCGATTCCGTGACGGGCCGTGCCGTGCTCGATACGCTCAAAAAGCTCTCCGAGGAAAAGCTTGTCATCGTGGTCTCTCACGACCGCGAGTTTGCCATGCGCTACGCCGATCGCATCGTCGAGCTGGCCGACGGCAAGGTCATCTCCGATGAGGAGTTTGTGTCCGAGGAGCTGACCGAGCAAAAGATCCGTTACGGCGAGGACAGCATCACGCTCTCGGCGGGCTATCGCTTGACCGAGGAGGATCGCCTGCAGATCAACGCCTACCTCGACGCTCTTGCCGAAGGTAAGACCGTCGCGCTCAAGGCGGCCGAGGGCGTGCACCGCAAGAGCAGAAAAACGCAAAGCAGTGCGCCGAAGCCCGCGAGTGCGCCTCTTTCTATGATCCCCTCGCGCCTGCCGATGAAGGTCGCTTTTCGCATCGGAAGCGGTGCGCTGAAATTCAAAAAATTCCGTCTGGCAATGACCATCCTGCTCTCCTGCATCGCCTTCGGTCTGTTCGGTCTGGCCGATACCTTCGGCGCGTACGATCATATTACCACGCTCACCAATTCCATCCTTGACTCCAAGATCTCCTACGCCTCTTTCGTTCAGGAGGAGCGTGTTAAGGAGGAGTACAGCGACTACGAATACACCGTCCGAAGAAAGATCACGCCCGAGGAAAAGGAAAAGCTCGAGCGTGAAACGGGCATTCCCACCAGCGGCGTCTACATCCCCTCGATGGGCTCGATGGGGCTTTACGACCTCTTCGATCCCGAATCCGACGGGCTGAAAACCGAATTCAGCATCTACGCCGACGCTCTCAACGGCTTTTGTGAGATCGATCAGTCCACTCTCGATCGGATGGGGCTGTCTCTGGTCGCAGGCCGCCTGCCCGACGGCAACAAGAACGAGATCGTCCTGACCGAATACGTCTACGAAAGCTTTCATATCGCGGGCTGTCGCGAAATCACCCCCGACGGAAAGATCCGCTACGCTTCCGTTGAAACGCCGCAGGATCTGCTCGGCAAGACCATCCCGCTCTTGGAGCGCGACTATACCGTTGTCGGCATTTTGCAATCCTCTTTCGATTTTGACCGCTATCGTTCCTTGGCCGAGCTCGACTCGGAAGCGATGGACAGCGCCGATCTGCTGTTATCCTTCGCTCTCTCGCAGGAATTGCGCGACCTGACGCTTTACAGCTTGGAGCAGGTGGCACTGGTCGGAAAGGGTGCCGTGGATCGGATGATCCGCGATCTGCCCACCGTCTACCCGTGTGACCGCGGCCATTACGAATTGATCCTCACCGATGCCGATCAAAACGAATTCTATCTGGGAACGGGTCAGATCGGCTCTCCCAAGTCCATCGGAAACAACAAGATCCATTGGCTGGACGGGAAGGAGCGCCAATCCCTCTCCGATCAAGAGATCGTACTGTCTCTTTACGACGTGTTTTATCGCCTGCCGCTCAAGTGGGAGGAAGATCCGTCCCACCTGTTCGATCCGCAAACGGGTACGCTTGACCCCACGCGCTTCACCGATGCCGATTGGAGCGATCTTCAAAAAGCCCTCTCCCGTCTTTCGCTCCGATCCGTTCTGTATTCCTACTACGACGGCAAGGAGGGAACGGAAAACGGCGTCAGCGTTGTCGGCATCCTCTATTCCGACGTCTCACCGAAGCAAAACGAGCAGCTTGGAGAAATCATCCTCGTGTCCGATTCCAACCTTGCCAAGCTGACACAATGGGACGACGGCCTTTACACGCATCTGGTCGGCAAAATGCCCACGCAGAGAGCCGAGGTTCGCGCTCTTGCCGAGTATTGCAACTCCGACGAACCCCTCTCCTTTGCTCTTCAAAACTCCGTCACCTTCGAGCTTGACACGCTCCACGAGCTGTTCGTGGTGCTCGCAGACGTCTTTCTTTACGTCGGCATCGCCTTCGCCGTTTTTGCCGCTCTGATGCTTGCCAACTTCATCGGCACCTCGGTCGTCTATAAGAAACAGCAGATCGGCATTTTGCGTGCCATCGGCGCGAGAAGCAACGACGTGTTCCGCATCTTCTTCTCGGAGGCCTTCGTGATCGCGATGATCAATTTCCTGCTCTCCGCGATCGGCACCTTCCTTGCCGTTGTGGGCATCAACACCCTCTTTCGTGAGGAAACGGGAATCCTCGTCACACCGCTTGCCTTTACCATCCGTCAGGTCGGCCTGCTCTTTGCCGTCAGTTTGGCAGTCGCCGCTCTTTCCAGCTTTTTCCCCGTGAAAAAGATTGCGGCCAAAAAGCCCATCGACGCCATCCGCAACCACTGATAAAAAACACACGTAGGGAGAACACTTCGAAAAAAAGTGTTCTCCCAATTTTTCTTTTACATAAAAACTGACACTTTCGGTTTGAAAGTGTCATAGTGGGGTATATACTTTGAGCAAAGTTATATCACTGCGAAGCAATATCACTCGCCGTCAGGCGAATATAACTGAGGCGCACTTCCTTACGGAGTGCGCCTCTTCGATGGTCTGTTTTTTGCTTCTTACAGGATTCCGCTGTGATCCACGGGGTAGAGGATTCTGAGCTGATTCATCTTGCTCTGATAAGCCTTTTGCTGTGCCTCGGAGAGAAGTCTCTGCTCCAATTCGCCGCGCGCCTCGTCAAAGCTAAGGGGTTTGGCTTCGTTCTTGCGATCCAAGCGGATCAGGTGGTAGCCGAACTGCGTCTTGACCGGCCCTGAGATCTCGCCGACCTGCATGGCAAAGCAAGCCTGATCGAATTCCGCCACCATCTGGCCGTGACCGAAATCACCCAGATCGCCGCCGCGCTGAGAGGAGGGGCAGGAGCTGAAGGCCTTCGCGGCATCCTCAAAGCTCATCTCGCCCGAGTTGATCTTGGCAAGCACGTCGTTTGCCTTCTCCTCGGTTTCCACGAGAATGTGGCTGGCACCGACGGTCTCCTCACCCGCAAATTCCTCGGGATGAGCCTCGAAATACTTCTTGGCTTCGTCGGGAGCGAGCTTGACCTCGCGCAAAAATTTCTCGACGTAGAAATTGGCCAAAAGCTCGTTTTTCAGCGTCTCCAATTCCTTTTTGAATTCGGGATCGTGCTCGTAGAGATTCTTCTTGGCATCCATCAGAACCAATTCCTTGTTGATGATCTGGTCGAGGATGATCTTCTTTCCCTGCGGGTTGTTGTATTGCTGTGCTCTCTGACCCAGACCCATCAGCGTCTGCATCACGTCGTCTTCGGTGATGGTTCTCGTGCCGACGACGGCGAGCACCTTGCTTTGTGCGTTCATTGTATTGATCTCCTTACAGTTTTTTCTTGCTTGAGTATATCACAGTCCCTTGAGAAAAACAAGTCAAAAAAGCGTTTTTCAGTAGAGAATCACGCCTGTACCGTTCGGCAGATGCCCGCCGTCAAGATAAAGCTGCTTGACCGCGCGCTGCAGGGAGCTGTTCTCCGGCAGCTCTTCGAAGGGGCGGTTGGCGTCAGCGTGTCCGTACAGAAAGCTGAATCCGTTTCTTGCGGTGGTGTCGAGGGTGGGGTAGCGCGTGAAGAGCTTGCCAAAGCGGCTGATGTTCGTCTCTTTTCCCATCAAAGGCTCGATCATCGGGGAGAGAAGCCACGAGGAGCAGTGGAAGGCCTTCGGCGCCCACTCGGCAAATTGCTCCTTGGCGATCTCTTCCGCGGAACGGCAAGCCCGCTCGACGGCCTCGGGCGAAAGATCGGTTCCTCTGGGAATATGAATGCCGAGAACGGTGTCACCGTGCTTGAGCGCCACTTCCCACTCGCTCTTGGAAAAGACGCTCGGCTCTTTTTCGATGGCGATCTCGCGGATCGCGTGTGCGCGGATCTCACGGTCGTTTTCATCAAAGCTTGTGGTAAAGCTGCCCGCTTCGTCCTCATAGCCGAGACTGCCGAGCAGCTTTCCGCTGCGGTGCACGAGAAGGCTCTTTGCCACGGGTAACACCTCGCCCGTTAGCTTGTTTTTGAGGATCAGAATGTTTTTTGAGGGGAAAATCTTAAATTCAAAATTGAAGCCAAGGTGACGGAAGATCGTCGCGGTCATATAATGGCTCGTCCAGCCGAAATAGGTCGGATTCATACCGCCGCGCCCCGTGATGGAGCGGAACACGTTCATCGCACCGACGATGCAGTGAAGCTCCGATTTTGCCTTTTCTTCCGAAAAGCCGCGCGCTTGGTACTGCGCCATCGCCTGCTCCAAAAAGGGCACCTGCACGAACAGCAGCATCATATCACCTGCGGGCGTGTTATCGGTTACGGGTCTCGGAATCGCCATCAAGCGCTCACGGTTGAGGATGCGAGGATCGTTTTTTAATTGATGCACCGCAAGCTGAATGAAGGCGAGCCGCTCGGGCTTTTTCAGCGTGTCAATCCAACCGGCGACGACCTGATCGTAGTATTCGCCGAACATTTCGTATTTTTTTTGCAAACGCTCCAGTAGCTCGAGGGAAACAGGCTGTCCCTTCCCGCGAACCTCTTCGTAAAGCGCATCCCAGCCCTCGGGGTACTCCGTCAGCGATAAGCGCTCTGCCAATTCTGAAAACTTCATCGTGCGTCTCCTTTTGCGTGTCTCGACCGCCCGCTTTCGGCGGCCCGTTTTCTACTTGCCATTATAGCAAGCCGTCCCCTCTTTTTCAAGTGTCTTTTGGAAAAGAAAGCACAAAATGGCTCGTAAAATTTTTGCCGTATTTTTTTGCTGTTTGATTCAAAGTTTTCTGAAAATAAGAGATCGGACTTGACAAAGCCCGATCTTTTTGTTATCATAATATATACCCCATAGGGGTATACTGAAAAAAAGAAAGCGAATCAAACGATGACGAATCAAACATGCTCTTGCGCCCGTAAAAAGCACCGTACCCCCGAGGAGGAGAAGCGGCTGATCCATCGACTCCGTCGCATCGAGGGGCAGATCCGTGCTTTGGTCAAAATGGTAGAGGAGGACACCTATTGCCCCGACATTCTCGCACAAGCCTCGGCGGCACGCGCCGCTCTGCAATCCTTCTCCCGCTCTCTTCTGGAGGAGCACATCAGAACCTGCGTCTGCCGCGATCTGCAAGAGGGCAAGACCGAGGCGGCCCAAGAGCTGATCGAAACGCTGAAAAGCTACGTGAAATAAAGGAGGCCGATATGCAACGATTTCAAGTAACGGGAATGAGCTGTGCCGCCTGCTCGGCGCGGGTGGAAAAGGCCGTTTCTGCCCTTCAGGGAGTCTCCGACTGCTCGGTGAGTCTGTTGACCTCGTCGATGACGGTCGAGGGAGACGTTCCCTCGGATCAGATCATCGACGCGGTGACAAAGGCGGGCTACGGTGCGTCGCTCTACGGCGCGCAGGCACCTCTCGCGACCCCCGCTTCCCGGGAAAATACGGACACCAAGTCGTCGCACGCGTTTCTTTCTTCGCTTGTTCTCTTGATGGTGCTGATGCTCTTTTCGATGGGGGAGATGGTCGGTCTGGCGTGGTCGAGGATCATCAATCCGATGGCCGTCGCGCTCATCCAATTCATCCTGTCCGCCTGCATCCTCTTGATCCACCGACGCTTCTTTCTCTCGGGCGCTCGCGCACTTCGCCGCAAGAGCGCGAATATGGACACGCTCGTCGCCTTGGGCTCGGGCATCTCGTTTGTTTACAGCACCGCAGTTCTCTTTCAAATGACCTTTCTTTCTCCCGAAGCGCAAGCCCACGCCCTGCACGGGCTGTATTTTGAATCGGCGGCGATGATCCTCGTTCTCATCACGGTCGGCAAAATGCTTGAGGCAAAAAGCAAGGGAAAAACAACTTCAGCCCTGCAGGCCTTAAAGCAGCTTGCCCCCGAGACCTGCCGCGTTGTGCGGGACGGGAAGGAGATCACGATCTCCATCTCTGAAATCAAAAAAGGAGATACGGTTGCCATCCGCCCCGGTGAGCGCATTCCCATCGACGGAGTGATCCTCGAGGGAGAGGGCGCGCTTGACGAATCTGCTCTGACGGGCGAAAGCTTACCCGTCGATAAAAAAGAGGGCGATGAGATTTATACCGGAACGGTCAATCTTTCGGGCAAGCTCCTTTGCCGTGCCGACAAGATCGGGGCGGAGACGGCGCTGTCTGTTATCATCGACCGCGTGACGGCCGCAAGTGCTTCCAAAGCGCCGATCGCGCGTCTGGCCGATCGCGTCTCAGGGGTATTTGTTCCTGTGGTCATCGGCATTTCGCTTGTCACCTTCGCCGTGCATCTTCTTTTGAAGGCACCGTTTGTCACGGCCCTCGTCTACGCGATTTCGGTGCTGGTCATCTCTTGCCCCTGCGCGCTCGGGCTGGCCACGCCCGTTGCCATTATGGTTGCCAACGGTGTTGCCGCGCGCCACGGCGTTTTGTTTAAAACCGCCGCTTCCCTGGAAGAGGCAGGGCGCATCCAAACCGTCGTTCTCGATAAAACGGGAACGGTCACCACGGGCAAAATGAAGCTGGTCGACTGCACTCCCGCCGACGGCGTCTCCCGCTCCCGCTTGATTGAGCTTGCGGCAGCTGCGGAGCAAAACAGCGATCACCCCATCGCAAGGGCGATCTGCGAGGAAGCGGAGCAAAGCGGTCTTGCCATCCAAAAGGCCGAGCGTTTTGAAAACAAAAACGGCTTTGGCGTCTTTGCCGCCGTTGACGGAAAAGAACTGCTCGTCGGAAAAAAGGAGCTGCATCCCGCCCTTCCCGCCGAGGCAGTTTCGCAGGCGGCCGCTCTTTCATCCGAGGGGAAAACACCCGTTTTCGTCACCTTCGGCGGCAGCTATCAAGGACTTCTTGCCGTCAGCGATACCATCAAAGAGGATTCTGCCCGCGCGATCGCCTCGCTGAAGGCAATGGGCCTTTCGGTCGTGATGCTTACGGGCGATCGCGGAGAGGCCGCCGAGCATCTGGCCGCCAAGGCGGGCATCGAGACGGTGTACGCAGGCGTGCTTCCCACCCAAAAGGAAGAGATCGTGCGTTCTTTGCAAAAGGACGGCAAGGTCTGTATGGTCGGAGACGGCATCAACGACGCTCCCGCTCTCGCCGCCGCCAACGTCGGCGTTGCCATCGGTGCGGGCGTCGATATTGCCATTTCCTCGGCCGAGGTGGTGCTGATGCGCTCCTCGCTTGTCGATCTCGCCTCTGCCATCGCTCTGTCCCGTCGAACGCTGAAAAATATCAAGGAAAATCTGTTCTGGGCCTTTGGCTACAACCTCGTCGGCATCCCGCTGGCGGCGGGCGCGTTTTCCGCTTGGCTCGGCTGGCAGCTCGACCCGATGTTCGGTGCCGCCGCGATGAGCATTTCCAGCGTTTTGGTCGTTTCCAATGCCCTGCGATTGAATCTCTTTTGCTGGGCTGAAACCAATCAAACAAAGAAAAAGGAGAAGAAGAAAATGGAAAAGCAAATGAAGATTGAAGGAATGATGTGTCCGCACTGTGAGGCGCACGTCAAAAAGGCACTCGAGGCGCTGGAAGGAGTCACCCTTGCCGAGCCGAGTCACGAAAAGGGTGTCGCCCGCATCGTACTGTCCAAGGAACTGGACGAGGCCGTTCTTCGCGAATGCGTTGAAAAGGAAGGCTATCGCGTGCTTGGTTTCTCAGAGGATTGAATATTATACAATCGGTTTTCATAATATTCGCTTATTTTTTGAATAAATTTGGTTTTTTGCTCTTTTTCTTCCACAAAAAGAGGGAAGGCTATTGCTTTTTCGATCGCCGTGTGGTAAGATAATGGGCAGAATCAAACCGCAAGGAACAAGAGAGGTACAAGCATGAAAAAAAGTGATATCAAAAAGATCGTTCTGGCGTATTCGGGCGGACTGGATACCTCGATCATCATTCCGTGGCTCAAGGAGAATTACAACAACCCCGAGATCATTGCCGTTTCCGGTAACGTCGGTCAGGCCGATGAATTGGAGGGCTTGGAGGAAAAGGCCATCAAGACCGGCGCTTCCAAGTGCTACGTCGAGGATCTGACCGAGGAATTTGTCGAGGAAATGATTATTCCCACCGTTCAGGCCGGCGCCAAGTATGAGGAATATATGATGGGCACGGCACTTGCACGCCCCATCATTGCCAAGCGTCTCTGCGAGATCGCCTTGGCCGAGGGTGCGGATGCCATTTGCCACGGCTGCACCGGTAAAGGAAACGATCAGGTTCGCTTCGAGCTTGCCATCAAGGCCTTCGCGCCTCAGCTTGCCATCATCGCTCCTTGGCGTGAGTGGGACATCAAGAGCCGCGAGGAAGAGATCGCCTACGCTGAGGCGCATAACATCCCCTTGAAGATCAACCGTGAGACCAACTATTCCAAGGATAAGAATATGTGGCATCTCTCTCACGAGGGCTTGGATCTGGAGGACACGGGCAACGAGCCGCTCTACGACAAGGAAGGCTTCCTTGAAATGGGCGTTTCTCCGATGAAAGCACCCGACGAGCCCACTTACATCACCTTGGAGTATGAAAAGGGCAAGCCCGTCGCTCTCAACGGCGAGAAAATGAGCGCCAAGCAGATCATTCTCGCGCTCAACGAGATCGGCGGCAAGAACGGCATCGGCCTGCTTGACATCGTCGAAAACCGTCTGGTCGGTATGAAGTGCCGCGGTGTGTATGAGACCCCCGGCGGTGCGATCCTGTACTTTGCTCAGAACTATCTGGAATCCGTCTGCCTCGATAAGCAGACCAAGCACAAGAAGGACGAATTGGCCATCACCTTTGCCGAGCTGCTTTACAACGGTCAGTGGTACACTCCTCTTCGTGAGGCGCTGTCCGCCTTCGTCACCAAGACGCAGGAGCATATGGACGGCAAGGTCCGCTTGAAGCTCTACAAGGGCAACATCATCAAGGCAGGCGTATGGAGCGATTGGTCGCTCTACTCCGAGGAGATCGCCACCTTCGACGAGGACGAGGTCTACAATCAGAAGGATGCCGAGGGCTTTATCAACCTTTGGGGACTTCCGATCTCGGTTCAGGCACAGGTCAAAGCCAAGAATCAGAAATAATCAAACAAAAAGCGGAGACGTTTTGTTTCAAAACGTCTCCGCTTTTTTGATAAAATTGAGCCACCCTGAAAAAAGGGGTCTCTTCGTTTTTTATGATTCAGCCTCAAACAGCGCCTTGATCGCGATGGCGGCTTCCTTTAATTCATTTTTCTTAAAGGGGTTGGCATCGTCCGCCAGAATCGCGTCGATCGCATCGCGCAGCGTCGGCGCACCGGCGATCATCGCATCCACAAGCGCAGCGTGGGGAGAAGAGGGAAGCGCCTTTTCCTGCTTTGCCGTTCCCTCGGGCATCTCTAAAATCAAGGTAAATTCGCCCTTTTCGGCGTTGGGGTTTTCCTCCAGCTCGCGCAAGACCTCACTCGGCGTGCCGCGGTAGAATCTCTCGTGCGTTTTCGTCAGATCGTTGCACAGGCAGATCGAAGCCTCGGGGAGCTTTTCGGCCAGATACGCCATCGTTTTCAAAATGCGCTTGGGCGATTCGTAATAGATAAAGCTGCGGGTCGCACCGCTGCGCAGTCGCTCCAATTCTTCCTTGCGTTCGGCGTTTTCCTTCGGGAAAAAGCCGCAGAACAGAAACGAGGTCAGATCAAAGCCGGAAATACAAGCACCGCCGACGGCGGCACAGGCACCGGGAACGGGTACGACGGGAAAGCCCTCGCGGATGGCGGCGCGGATCAATTCGTTCCCCGGATCGGAGATGCACGGCGTTCCCGCATCGGAAATGACGGCAACGCTTTTTCCGTCCCGCAGAGCGGAAAGAAACACGCCGATCTTGCGATGCTCGTTGAACTTCTGATTGGAGATCACTTCCTTGCGGATGCCGAGAATGTTGAGCAGAATATACGAGCGGCGAGTGTCTTCCGCGGCGATCAGATCGACCGCCTCGAGCACCTTCATTGCCCTCACGGTCAGATCCACGATGCGTCCGATGGGGGTCGCAACCACGTAAAGCGTTCCGCCCTGAACGTAAACTTCCTTCTCCTTTAACAGCTCCAGAGCCTCGTTCAGCTCCTGCGGACGCAGGACTTCGGTTTCATTCATTTCGATTCCTCTCTTAAATGAAGCAGGGTTTGGCGAAAGCCGTAGCGCGCCTCGGTTTCCAGAAGGGCGCTGAAATCACCGCGCTTGGCGTTTTGCTTGCGCTTGGCGCGAATCATCAGATTTTTGGGGGAGTGGGCGAAATCCACGAATTCGAGCACGTCCGTCCGATATCCTTCCAATTCGAGAATGCGAACGCGGAATGCATCGGTCAAAAGGGCCGAGGCACGCTCCTGCAGGAGTCCGTGGGACAAAAAGAGATCCAGATCGCCCCCGCCCTTGCGGATGGCAGAGTTGATCTCGTGCTGACAGCAGGGAACGGAAAACAGATACGGCACCCGATGCTCCAGCGCAAAGTGAATGGCGTAGTCGGTCGCCACGTCGCAAGCGTGCAGGGAAATGACAAAGTCGATTTTCTCCTGTGACAGCCGATCGCGCGTCACGTCTGCTATCACGAATGTTAAGTTTTCATACCCGTATCGCTCCGCCAGATCGTTGCAATGCGCCACCACGTCCCGCTTTAAATCGTAGCCGGTGATGTGCACTTTTTTGTTGCGAATGACGGAAAAGTAGTAATAGACCAAAAAGGGCAGGTAGGATTTTCCGCACCCGAAATCCAAAACGTAAATCTCGTCCTTCTCGTAATCTTGAAAGGCGTGATCGAGCAGCTCCACGAAACGGTTGATCTGTCGGAATTTGTCGTATTTCGACTGAACCACCTTTCCCTCGGCGGTGAATACGCCAAGCTCGGTCATAAAGGGGATCGGCTCGCCCTCGGGGATGAGATATTCCTTTTTTCGGTTGTGCCCCTCACGCTTCGCCTCGGCCTTTGCCTTGCGATTGACCGTGCGGGAGAGCTTGCCCTTTTTTGAGATGCGGTAGGCGATCTCCGCGTCCGATAAAAAGGCGTTGATCTGACGAAAGCCCGCCCTCTCGACGGCCTGCCTGCAGAACGGGGAAACGTCGTCCTGCGTCAGCGTTTTGTGAAAGGCCTTGTTTTGGCGGAATTCTTCCGCAAAAAAGCGATCGGGCGCGTTTTTGGCCGTTTTCCGCTGCACGCAGATCTTGTCGGGCGTATCCTCGCCCTTAACGCTCGGTGCGCTGAGAACGATCTTGTTCAGTTCGCCCAGCCTCTCCTGCAGTTCGTCGAACAGTTCTTGCATATCAGCCTCTTTGTCAGATTAGTTTTTCAAGCTTTGAAGCGGTGCGGGCAGTCTGCCGCCGCGATGAATAAAGACCGCGGGGGATTTTTTGTTGACCGCCATCACGGGGCCCGCGCCGAGCAGACCGCCGAAGGAAAGCTCCTCTCCGACCGTCTTGCCGATGGCGGGGATCAGGCGACACGCGGTGGTTTTGGAGTTGACCATACCGATCGCCGCTTCGTCCGCAATGATGGCGCTGATGACCTCGGCGGGCGTATCTCCGGGGATGTTAATCATATCCAGACCCACGGAGCAAACCGCCGTCATCGCCTCGAGCTTTTCCAGCGTCAGCGTGCCTGCCGTGGCCGCGTCGATCATACCGGCATCTTCCGTTACGGGAATGAAGGCGCCCGAAAGACCGCCGATGTGGCTGGAAGCCATCACGCCGCCTTTTTTGACCGCGTCGTTGAGCAGGGCCAGACAAGCCGTCGTGCCTGCCGAGCCGCATTGCTCCAGACCCATCTCCTCGAGAATGTGTGCCACGCTGTCACCGACGGCGGGCGTGGGCGCGAGGGAAAGATCGACGATGCCGAATTTCATACCGAGCCGCGTGGAAGCCTCTTTGGCTACGAGCTGACCCATACGGGTGATCTTGAACGCCGTCTTTTTAATCAGATCCGCGACCTGATCGATCGGAGCGGACTTGTCAAGCTTTGCCAGCGCCGCGCGCACGACACCCGGTCCGGAAACGCCGACGTTGATGACCGTGTCTTCCTCGCCGACACCGTGGAATGCACCCGCCATAAAGGGGTTGTCCTCGGGCGCGTTACAAAAGACTACGAGCTTGGCCGCTCCGATGCATTGACGGTCGGCCGTTAATTCGGCACATTCGCGAACGGCAAGACCCATCAGGCGTACCGCGTCCATATTGATTCCCGCCTTGGTCGAGCCGATGTTCACCGAGGCGCAAACGTGCTCGGTTTCCGCCAACGCACGGGGGATGCTCGCGATCAGCTCGCGGTCACCCGCGGAAAAGCCCTTTTGCACCAGCGCGCTGTAACCGCCGATGAAGTTGACACCGACCGTTTGCGCGCACATCTCCAGCGTCTTGGCAAACTTGACGGGGTCCTGCCCCTGACAGGGCGCGGCGATCATGGCGATCGGCGTGACGGCGATGCGCTTGTTGATGATCGGAATGCCGTAGGTCTTTTCGATCTCCTCACACACGGGGACGAGATTCTTTGCCTTTTCGCAGATCTTGCGGTAGATCTTCTCGCAGGCACGGTCAATATCCGGATCCATACAGTCCAAAAGGGAAATGCCCATCGTGACGGTACGGATGTCCAGATTCTCGTCCTGAATCATCGCAACGGTTTCCAGAATGTCCTTGGTATTGATCATAACGCTCTCCTTGCCGTCAGATGCGGTGCATCGAGTTGAAGATGTCCTCGTGCATCACGTGAATTTTCAAATTGTTCTGCGCCCCAAGCTCTTCCGCTTCATCGACGAAGGCGGCAAACGGGGTGGAAAGGGTATCGACCTCGCAGAGCATAATCATACAAAACAGATCCTGCAAAACGGTCTGCGTTACGTCGATAATATTGGCTCCCTTTTCGGCACACAGGGCAGAAACCTTTGCCAAAATTCCAACGGTATCTTTTCCTACTACGGTAATGACGGCTTTCATAATAAGCTCCTTGCACGTTTTTCTTTTATTCTATCACAAGGAAACGAAAAAGAAAAGCCCCCCGCGGCTTTTTTTCGCGCAATTCGGCGCAAAAACCCTCTCTTTTTCTCTTGACAGAAAGGGGAGCGGGACATATAATATCGGGGTAGATTGTTAGAGACCTAACAAATTGTCTTTGGAGTGTGTCTTATGTCTGAAATTCAAAAGCGGCCACAGCCTCCCGTCGGAAAGCTGTTGCAATGCGCGGCCAATCGCTTCCGTCGGCTCGGGGACGAGAATCTGGCCAAGCACGGGATCACTTTTTCCCAGCTTCGCGTGCTTGCCATGGTATCCGTCGCCGAGCGGGAGGAGAGGGTTTTGCATCAAAAGGATCTGGAGCAGGCGTTTGAGATCCGTCGCTCCAGCGTGACCGGCATTTTGCAAACGATGGAAAAAAACGGCCTTTTGGTAAGAGAAAAGGATCTGTCGGACGCTCGCATCAAGAGGGTGCATCTGACCGAGAAGGGAAGAGAGCTTGATCGCAAGCTGCGTCAGTGGATCCGTGATCTGGAGGAAGAAATGCTCGGGGGATTCTCGTCCGAGGAGAGGGATTTGCTTCGGCAAATGCTCTTTCGTATCGGAGAGCGGCTCGAGGAGATGGAAAGGAAGGACTTATGATTCGAAAGCTTGCCTCATACGTGAAGCAGTATAAGATCTACGCGATCCTCACCCCCGTGGTGATGATCGGCGAGGTCTTGATGGAGGTCTTGATCCCGATGGTGACGGCCGACATCATCTCGTCTCTGGAAAGCGGCGTTGCCGATGCGGCTTACGTTGCCAAAAAAGGACTTTTGATGGTTCTGATGTCGGTGGTTTCGCTCGTGTTCGGTGCGCTCGGCGGAATGCTCGGCTCGCGTGCCTCGGCGGGCTTTGCCAAAAATCTGCGCTTTGCCCTCTTCGAGCGAGTGCAGGATTTTTCCTTCGGCAACGTGGATCGCTTTTCCACCGGCTCGCTCGTTACGCGCCTCACGACTGACGTCAACCATATTCAAATGGCCTTTATGATGCTCATTCGCTCGGCTGTAAGAAGCCCGATGATGCTCATCGGCGCGGTCATTATGGCCGTGCGCGTCAATGCCCGTCTGGCAATGGTGTTTTTGGTTGCCATCCCCCTTTTGGCAGGCTCGATGATCCTGATCTCGACCAAGGCTCATCCCCGTTTTCGGGCGATGCTGAAAAAGTACGATAAGCTCAATTCCACGGTGCAGGAGAATCTGATCTCCATTCGCATCGTCAAAGCCTTCGTGCGCGAAAAGCACGAGATCGACAAATTTTCCCTGAGCGCCGAAGAGGTCAAGAATGCACAGAAGCGTGCGGAGAAGATCGTTCTGCTCAACGGCCCCGTGATGCAGCTGACGATGCACGGCACGATCCTGGCCGTTTTGTTCATCGGCGGCAAAATGATCCTCGGCGGCCATTTCGACTTGGGACAGCTCACGGGCTTTTTGACCTATATCGGGCAGATTCTGACGAGTCTGATGATGCTCTCGATGCTCTTTATGATGATGATTATCTCCGTTGCCGCAGGCAAGCGCATCTGCGAGGTGTTAAACGAGGTCCCCGAGATCAGTCAGGCCGACTGCGATCCCGATGCCGCGGTTTCCGACGGCTCGATCGAGTTTGAATCGGTGTCCTTTTCCTATCATAAGGATCCGAACAATTTAAACCTTTCCGATCTGAATTTTTCCATCCGAAGCGGCGAGACCGTCGGCATCATCGGCGGTACGGGCAGTGCGAAAAGCACCCTCGTTCAGCTCATCCCGCGTCTGTACGATCCGCTTTCGGGTACGGTGCGCGTCGGCGGCAGGGACGTGAAGGAATATCCCCTCAAGACCCTTCGCGATTCGGTGGCGATGGTGCTGCAGAAGAACGTTCTCTTTTCGGGCACGATCCGCTCCAATCTTCTTTGGGGCAATGAAAACGCAACGCCCGAGGAAATCGAAGAGGCTTGCAAAAACGCCGATGCCCATTCCTTTATCACATCCTTCCCCGATGGGTACGACACCGTGCTCGGGCAGGGCGGTGTCAATTTATCGGGCGGTCAGAAGCAGAGGCTTTGCATTGCCCGCGCCCTCTTGAAAAAGCCGAAGATCATCATTTTGGATGATTCCACCAGCGCGGTCGACACCGCGACGGATGCCCGCATCCGTGCCGCCCTGCGCACCCGTCTGTCCGACGTGACCACGATCATCATCGCCCAAAGGATTCTTTCCGTGCAGGATGCCGACCGCATCTTCGTGATGGACGACGGCAGGATCGAGTCCGTCGGTACGCACGAGAGTCTGCTTTGTGACAGCGAGATTTACCGCGAGGTTTACAAATCCCAGCAGAAAGGAGAGAAAGACTGATGCCGCCACCCAAGAGACCGCCTGAAAAACCGAAGAACGTCTTTGCCACGGTCAAGCGTGTGCTTTCCTATCTGTCCGAGAGCCGCCCGCTTCTGATCCTCTTTTTCGTTTGCGTCCTGCTCTCCTCGGGAGCGCAGGTGCTCGGAGGATATTTGCTCCGACCGATCATTGATGAGGGCATCCGTCCCTTGATTGCCTCTCCCGAAAGCGCCGAAGCAATGACCCATTTTATTCTTCTGCTTCTGAGAATGGGCATCGTCTACGCCGTCGGTGCGCTCTCCTCGTGGGTCTACGCCCGCGTGATGCTTTCCATTTCCACCAAGGCGCTGTATCGGGTTCGTATGGATCTGTTCTGCGCGATGGAAAAGCTTCCGATCCGCTTTTTTGATACGCACAGCCACGGCGAGCTGATGAGCCTTTACACAAACGACGTCGATTCGATGCGTGAAATGCTCTCCAACTCCATCGCCAATATGCTCTCCGGCGCGGTGATGGTCATCGGCTATTTTACCGTGATGCTCTACCTCTCGTGGCATCTGACGTTGGTGGTCATTCTGATGCTTTGTGTGATGCTCTTTGTCACAAAGACCGTCGGCGGACGAAGCGCCCGCTATTTTATCCGTCAGCAGGCCTCGCTCGGTAAGGTCAACGGCTATATCGAGGAAATGATCGGCGGGCAGAAGATCGTTAAGGTCTTTTGCCACGAGGACAAGGCCAAGCAGGAGTTTGCCGAGCTCAACGATGCGCTCTGCCACGCCGCGACGCGCGCCAACACCTTTGCCAATATCCTGATGCCGATGATGAATAACTTGAACCACATCAACTACGCGCTGGTCGCTACGGTCGGTGCGGTCATCGCGCTCGCCTCTCCCGATCTGCTCACCGTCGGCACGCTCATCACCTTCTTGACCTGCTCGAATCAATTCTCCCGTCCTTTCAGTCAGATGTCACAGCAGATCAACTCCATCCTGACGGCCCTCGCGGGCGCGGAGCGCATCTTCCGCGTGATCGACGAGCCCGCCGAGACCGACGACGGCTACGTCACCCTCGTTTATGCCGAAAAGGACGAAAACGGCAATCTGCGTGAGACGGATCGCCGTACGGGCATCTGGGCTTGGCGTCATCCGCACCGCGCCGACGGAAGCGTCAGCTATACCGAGGTGCGCGGCCGCGTGGAATTGGACGGCGTTACCTTCGGCTACGTCCCCGAAAAAACGGTGCTGAAGAACGTCACCCTCTATGCCAACCCCGGCCAGAAGATTGCCTTCGTCGGCTCGACCGGCGCGGGTAAAACGACCATCACCAATCTCATCAATCGCTTCTACGACGTGCCCGACGGCAAGATCCGCTACGACGGGATCAACATCAACAAGATCAAAAAGGACGATCTGCGTCGCAGTCTTGCCATGGTGCTTCAGGACCCGCATCTGTTTACGGGTACGGTTTTGGACAACATCCGCTACGGAAAGCTCGACGCCACGGACGAGGAGTGCATCGCGGCGGCAAAGCTTGCCAACGCCGACACCTTCATCCGTCACCTTCCAAACGGCTATGAAACGCTGATCGAGGGCGACGGTGCCAATCTTTCGCAAGGGCAGGTACAGCTCATCAACATTGCCCGCGCCGCCGTGGCCGACCCGCCCGTGCTTATCCTTGACGAGGCGACTTCCTCGATCGACACGCGCACTGAGGCGCTCATCGAAAAGGGAATGGATCGCCTGATGGAGGGCAGAACGGTGTTCGTCATCGCGCACCGCCTGTCCACCGTTCGCAATTCCAACGCCATTATGGTTCTGGAAAACGGCGAGATCATCGAGCGCGGCGATCACGATGACCTCATCGCCCAAAAGGGAAAGTATTATCAGCTCTATACGGGAGCCTTCGAGCTTTCGTGAGCCTTGTAAAAAAAGATTCCGACACCGTGTTCAAACCCCTTCCGTTCCGCCGAGTTTCAACGTAAGCCAACTCCCCCTCGTTCATAGAATGAGGGGGAATTTTTTGGTTCCCGAAAACCACCCGCTAAGCGTGTGGTTCAGTATAGGCTTATGCCGTTGAGGAATCCCGCCGCAGCGGTAGGCTCCCCTGTGTAAGGGGAGCTGTCAGCGAAGCTGACTGAGGGGTTGTTTGAGAGTGCTTTTTACAATCCCCCCGTCACGGCAAGCCGTGCCACCTCCCTTTGCACAAGGGAGGCTGAAAATGGCAGCCAAATCTTTGGCGGTAGGGCGAGTTTGCAAGTGTCAAATGTTTCGGTGGGCTTTCAGCCCTGCCAGTAACAGCGGCTTATAGCCGCAGAGCAAACCACCGGCTTTGCCGGTGGGCATGGTTATGCTGCTGGTTGCGGGATGGTGATATAAGCGCCTAAGGCGCGAGGTGGGCGAGAATCGGATGAAAAAAGCCGCACCTTGGTGCGGCTTGAGACTTTTATGAGCGGTTTCTTTTATATCTTGCGGCGCCTGTAAGCTTTTTAGAGTCGGTGGGCTTGGGAGTTCTGTCCTCCGATGTATCGTTACCTGAGGAGAGGAGATCGAAATCGTAATCGGAGTCGGCTCTTTTTTTCCTTTCGTGTCTTGTCTCTACGTTTATAAGGGTATCAAGCTCCTGATCAAGCTCGGACTCATATGCGGCACCGCCGCGGCGGGAGGGTTTTTCCTGCTTGGGAGCGCGAGGCGCGTTATCCTTTTTAAG
>JAZRZQ010000058.1:0-12428 GCA_045601445.1 Eubacteriales bacterium | reverse complement strand
AAAAAAAGACAGCCGCACGTGAGCGGCTGCCTGTGAGTGTAATGCGTTGTCAAACTTCAGTAGTCCCTTTCAGGGACGAAGCCTGTATTAGCCCCTTATAGGGGCTGTGCAAGCCACCGGTTCAACCGGTGGTCTTGACTTGTTTTCTTAAAGCAGGTGAGCGCGAAGCTCTTCGGGAGAAAGAGGAGACAGGGAAGATGGCGGAAGATCGAGGATTGTCTTTGCACCGCAAACCCCGTCCGCGGTAAGTCTCGTTACGGCTCTTGCTACCGCGACCAAAACGCTACCCGTAAATTCAGGGTTGGAATCAAGTTTGAGCCTGAATTCAATCATTTGACTGTTGTTCTCGGACGTCTTTCCCGAACGGAATACGAAGCCGCCGTGAGGGAGTGCGTTGTGATTTTCTTTCAGTTCCTGCATGGAGATGAAATGAACCGTCGTATCGTAATCGGCAAAGTAGTTGGGCATTTCCTTGATCTGCTTTTCGATTTCGGCAAGGTTCGCGCCTTCTTCGGCGACCACGAAGCATTCTCTTGTGTGCTTATCACGAGTGGTAAGCTCGGGGTTTTGACCGTTGCGAACCCTCTCCAGTGCTTCGGGGACGGGAACGGTATATTGTCTGGCATCCAAAACACCCTTGATTCTGCGGATCGCGTCGGAATGTCCTTGGCTCACTCCTTTGCCCCAAAAGGTGTAATCTCTGCCGTCGGGCAACACGGCACCGGCATAAACGCGCATCAAGGAAAAAAGGCCGGGATCCCAGCCGCAGGAAATAACTCCGATTTTTCCGCTTTGCTTTGCAACGCGATCAACGTCATCGAAATGCTCGGGGATTGTTGCGTGGGTATCAAAGCTGTCGACAATATGAAACAGACGAACCAGATCCGGGCTTTGTGATCCGAGATCCGTGGCACTGCCTCCGCAAAGAATCATCACGTCGATCTTATCTTTAAACTCTTCGACCATGCTTGCGGGATAAACGCTCGCTCCGGTCACGCTCTTGACCGTTTCGGGATCGCGTCTTGTGAAAATACCGACCAGCTCTGCATCCTTGTTTTTTAAAATGGCTCTTTCAACGCCTTTACCGAGATTGCCATATCCGTAAATACCGATTCTCATAGATTGCCCTCCGTGATTTTTTATGAAAAAGAGTTTAACATTCTCACTTACTTTTGTCAATCGTTTTGCACGGAAAAATCGGGAATATAACGTTCGCTTGCACTTTCTTTTTTCTGAGTGAAGATCGTCTCGAATCCAAGAGATTGTGCGTAGGAAACGACTCTTTGGTATTCGATCGTGGTCAACTTGCGATTCCAAGGCGAGAGACTCTTTGCTTTGTGAGCAGGTGTATATTGACGCATGAGGGAAAGAACAACTCCGTCTTTTCCGAAGTCCTCGTACAGCGCGTCCAAAACTCGGCAGGCGTCGGCACTTTGACTCGGCAGAACAAGAATTCGAACGATCACCCCGCGAAGAAGTTTATCCTCACTCAGAATCGGCGCCCCCACCGAGCGAACCATTTCTCGGATCGCCTCGCGGCAAACGGCAGGATAGTCCCTGGCTTGACAGATCGTTTCGGCAAGAGCAGGATCAAAACATTTGAAATCGGGCATATAAACGTCCACAAGTCCCGAGAGTGATTGGATCACCTCCGGTAGCTCATATCCCGACGTGTTGTAAACCACGGGAATTGTCAAACCGTTATTTTTTGCCAAGGAAAGGGCGGCGGCAACGGTGTCCGAATAGGGAGTCGGTGAGACCAGATCAATAACGGATGCGTTTTTCTTCTGTAAGGAAAGCATCAAATCGGAAAGCGACTTGGCATCAAACTCCGTCCCGCAACTTTTTTCGGAAATGGCATGGTTTTGACAAAACATACAGTGCATCGGGCAACCCGAAAAGAAGATCGCTCCGCACCCGTCCTTGTAGCAGATACAAGGCTCCTCCCAACGGTGAAGCATCACTTTGGCAACGTGGGGCAACTCTTTTGCCCCGCATCGCCCGACAGATCTCGTTCGATCGACTCCGCAAAGTCTGGGGCATCGGTAGCAAGCGTCATTTTTCATGGAAACCTCGATTGTTGTTGTATTGTGTTATATTTATATCACATTTTTAAGCGCTTGTCTATTCCGATTTGCTTGACTGTTGTGTTAGAATGTGATAAAATAGTGCCAATCATATTTGGGAAGGACAAAAAAATGGGTATTGTACTCGGCATTGATATCGGAGGAAGTATTACTAAAATTTGCGGCTTTCGCTCGGAAGGGGACTTGATTCAGCCGCTGTCCGTCAAGGCTGACGATCCGATTTCTTCGGTCTACGGCGCGTTTGGAAAATTTACGTCCTTGCATAAGATTTCTCTGGCCGAAATTGACAGAGTGATGGTGACGGGCGCCGGCAGCAGCTATATCGCTGAGGATTTGTACCATATTCCGACCGAGCACGTGCAGGAGTTTGACTGTATCGGACTCGGTGGCCAGTATCTTGCGGGGCTTGAGGAGACGGTTGTTGTCAGTATGGGAACGGGAACGGCTCTCGTTCACGTCAAGGGCGATCAGATGGAATACCTTGGCGGCACGGGTGTCGGCGGCGGTACGCTGTTCGGCCTTGCGGAAACGATGCTCGGCGTACGTGATATGCATAATTTGGAGGCGCTTGCCGAGAAGGGGGACATTTCCAAAGTCGATCTTCGCATTTCCGATATTTCCAAGAAAAATCTTGCGGCAACGCTTGCCCTCGATACGACCGCATCCAATTTCGGAAAGCTGTCTGACCTTGCCACCAGAGAGGATCTTGCGCTTGGAATCGAAAATCTTGTATTTGAAACAATTGGGATGATGAGCGTGTTTGCCGCCCGTTGCTTCGGTTTAAAGCAGGTTGTTTTGACCGGTAAGCTTTCTTCGATGCTCCACGCAAGAAGAGTGTTTGCTATGATGGAAAAAATGTTTGATATGAAGTTTCTGTTTCCCGAAAACGCTCGTTTCGGAACGGTGATCGGAGCGGCTCTCCTGCATTTTCACAAAATCAGAAACGCGTGAGAAAATCGAATATTTTTCAAAAAAACGCTTGACACGGCGTTTGATGCTGTTGTATAATGTACTGTGGTTGAAAACGGCACAATAAGTTTAAGGAGGTGCAACTATGATCAGAACTTATCAGCCTAAAAAGCGTCAGAGAAAGATGGAGCATGGCTTCCGTAAGAGAATGAAAACTGCCAACGGCAGAAAGGTGCTCAAGAGACGCAGAGCAAAAATGAGAGCAAGATTGACCTACTGATCTTGCCGCAAACAGAGTGAATAAAAAAACCACCGAGACTCGGATTTCTCTGTGAACAACGGTGGTTTTTTTCTATATCTGTTGATCCGTTGAAAGAATGTCAGATGATATGAAAACGATCATCCCCATCAAAGAGAACCATCTTTTTTCCAAGGTTTATGCCAAGGGAAAAAAAGCATCGGGAAAAAACATCGTCGTTTACGCCTTGAAAAACTACCGTTCTTTGGAGACGAAGCTCGGTATTACAACGTCAAAGAAAATCGGAAATGCCGTTCAAAGAAGTCGGGCGCGTCGTTTGATTCGCGAGGCGTACCGTTTGTTTGCGCGGGATCATCAATGGTCACATCCGTATTTGATCGTTGTAGTCGCGCGATCGTCCATTGTTCAAAGGGACAGGAAAATGCAGGACGTGTCAGATGAGCTTGCTCTTGCCTTTCGCAAGCTCGGTCTTGTTTCCGAGGAGAATCAGTGAAACATATTTGTGTAGCCTTGATACGCTTTTATCAAAAATGTATTTCTCCGCTCTTCGGCCCGCATTGCCGTTTTACCCCGACCTGCTCCCAGTATGCAATCGAGGCTTATCAGAAGCATGGCTTTTTTAAGGGAACGGTTTTGGCCGTTTGGCGCATTTTGCGCTGTCATCCCTTTGGAAAAGCAGGCTTTGATCCCGTTCCGGATCACTTCCCGAAAAGAAAGGAAAAATAAATGTTTGAAGCATTGTTTAATTTAATCCGAGCACCGTTCGGAATTTTATACCAATGGCTTTATACGATCTTTGACAGCTATTTTGTAGCTATTCTTTTGTTTGCCGTCATTTTGAAGATCGTGATGTTCCCGATTGGAATCAAGCAACAAAAGAACTCTCAAAAACAGGCGGCTCTGCGCCCGAAAGAAAACGTGATTCGCAAAAAATATGCCGGACGCAACGACAGAGCCACCCAAATGAAAATGAACACAGAGATTCAGGAGCTCTACCAAAAGGAAAACTTCAGTCCTTTCGGCGGTTGCCTCCCGATGCTCGTGCAAATGCTGGTGCTTTTGGCGGTTTATGCCGTCGTCAGAAATCCCTTGACTTATGCAGCGCCTCTGCCTGAAATGGACGGGTTTGATACAGCAGAGTCAGTGAAACACACCATTTCCTACGTGGTGTATCAAAATGATGCCGAAAAGGCAGATGACCAAAAGCAAGTCTCACTCTTCTTGAACGGAAAGGTGGAGAGCGAGTCTCAATTCTGGGAGCTGTTAAAGGCAGGCAAGTACAACATTTACAGCGAAATCAACGCGATCGATTTTCTTCGCAGCGAGGAAAACCGAAATCGCTTTATCGAGGCGTATAACAGTGCGACTCATTATAAAGGCGACGGAACTGCCGTTTCGGTTAAGGATGGCTCCTTGACTGTAACCGCAGAGCAAGTTCTCGATACGATCCCGAATCTTGAGCTCTTTCCGGGCTTTGACTTGGGTCTTCGTCCGAATTTGAGCGTATTGAAGGGCGAGCAGATCGGCGAAAAGCTCTTGATTATCATCCCCATTTTGACGCTCGTCACGGCTTATTTCGGTCAGGCTCTTACCCGCAAATTCACCTATCAGCCCGAGGTATCCGCCGAGCTTCAAAGCCAGAATCGCATGATGAACATCATGATGCCCCTAATGAGCCTTTTCATCGCTTATTCGGTTCCCACGGCCGTTGGTATTTACTGGATGATCCAGAACATTTTGAGCCCCGTTCAGCAGATCATTCTTGCCAAAGCGTTCCCCATCAAGGAGATCTCTCCCGAGGAAATGCGTGAAGCGGAGCGCTTGTACGGCGGCAAGGTTAAGAAGAAAAAGAGCGCGGCAACCGCAAAAAAGAAGAAATCGCTCGTTTATGATGATGACGATGAATACGAGTCTGTCAGCACCGTCAGCGAAAAGACGGTTTTGAAGGAAAAGAAGACCGGCGACAACTCTCCCGTTGGGAAAGCGCCCTTAAAGGACGACGAAAAGAAATAAGGGGCAACCCTTTAATTTTAGGAAGGAAGTGGCATTTTGTTTAAAGAATTGACCTTTACCGCAAAAAGTGTCGAGGAAGCCCTTGCCCTTGCTTCGCAGCAACTTCAGATGCAGCAGGAAGAATTGAATTACACGGTTCTGGAGGAAGCAAAAAAAGGCTTTCTCGGACTTGGCTCTTCCGACGCAAAAATTTTGGTGAAATACGTTCCCGGCGTTCGGGAGGCCACCGAGGATTTTTTGCAGACGTTTATCCGCAATTCCGGCATCGAAGCGGTCATTCATTGCGAAGAGAAGGAAAACGGCGAATTGGCCTACACGCTTGAGGGGGAGAATCTCGGCGTATTGATCGGCCATCACGGCGAAGTGCTGGATGCGCTCCAGTATCTTCTCAGCCTTGTGACCAACCGTCACGGCGAAGATTTCGTTCGCGTTACCGTGGATATTGAAAATTATCGCTCCAAGCGCGAGAATGCACTCAAAGCCTTGGCTCGCAAGACGGCGGCCCGCGTGAAAAAAACGGGTAGAAACGTTACCTTTGAGCCAATGAGTGCCTACGAAAGACGAATCATTCATTCGCAAGCGCAAGAGATCGGCGGCGTCCAGACCCATTCGATCGGATCCGGCGAAGAGCGTCGCGTGGTGATGTCTCCCGAGGGAGGCGTCAAAAAAGAAACTCGGACGAAGAAAAACTCTGCTCCGTCCGATAAGCCGAAGGTGGTTTACGAGTACAATCCCGTGCGGGAGCCTCGCACCATCGTAAAGGCAAAGAGCATCGAAGATATCAATCTCGCCGATGTTGAAGATACCGAAATGGTGAATTTATAAGATTTGCGGCGGGCATTCCCGCCGCTTCTTTGTTTTCAGGAAGGATTCGTATGCTATTTTCTACCATTGCCGCGATTTCTACGCCCCGTGGAAAGGGCGGCGTTGCCGTGATTCGCATCTCGGGAACCGACGCTTGCGCCATTGCCGATCGGATTTTTCGCCCTTTGAAGGGGGATTTACTCTCGGATCACCCGACGCGCTCTCAGGTTTACGGCAATCTCCTTTCCTCCGATCAAAAAACTGTGCTGGATGATGGACTTGTGACTTATTTTAAGGCGCCTTTTTCCTTTACGGGTGAGGATGTTGTCGAAATTTCCTGCCATGGGGGCGAAGTCATCACGTCAATGATTTTGTCTTCGGTGCTGTCTTGCGGCGCGGTGATGGCAGAACCGGGAGAGTTTTCCCGTCGCGCATTTATAAACGGCAAGCTTTCCCTCACGGCGGCGGAAGGCATTGCCGATCTCTTGGATGCAAAAACCGAGTCGGCGGCCTTACTGTCATCCAAAGCCGCACGCGGCCGGCTCTCTGAGCATATTCGTCGCATTTCCGAGAGCCTTCTTTCGGCGGCATCGTCTCTTTGGGCATATCTGGATTAT
Organism: Eubacteriales bacterium; assembly: GCA_045601445.1. Lineage (GTDB taxonomy): Bacteria > Bacillota > Clostridia > Oscillospirales > SIG627 > RGIG5579. Next base: position 5,739 of record JAZRZQ010000058.1, on the reverse strand, counting down.
CCCGAAGAAGATCTTCAAAGTCTGTCGGATGACGAGCTTTTGCTGATTCTTGAAAAAATTGAAGCACAGTGCGCTCGACTGACGGATACCTATCTGATCGGAAGGGCCGTTAACGCCGGCGTTAGCGCCGTGATCGTCGGAAAGCCAAACGTCGGAAAGAGCACCTTCTTCAATGCTTTGCTTGGTGAAGACCGTGCCATTGTGACCGATATTGCGGGAACGACAAGAGACGTCATCGAGTATCCCGTCAAATTCGGAAGAGTGCTGCTCAATCTTTCCGATACTGCGGGCGTGCGGGAGCTGACGGGGGATACCATTGAAAAAATCGGTATCGAAAAAACCTTTGCTACCTTGCGCGACGCAGAACTCATCTTTGCTCTTTTTGATTCTTCAAGGCCCTTGGAGGAGGACGATAGGATCGTTCTTCGATCGCTTCAATCCGTGACGGATGCCCTCGTGATTCCCGTACTCACAAAGCAGGATCTTCCCCAAGCCATTGGGGCGTCTGATCTTGACTTGAAGCAGCCTGCTGCCTTTTTCCGTTTTGATGGCGAAATGGATTTTTCTGCTCTTATTTCAAGAGTCGAGGCACATTTTATTTCCGATGAAGCAGCCTATCGTGAGGGTGAGATCCTTGTCAATGCCCGACAGCAAGCCGGCGTCTCGCGGTGTCGCGAATTGATTTCCGAGGCTTCGCTTCAAATTCAAAACGGATATAAGGATATTGCCTCGCTGACTCTGGAGTCAGCTCTTGCATCTCTTCTTGAAATTGATGGGAAGAGTGCGGGAGAAACAATTTTGAATGAAGTTTTTTCGCGTTTTTGCGTTGGAAAGTAAGGAGTTCGATTTGGAATCGTTTGTTTTTCATTCCGGTGATTGCAAGGTCGCTGTTATCGGAGCCGGTCACGCAGGAATCGAGGCGGCATTGGCTTCGGCAAGAATGGGCGTTGATACCGTTTTGTTCACGCTGTCTCTGGAAGCGGTCGGAAATATGCCGTGCAACCCCTCCATCGGAGGAACGGGAAAGGGGCATCTTGTCTACGAGATCGATGCGCTCGGAGGTGAGATGGGACGCGCAGCGGATGCGACCTCTCTGCAAAGCCGTATGCTCAATCTCGGAAAAGGCCCTGCCGTACATTCGCTTCGTATGCAATCGGATCGACGCGCATACCACCATTATATGAAGTCTGCTTTGGAGCACTGCAAGAATTTGCGCTTGATTCAGGCTGAAATTTGTTCCGTCGAAAAAAGTGGTGATTTTTATCTCCTTACCACGCGCTTCGGGGCGCAGTATCTGGCTCGCAGCGTTGTTATCTGTGCGGGTACTTATCTTGATTCTAATATCGTAGTCGGAGACGTTTCATATTCGGCAGGGCCGGATAATTTCTATCCGGCTTGCTTTTTGACGAAGTCCTTAAACGATATGGGTATCCGAACCAGACGCTTCAAGACGGGCACTCCTGCTCGAATTCATGCCGATTCCATCGACTATGAGCTTTGTGAGGTTCAGGAAGGAGACGAAAAACCGTCTCATTTTGCATACGACACCGATTCCGAGAGCTTTTTGCAAAAAAGACAAAAGAAATGCTACGTTGTTTATACCAACGAAAAGACCCACGAGATCATTCGTGACAATATTCATAGAAGTCCGTTGTATTCGGGAAAGATCAAAAGCACGGGACCGCGTTATTGCCCGAGCATTGAAGATAAGGTGATGCGCTTTCCCGATAAGGAGCGTCATCAGCTGTTTTTGGAGCCAATGGGGGAGAACACACTTGAAATCTATGTTCAAGGTCTGTCTTCCTCTTTACCCGAGGACGTTCAAAATAAGGTGATCCATTCGATCCGCGGTTTGGAGCGGGCGCAAGTGATGCGTACGGCATATGCAATCGAGTATGACTGCATTGATCCGACCCAGCTTCGTGCGACACTTGAATTTAAGGATCACGCAGGGCTGTTTGGTGCAGGACAGTTCAACGGCACGAGCGGCTACGAGGAAGCGGCTTGCCAAGGCTTGGTGGCCGGTATCAACGCAGCTCTGCGCGTTTTGGGAAAAGAAAAAATGGTGCTGACTCGCGAATCAAGCTATATTGGCACGCTGATTGATGATCTTGTAACGAAAGGCACCAACGAGCCGTACCGTATGATGACAAGTCGGTGTGAATACCGCTTAATTCTCCGTCAGGATAATGCCGATCGGAGACTCCTCGAGGAGGGAAGAAGAGTCGGCTTGATCTCCAATGAGCGTTACCTTGCCAAGAAAAAACTGTTTGAAGCCATTGATCGTGAGATCAAGCGTGCAGAGAATACCTATCTTTCTCCCGACGCGGAATTGAACGATTTGCTGCGCTCGGTCGACAGCCAAACGGTCACGGGTGGTGCACGACTTGCCGATTTGATCCGTCGCCCGCAGTTGAGCTATTCCGTTTTGCAATCGGTCGATAAAACTCGTCCTGATCTGCCGGAAGAGGTTTTTCTTCGCGCGGAAATTGAGATTAAATATGAAGGCTACATCAAAAGACAGCTAAAGCAGGCCGAGCAATTCCGCAAATTGGAATCAAAACCGATCCCGGACGGGATTGATTACCATCAGATTTCCGGGCTTCGCCTGGAGGCAAGGCAAAAACTGGATCACATGCGGCCGGAGAATATCGGCCGTGCATCCCGTATTTCCGGAGTATCTCCGGCAGACATCAGCGTTCTGCTCATATACCTGAATATGAATGAGAGGTAGGCTATGCCACTACAAGAAAAACATCTTCGTTTGATCGGTGCACTCGTCCCGCAGGTTGCAAAAATGCAGGATCTCTCGATCTTCTCCAGGCTGTACGATCGCGTCGTCGAGACCAATGAAAAGATCAATATCACCTCACTCATCTCGCCGATAGACGTTACGCTCAAGCATATCATTGACTCTTTGACATTATTTTTTGTTCCTGAATTTCAAAGTGCGATCGAAAACAAACGCATCTGCGACATCGGCTGTGGCGGCGGCTTTCCGGGTTTGCCCATCGCTTCCGTTGCACCGAAGGCGGATCTGACGATGATCGACAGTACGGAGAAAAAGATTCGTGCGCTTTCGGAAAACGTCGGTTTGCTCGACTTTTCCTGCGTGCATCCCGTTTGGGGAAGGGGCGAAGAGTTGGCAGGGAAGAGCGGCCCGATGAGAGAACGGTTTGACGTTTGCGTTTCTCGTGCGGTTGCCAGACTTCCCGTTTTGTGCGAGCTTTGTTTGCCTTTTGTTAAAGTAGGCGGCATATTCATTGCTATGAAAGGCGCCAAGGCTCAGGAGGAGCTACAGGCAAGCCTTCGAGCGATCCCGACGCTCGGAGGAAAACTTGAAAAAACCATACCGATTGAATTTTCTCCCGAAGCTATCAAGGACTTTGGCTTTGACGAGGCGGAATCCGAAGCAATCCGAGAGTTTTGTCAGGCATCTCGGCAACTGATTATCATTCGGAAAGTGAAGCCGACTCCGTCGATTTACCCCCGCAAATGGTCAAAAATGACATCGAAAACCTTGTAAGTCTTTGTCGAAATCTTTGCCTTGACAAAGCTGACCGTTTTTGGTATAATATTTGTCACATGAGGGAGTAGTTGGCGCCGTTGGCGTGATATGTCACCAGTCCGATCTGTTTTCAGATTTGGCATATCTTAAATAACCAGACTCTTGTACAGGTCTTGCTTGTATGAGGGAATAACTCGGTACAGCAAGTACCGAGTATTTTTTTTGCTTGAAAGGATGCCATTGGAAATGAAACCATATTTTTTGGAGAGTCAACAGGTGCTCGATGAGCTTAACAGTTCTGAAAACGGGCTTTCCGAATCCTCCGTTCAGAAGAGAACCGAGCAATACGGAAAAAATAAGTTGGCAGAGGGCAAGAAGGAGACGCTCCTTCAGCGCTTTTTGAAAGAGCTTGTCGATCCGATGATCTTGGTTCTCCTTGCCGCCGCCGCGATCTCAGTCGTCACGACGATCATCAACAACAGCATACCCGGCAATCATCCGGAGTCCTTTGCCGATGCATTCATCATTCTTTTCGTTGTCGTGCTGAACGCCGTTCTCGGTGTCATTCAGGAGAGTAAGGCAGAACAAGCGATTGAAGCTTTAAAGACAATGACGGCCGCACAATCGCGTGTCCTTCGTGACGGTAAGATGATTATGGTTAAGAGCGAGGATCTTGTTCCCGGCGACGTCATCTTGCTTGAAGCCGGCGACTCCGTGCCTGCAGATTGCCGTATTCTGGAATCTGCTTCCCTGAAAATTGAGGAGGCGGCTCTGACCGGTGAATCTGTCCCCGTTGATAAGATCCACGAAGCGTTGTCTTCCAACGTTGACAACGTTCCTCTCGGTGACCGCAAAAATATGTGCTATATGGGCAGTACCGTCGTTTACGGGCGCGGTAAGGCGGTAGTCGTTGAGATCGGTATGCAGACCGAAATGGGTAAGATAGCAGGTGCACTCACGCAGGCCAAGGAGGAGCAGACCCCCTTGCAGATCCGTCTTGCGGGCCTTTCCAAGATCCTCACCTGGCTTGTTTTGGGTATCAGTATTTTGATTTTTGCCGTAGGCGCTTGCCGCGTCTTGTTCGGTGCCGGTCCTCACGATTACTTTACCGAATTTTTGGAAGCCTTTATGGTTGCCGTCAGCCTTGCCGTTGCCGCCATCCCCGAAGGACTTGCCGCCGTCGTGACCATCGTGCTTTCGATCGGTGTTACCAAAATGTCGAAGAGAAAGGCTGTGATTCGCCGTCTGACCGCAGTTGAAACGCTCGGTTGCGCGCAGGTGATTTGTTCCGACAAGACCGGTACCTTGACGCAAAACAAGATGACGGTTGTTCGTTCCTATTCTCCCGATGAAGCTTTCCTTGCCAGAGCAATGGCGCTTTCTTCGGATGCCGAGTATGATCTTGAAAAGAAAACTGCGATCGGCGAGCCGACGGAATGTGCACTTGTTAATTTTGCTTTTGCAAGCGGTCTTGATAAGAACGACCTGAAAAAGACCTATCCCCGCGTTGCCGAAGTTCCTTTTGATTCCGGCAGAAAGATGATGACGACCGTTGTTCGTGACGGAGATCAGTTTACTCAGTTTACCAAGGGTGCGCCCGATGAACTGCTTCGTCGATGCGAGTATTATTTGACGAATGACGGGCCTTCTCCTTTGACGGAGGAAAAGCGCGCCGAGATCCTTTCGGAAAACAAGAATATGGCCGATCAGGCTCTGCGCGTTTTGGCCTGTGCTTACCGTCCTCTTACCGAAAAGCCTGAGAAGGAAGATTCCGAGACGCTTGAAAAGGAATTGATCTTCCTTGGACTTTGCGGAATGATCGATCCTGTCAGACCCGAGGTCAAGGCGGCGGTCGACGCTTGCCGTGGTGCAAGTATTCGAGTCGTAATGATTACGGGTGACCATATTGATACTGCCGTTGCGATCGGCAAGGAGCTCGGAATCATTCAAAGTGCCGATCAGGCTATCCGCGGCAGTGATCTGGATTCGATGAGTGACGAGGAATTAGATCGTATGATCGATCAATACAGCGTCTACGCTCGCGTTCAGCCCGAGCATAAGGTTCGCATTGTCTCTGCTTGGAAGCGCCGTGGCATGGTAACCGCTATGACCGGTGACGGTGTTAATGACGCTCCCAGCATCAAATCTGCCGACATCGGTGTCGGTATGGGTATCACGGGTACGGACGTTACCAAGAACGTAGCGGACATGATACTTGCAGACGATAACTT
>JAZRZQ010000057.1:0-31518 GCA_045601445.1 Eubacteriales bacterium | reverse complement strand
GTGTCTGCGTAAAGCAGCTTTGCGCCGGCACGGTAGCCGAGGATCAAGCCGTCGGCCGTTGCACCGTAGTGGTTGGAGGTCGGGAAGCCCTGATAGTGCAGTCTGCCGCAGCCGCCCGTTGCAATGATAACGGTCTTGGCTCTTGCCACGAGGATCTCGCCCGTTTCCATATTCATCAGAACCGCACCTGCCGCCTTGCCTTCCTCGTCGAGGATCAATTCGATGGCCGAGGTGAAATCAACCACGGGGATCTGACGGTTCAGCACCTCGTCGCGCAGGGTTCTCATAATCTCCGCACCGGAGTAGTCCTTCGCGGCGTGCATTCTCTTGCGGCTCGTACCGCCGCCGTGAGTGGTGACCATCGTGCCGTCGGGCATCTTGTCAAATTCCACACCCAGATCGTTGAGCCATTGAATGGCGTCGGGCGCCTCGTTGACCAAGCGGTACAGAAGCTCGGGCTTGTTGGCAAAATGGCCGCCGCCGAGCGCGTCAACGTAATGGATCGCAGGTGAGTCGTTGGGCTTGTCAGCCGCCTGAATACCGCCCTCTGCCATCATCGTGTTGGCATCACCGATGCGAAGCTTGGTCACGATCATCACGTTCGCGCCCTTTTCGTGTGCTTCGATCGCCGCACTCGAGCCGGCACCGCCGCCACCGATGACCAGAACGTCCACGTCGTAGTCGATCTTGTCCAGATCGATCTTCATATTCTGAATGCGGCTGTTGGCCTGCAGAAGATCGCAAAGCTGAAGCGGCACCTTGTCGCCCTTGTTCGGGCCGACGGTCAGCGTGGCAAATTGGCTTTCAATATAGTCGGGATGGTAGGTCGCAAGAAGCTTTTCTTTTTCTTCCGCGGTCATTCTTCTGGGTTCCAGAGCGGCGTTTGCCTTTCTGTTCGCCTCTACCTTTTGCATCGAAAGGCGCATTTCTTCGTTATACATTTCTCTTTCCCCCTTACTTCTCGATCTCGCGGTTGTTGTAGAGCTCCTTGAGCTCCTCGATCGGCTTTTGCATCAGATCTTCCAAAAGCTCCTGGAAGGTGCCTTCGTTGATCTCCTTCACGCGATCCTTGAGGTGACCGCAGCCGGGCGCAATGTATTTGCCGTTCAAGCGGCGGGCAAGCATAGCAACCTGCGGATGGCTGATGCCGGCGGGGCAACGGGAGGAGCATACGCCGCACATCACGCAGTCAAAACTCTCTTCGGCACACTTTTCGTACTCGCCTCTCTGTGCGTAAGCGATGTACTGCATCACGTTCAGACCCTGCGTGCAGGCCTTCGTGCAGGCGTTGCAGCCGATACAGCTGTAAATTTCGGGGTAGAGCTGCATCATGATCTGCTCAGTCGGCCCGATCTTTTCCATATCGTACACCTGCTTGACCAGCGGGAAGAAGGGGAGCGTTGCGATATACATATTCTCCTCGACCTTGGTCTGGCAGGCCAGACAGACCTTCAGTTCCGTCTGTCCCTTGATGCGGTAGATGGTAGCGCAAGCACCGCAGAAGCCGTTACGGCATCCGCATCCGCGCACGAGCTGGTATCCCGCGTATTCCATTGCACCCATAATGGTCAGGTTCGCGGGTACGGCGTATTTCTTGCCGTAGAGAAAAATTTGAACGGTTTGTTCCATCGTATTTCTTCCTTTCACAATCAATATTCGTCGGGCAGATCTTCCAGCTGGTCAAAACGGAAGACGGGGCCGTCTTTGCAGATGAATTTGTCACCGAGATTGCATCTGCCGCATTTTCCGATGCCGCATTTCATACGCATCTCCAGCGTCGTATAGATCTGATCCTTCTGAAAGCCCAATTCCTGAAGCCCTGCAAGGGTGAATTTGATCATAATGGGCGGTCCGCACAAAACGGCGGTCTTGTTGGTGTCAAAGCCAAGCTCCTTGACAAAGTTGGGTACGAAGCCGACGTGACCCGTCCATTCGGGCTGCTCGCGGTCAATGGTCAGGTGGACGTTGATGCCGTCTTCCTTGCACCACTCATCTACGATCTCGCGGTAATCGACCAGATCCTGCATCGAGCGGGAGCCGTAAACGATGTCGATCTTGCCGTAGTTTTCGCGGTAGTGACGGCAGTAATTGATGACCGAGCGCAGGGGCGCAAGGCCGATACCGCCCGCCACGAAGAGCAGATCCTTCCCGCGGAAGGCGCTCTCGACGGGGAAGCCGTTTCCGTAAGGGCCGCGCACCGTGACCTGCTGACCCGGCTCAATGCCGTGAAGAAAATCGGTTACACAGCCGCATTTCTTGATGGAAAATTCCAGATAATCCTCGTTCGTCGGAGAGGAGGTGATGGAGAAGAGCGCTTCTCCCACACCGGGGATGGAGAGCATCGCGCACTGACCGGGGATGTGAACGAAGGGCTTCTTGCCGTCGAGCGTGACCAAGCGGAAGGTCTTGACGTCGGGCGTGTCGGTGCGAATGTCGGTGATCTGAGCGATTTGAGGAATCAATGCTTCGTTTGTCATGCTTTCCCTCCTCCAATCTTTTTGGCTACTTTTACAATGTTCATCGAGATCGGGCACTTGGCAAGACATCTGCCGCAGCCGACACAACCGAAGATGCCCTCGTTGTTGGCGGGGTAGTAGACGAGCTTGTGCATAAATCTCTGGCGGAATCGTTCCAGCTGGGTCAAGCGGGGCTGTGCCGCCGCCATCTGCGTAAAGTCGGAATACATACAGGAATCCCAGCAGCGGTAGCGCAAAACGCCGTGTCCGGTGTCAAAATCGCGAATGTCGAAGCATTGGCAGGTCGGACAAACGAAGGTGCAGGTTCCGCAGCCCAAACAGGCCGAGGACAATTCCTTCCAGGAAGGATCGTTGAACAGCTCCATCAAGCCCTTTTCGCGGAAGGTGTCGGTGGGAAGGTTCTGCAGGGGCAGAGCGGCAAGCACGGAGCGGATGGCCGCCTTTTCCTCTTCTGCCGCATCCTCGTCAGCCTCTTGCAGAAGCGACTCGCCCGCCGCAAGAGCGGCAGAGCCTTTTTCGGTGTTGGCACGCAGGAGGAGAGAGTCCTTTACGATCCACATCGTCACGTCGCCTGCGGGCTCGGCGGCGTCAATGCCGAACTGCGAGCAAAAGCAGGTCTCCTCGGGCTGATTGCAGGCCAGAGAGAAGATCGTCACGTGATTTCTGCGGTTCTGATAGAAGGTGTCGACCGGATCGGCCAAAAAGACGCGGTCGAGAATGTCAAAGGAGCGAACGTCACACGCCCTCGCACCGAAGATGATAAAGTCCTCGTTTTCCTCGCGGATGTCCACGAACGAGATGGATTTTCCCTCCACCTTGTAGGCGGCCATTTCTTCCACCTGCGGGAAGAAGAAATCCTTCGCAGAGCGGTTGGTGTTGCCCTCGAGTGCGATCGCATCGCCCGATTCATAGCGCTTGTAATCCGCACCCGCATCGTTTTTCACGGGCAGATACAGCGCCGTCTTGGCGGCGATGGCGTCCAGCAGAAGAGAAAGCTCGGAAAGTGCAATCTTTTTCATCATTTCTCTCCTTTCTCGGAAACGATGCTCGCTTCGCAGTCGTCAAACGAAAAGTTGTTCAGCGGAGCGCGCTCGTCGGGGTTTTCGCCTGCCTGATACTCACCGTAAAATTCGTTGATGTCCTTGATGAACTTGCGGTTGAGCAGATGCAGGGGGATGGCCTGCGGGCAAACGCGGGAGCATTCGCCGCAGTCGGTACAGCGCCCTGCCACGTGGAAGGCGCGGATGATGTGGAAGTTCTGCTCCTCGAAGGAGGAAGCGGGTGCTTTGGATTCAATGCCCGACTTGGGATTGTCAAACACGCATTTTTCACAGCTGCAGGCGGGGCAAACGTTGCGGCAAGCGTTGCAACGGATACAGCGGGAAAGCTGCTCCTGCCAGAAGGCAAAGCGCTCTTCGCTCGACATCGACTCGATTTTTTCCACCTCGTCGAAGCGATTGCTGTCGCAAACCTCGCCGTCCTCACCGATCAGCTCGTCGTAAAGCACGTGCTTTTTGCTCTTGCAGTTGCGGCAACGCTCGGCGAGGGCGTCGGCAAAGGGCATTTCCTTTTGACCGTAGATCGTGTCGGCGATGACCTTGTCACCCTCAACGCGAACGGTCTTGATGCCCTTGATGCCCGCCGCACGGAGCGCATCGATATCGATCTTGCCGTTGCAGGGGATGCCGACGGCGTAAACCTTGTCTCTGTCGATGCGATGCTCCTTGATCAGCTGGCTGAAGGAGTAGGTGTCGCAGGGCTTGAGAAACACGGCTACCACGCCGTCCCCGCGCGTCTCTTGAATCAAATATTTGGAAAGATTGGCCGCGGAAAATTCGTTGCAGACCAAATCGCTCTCAATCTCCTCGGCGCTTTGGAAGAGATGGGGCGTCTGATCGTAGAAGAATTCGCCCGTCTTCCAGGCAAGCACGCGATCGGCCTTGCCCGAAGAGATCAGCTCCAATGCCTTCTCACGGATTACTTTTTGCATCTCAGATCCTCCAATCTTCGATTTTTACCCAAAGCGGTCACGGTGGAAACGAAGTCGTTCATCGTGGCGGCAAATTTTGCACCCTCGGCGGCGCTGACCCACTCGACGCGGCATCTTCCGCGCTCAATGCCGAGAAAGTCGAGCATCGAGAAGAGAAGCGTCATGCGGCGGCGAGCGTAGTAGTTGCCGGTGGTGTAGTGGCAGTCCCCGGGGTGACAGCCGCACAGGATCACGCCGTCCGCACCGCGCTGGAAGGCACGGAGAATGAACATCGGATTGACGCGGCAGGAGCAGGGAACGCGAATGATCTTGACGTTGGCGGGATATTGCAGGCGGTTGGTGCCCGAAAGATCGGCGCCGGCGTAGGAACACCAGTTGCAGCAGAAGGCAACGATGGTGGGCTCGAATTTTTCTTCATTTATTTGCATATTGCATCAACCTCCGCCATGATTTGTCTGTTGGAGAAGCCTTGCAGATCCATCGCACCGCTCGGACAAGCAACGGTACAAGCACCGCAGCCTTGGCAAACTGCGGGGTTGACCGAGGCAACGCGGCGGATGCGGGTCGTGCGATCAGGCATACGGAATTCTTTGTTTTCGTACGAAATGGCGCCGTACGGACAGACCTTTTCGCAGGCCGAACAGCCGTTACACATGATCTCGTCGCTCTTGTCCACGCAGGGGTTGCAGGTGAGCTTATCCTTCGCCAGAAGGCCGATGACCTTCGCGGCGCAGGCCGAGGCCTGTGCGACCGTTTCGGGGATGTCCTTCGGGCCTTGGCAGCAGCCCGAGAGGAAGATGCCCGCCGTCGGGCTTTCCACGGGGCGAAGCTTGGGGTGAGCCTCGGTGAAGAAGTCGTTGGTGTCCATGGATGCGGTGAGCATCGTGGCAAGGGGACGGGCGGATTTGTCCGGCTCGATGGCCGCCGCTAGAACGACCAGATCCGCATCAATCAGGATCTGCTTGTTCTCGATCAGATCGGAGGCGCGAACCTTCAACTTGCCGTTCTCGGGAATGACCTTGCCGACCATACCCTTGATGTAGTGAACGCCGTATTCTTCCACGGCGCGGCGGTAAAACTCATCGAAGTTCTTACCGGGGGTGCGAACGTCGATGTAGAACACGTAAACCTCGGTATCGGGGTATTTTTCGCGCGTGAGCATCGCGTGCTTGGCGGTATACATACAGCAGATCTTGGAGCAGTAGGGCTTTCCGCAGCCCGATCCGTCCTCGCGGCTTCCCACGCACTGCACGAATACGATCTTGTGCGGGTGTGTGTTGTCGGAGGGGCGAAGCAGCGTGCCGCCCGTCGGGCCGGCCGCGTTGGTGATGCGCTCGAATTCCATCGAGGTAATCACGTCGGGGGACTGGGAGTAGGCAAATTCGTCGTATTTGGTCAATTCGATGGGGTTGTAGCCCGTGGCCACGACGATCGCGCCGTATTGCTCCTCAACGATGCTGTCGGTCTGCTTGTAATCAATCGCGCCGACAGTGCAAACCTTCGAGCAAACGCCGCACTTGCCGGTCTTGAGCATCGTGCAGTAATCGGCGTCGATGGTGGCTACCTTCGGCACGGCCTGAGCAAAGGGAATGTAGATGGCTCTTCTTTGATCGAGCCCGAGGTTGAATTCGTTGGGAACCTTCTTCTGCGGGCACTTTTCGGTACAAAGACCGCAGCCCGTGCATTTGGTTTCGTCTACGAATCTGGCCTTGCGGCGGATCGAGACCTGAAAGTTTCCGACGAAGCCCTTGACCGCGTCAACCTCGCTGTAGGAGAAGATGCGGATCTTGTCGTTCTGCGCCACGTCAACCATCTTCGGGGTGAGGATGCAGGCCGCACAGTCCAGCGTCGGGAAGGTCTTGTCGATCTGGCTCATCTTGCCGCCGATGGTCGGCTTCTTTTCGACGATGTCGACCTCAAAGCCCGCGTCGGCAATGTCCAGCGCCGTCTGAATGCCTGCAATACCGCCGCCGATGACCAGCGCGCGCTTGACCACGGGGCTCTCGCCGGGGGTCAGGGGGGTGTTCAGATGCACCTTGGCAATGGCGGCTCTTCCGAGCACGATCGCCTTTTCGGTGGCGCTTTGCATATCCTTATGAATCCAGGAGCACTGCTCACGGATGTTGGCGATCTCCACCATAAAGGAGTTCACGCCCGCGGCGGCCGCCGCCTTGCGGAAGGTCGCCTCGTGCATACGCGGAGAGCAGGAGCAGACCACCGCGCCCGTCAGCTTGTAGTCGCGGATCGCGTTTTTGATCTTGTTTTGGCCCTCCTCGGAGCACATATATTGATAATCCTCGTAAAAGACGACGCCGGGCTCGTTCCCGAGCGCTTCTGCGACGGCCTTTACATCCACGGTGGCGGCAATGTTACTGCCGCACCAGCATACGAAAACACCGATTCTTTGCATCGTATCCTCCTATTTTGCGTATTTTCTCATCGCGGAAACCAATGCTTGCTGAGGCATTTTTTCATCGAGCATCGGGGGGATGGCTTCGGGCTTTAAGTGGTTTTGTCCCTGCTGACGGATGACGGCCAGACGGACGGCTTCGATCAGCTTGGCAGGCTCGACCTGACGGGGGCAACGCTCCACGCAGGCAAAGCAGGTCAGACACTTGTAAAGGGAGTCGGAAGCCATCAAGGGCTCGATCTCGCCGCTTTCCACCATCGAAACGAACTGATGGGGATGAAATTCCATTTCGTCATAGGAAGGGCAGGTACCGCTGCATTTGCCGCACTTCATACATTTGCGGGGGTTGACACCGCTGATGCGAAGGATCTGCTCCTTTAAGTTGTTCTGTTCCATATTGCCTCCTTATTCGATCCCCAAGGCTTCTGCGAGAAGCTCGGTAAAATACACGGCGGGGATCTCGCCGCCGGACTGATTTAAGTTGTAAAGACAAAGCGGACAAGCGGTGATGACGCACTCTGCCCCTGCGGCCTTGGCATTGGCCAGCACCGAGGAGCTCTTTTTGGCGGTTGCCTTTTTGTCTTCCAGCGTAAGGTAGGCACCGCAGCACTCGTTTCTCATCGCCCAGGTGACCGGCTCGGCACCGATCGCGCGGATCAGATCCTCAAGAATGGAAGGATTCTCGGGATCGTCAAAGGCCATTACTTTACCGGGACGGAGCAGAAGACAGCCGTAGTAAGCGCCGATCTTCTTTCCCGTCAGCGGCTTTTTGACCATCTCGCGAATGCGGTCAAAGCCGACCTTGTCGCGAAGCATCTCCACAAAATGGATGACCTTTGCCTCACCGCGATAGGGAACTTCGTTTTGCATATAGCGATTGACGCGGTCTGCGACCACCTCGTCGTTTTTCATATCGTCATTGACGCGCTTTAATACGTTGTGGCAAGCGGAGCAGACCGTGACCAGCTCCTGTCCCTTTTGATGGGCCGCCATCACGGCGCGTACGGCGCTGAGCTTGGTTGCGATCTCATCCTTGGCAACGGGGTAGCAACCGCCGCAGCACTGCCAATCGTCAACTTCCTCAAGCTCGATCCCCAAGAGCTTGGCGCATTCGCGGGCACGGCGATCCAGCTCTTTGGCCTGCGTGCGAAGGGTACAGCCGGGATAATAACTTAAAACCATCTTGATTTCCTTTCCGGTGATTGAATTTTCTTATCTTTGCGAGGGATAAAGGGGGTGCAAAACCAATCCTGCGCAATTTACCACATTTCATTATAATAAAAAAGCGCGACGATTTCAAGTAAAAGAAGAAAAAAGTCGCGGAATCCGAATGCAAAAATCGACATAAACCTATATTTTTTTCGATATGGTATCAAAAAAACGCACCGCTTTTAGCGTGATGTCCTTAACGGACAATCACGCTAAACTATGATTGCCCATGCGGGCAAGTTATGAGTTATGGGATGCTCCGCATCGTTATGGTTGGCATCGCCAAGTGGAAGATTGCAAGGGCAATCATATCATAACGTTTGCGATAGCAAACTCATAACTCATAACTCTAAACAGAAAAGCAAAAAAAGAGAGAGTCTTACGGAATTTTGCTTCCGAAGCACTCTCTCTTCTGTTTTTATTGCAAGTTTCGCATTTGTTTAACAAATGCACAGGGCTATGCCCATACCCCTATCTTATTTCTCCGATAAGGACATCACCCATTTCGTTTCGGCGCGTTTTTTTGCTATTTTTGCTTGTAATCGGACAGAAAATCGCCCAAGTCTTCCATCGCCTTGGAAAGGATTTCTTCGGACGGGAGCATCACGATTCGAAAATGTGCGTTCCCCTCCATGGCAAAGCCCGAGCCGGGAACGACGAGAATGCCCTTGGCATTGAGAAGATCAAGCGCAAAGCGTGTGTCGCTTTCGATCCCGAAGCGACGCTTGTCCAAGCGGGGGAAAAGGTAAAACGCCGCTTGGTTGGGAATGCAGTCAAGCCCGTCGATGCGCGCGATCGCCTCCAGAACGACCTTGCGGCGCTCTTTTAATTTCGGCAAAAGGATCGAGTCGGTATATTCCTTGTGAGAAGGCGCCGCGGGAACGACGAGCTGGGAGAGGGTGTTTGGGCAAAGGCGCATCGCGCAGAGGCGAAACAGAGCCTCCTTGAATTCCTCCCGTTCCTTTCGCGGTCCGCTGACCACGGCCCAGCCGGAGCGAAGCCCGCAGATCACGTGCGATTTGGAGAGTCCGTTGAAGGTCATGCAGACCAGATCCGGACACAGCGCGGCCGTGCTGACAAAGGGCGTTTCGGACAGGAGCAGACGGTCGTAGATCTCGTCGGAAAATACCACGAGACGGTGCGCTCTTGCCACGTCAAGGATCTCGCGAACCTTCTCGGGCGGGTAGACCGCGCCGCTGGGGTTGTTGGGGTTAATCAAAACGATCGCACGGGTGCGCGCTCCGACCAGACTGCGGATGTGCTCGACGTCGGGAAGCCACGCATTCTCCTCTTGACAGCGGTAAAAGACGGGGCGGGCGCAGGCAAGATAGGCGCAGTTCTCCCAAAGCGAGTAGCAGGGGGTGGGAAGCAGGATCTCGTCGTCGGGATCGAGCAGGGAAAGCAGGGCCACCTGCACCATCTCGCTGACACCGTTGGAAAGAAAGACGTCGTCAAGACCGATCTCTTCGATCCCTCGGTCTTTGTGGTAAGAAAGGACGGCCGCTCGCGCCGCCTCCATCCCTTGCACGGAGCAGTAGGCGGTCGCTTCTTCGGCCTTGTCACAAAGGACGGCTCGGATCTCGTCGGGCATCTTAAAGTCAAAGGCCGCGGGGTTTCCCGTGTTGAGCTTCAAGATGCTTCTGCCGCTCTGCTCCAGCCGAAGCGCCTGATGATAAACCGTGCCGCGAATGTCGTTTTTAATCAGATTCAGCCGCTTGGATTTGGTGTGGTTCATCGTATTCTATCCTTTCTGAAAAATTTGTTCACCATATTATACGAAACGAGCGGAAAAGAAAAGACTTTCAACGGATTATTTAAAAAATTGTTACAAACACCGCTTGTTTTTCTTTTCTCCCTTTGACTTGCACTCGCGGCGGGAATGTGGTATAATATCTCTGTTTTTGCAGAAAGGAATGAAAAAGAGTCGATGGATCAGAAAAAATATTTGTTCGAGGAGATGAGTGTGCCGCGCGCGCTGGCAAAGCTTGCCCTGCCGACCATCGGCAGTCAGCTGATCGCCATGGTCTACAATCTGGCGGACACCTTCTTTATCGGAATCACCAACGATCCCTATAAGATCGCGGCCGCCACGCTTTCCTTTGTCCTCGTGTTTGCGATGAACGCGCTCTCAAACCTCTTCGGCGTGGGAGGGGGAACGCTCATTTCGCGCCTGCTCGGAAAGGGCAGGGAAAAGGACGCATCCGCAACCGCCGCCTTCAGCTTTTACGGCTCGGTTTTCGTCGGCTTTTGTTACAGCGTGCTGTGTGCGATCTTTATGCCGCAGATCCTTTCCGCCCTCGGCGCCAGCGAGAACACCTACGCCTTTTCCGCTTCCTACACCCTTTGGGTCGTCGTGATCGGCGGCATCCCGAGCATTCTCAGTATGACCTTCTCCCATCTGCTCCGCTGTGAGGGCTTCTCGCGGGAGGCGGGCATCGGCCTCGGGCTCGGCGGCGTCATCAATATTCTCCTGGATCCGCTGTTTATGTTCGTTCTGCTCCCGACGGGGCAGGAGGTCGCGGGCGCGGCCATTGCCACCTGCCTTTCCAACTGCCTGTCCCTGCTTTATTTCTTCATCGTCTTTTTCCGTATCCGCCACCGCTCGGTGCTTTCTTTGTCCCTCAAGCTTGCTCCCGCAGGCGCGCGGTATTTCAAGCGCATCCTTGCCACGGGCATCCCCTCGGCGTTGAGTGCGGGGCTGGCCTGTGTGTCCAATATGGTGCTCAATCAGCTTGCCACGGGCTTTGGGGATATTGAGCTTGCCGCCATCGGCATCGTCAAGAAGATTGATATGCTCCCGCTGAACGTGGGAATGGGGCTTTGTCAGGGTATGATCCCGCTGGTCGGCTACAATTACGCCGCGGGCAACCACCAACGGATGAAAAAGGTCATCTCGACCTGCCGCATTGCGGGAATGAGCTTTGCCGCACTTTGTATCGTTATTTTCGAATTGTTTTCCGGCCCGATCGTGTCCTTGTTTATCGAGGAGGCAAGGACCCTTGCCCTCGGCACGCGCTTTCTTCGCATCTGCTGTCTTGCCACGCCCCTGATGTTCTACAACATCCTTTCCACCTTCTCCATTCAGGCGATGGGCAAGGGCAAGGAATCCCTGATTCTTTCCGCTTGCCGTCAGGGACTTGTGAACATTCCTCTGCTGTTTTTGATGAGTCACTTCTTCGGGATGCTCGGCATCGCCTGGACGCAGCTCTGCGCCGATTCGCTGACGATGATCGTCTCCACCGTCCTGATTCATCGGGTCTACCGCTCGCTGTCCGAGAGCCCCGCGCAGGAAGCGTAACGAAAAAAAGATGAGAACGTCCGTTCCCATCTTTTTTTCGTTTTCAGGCGAGAAGCTCGCCGGTTTTTTCGTAATAATAGAACGGCCCCTCCAGCAAAAGCGTGTAGTACCAGGCCGAGCCGTTGGCGTTCATTTGCAGATACCGCTCGTTTTGCCGCTCAAGCTCTGCCGTCCTGCCCCACCAGCCGCAGGGAAGAGCGTCGAAGGAATAGTAAAAGCCCGCCTGACGGCCGACGGCCTTTTCCTTGGCGTAGCTGAAGATGACCACGCGCCGTGCGTCACTTCCCGTTTGGAAGAAGATCAGCTTCAAGCCGAGCGTTTCCAGCGCCTCCTGCAGGATCTCGTCCTCGATCTCGTTTCGCGTCGCTCCCTCGTTGGTGTAGGAGACCAGCCGCACCACGCCCGTCGGCTTTTTGTCCTCGTCGAGCTTTTCCTCCATCGCAACGTAAATCCGCTCCTCGGAAAAAGAAAGCATCCTCTCCACGCACTTCTCCAAAAGCTCGCGGTTCTCCCGAACGGTCTTTGCCTCCGTGTTGGCGTCGTGCCGCTCGGCCGAGCTGCAGGCTGTCAGACAAAGAAGGATCACCAAGCATAAAACCCAAACGCGTTTCATTCGTTCTCGTCTCCCCATCGGATCACGCCCGTCTCGTAGAGAAGTCTGGTCTCCTCGGTTCTTTGTCCGCTCGGATTCTGGATCACAAACGGGGCGCGCGTTTTCAATTCGCAGCTTCCTCCCTTGATCGCGCGGATCAGAACCAGACTCGGCGCGCTGTCGGGCAAGGGCGTGACCAGAATCATATTTTTCGGCTCAAGCATATTCTCGCGCAGAGCGCAAAACAGCTCCGGCAGGCGCGCGGTGCGGTACACGCAGTAAAAACTCCCTTTGTCCTTTAAAATGGCGCTTGCACTGCGGCATACGTCCGTAATGTCGCAGAGGATCTCGTGCCGCGCAATGCGCTTTTTTTCGTTGTCGTTGGTTTTCCCGCTGTCCTTTTTCATATACGGCGGGTTGCAAAACACGAAATCGCAGGGCTTTTCAATGATCCTCGGCGCGTCCTTCAAATCGGCGCAAAGCACCTTGACCCGATCGGAAAAGCCGTTCATTTCCAGATTCTCCCGCGCAAGAGAGGCGTATTCGCTCTGGATCTCAAGGGCGGTGATGGATCGGAATTTTTTGTGCATACATAACAGGATCGGGATGATCCCCACGCCCGTACCGAATTCCACCCCCACCTGCCGCTCGCGGCAACGGATCATACCGGAGAGAAGAACAGCGTCCGTTCCGAAGGAAAAACCTTCCGTGAATTGGTAGATCCGATGGGTCGCGTCAAGCTCCTGTAATTGCTTTGCCATAAGAGCTCCTTTCGAAATTTGGTTCTTGTCTTGAAATTTGGTGCGGTTTGTGCTACCATAAGGGTAAATCCCGTATTTGGAGAATTGATATGGAAAAGATCTATACCATCCCCGTCAACGAGGCCTTTGAGGAAAGCGGCTCCTGCCCGTTTTGCCGTATGAAGGAAAAGCTCGAGGCAAACGAGATCGAATTGATCCTCGGCGCTTCGATGATGGAGCCGGACATTCGCATCAAAACCAACGAAAAGGGCTTTTGCGCCCGTCACTTTGAAAAAATGCACCGCGCGCAGAAGCGCCTGCCGCTCGCGCTGATGCTCGAGAGCCATCTCGATCAGATCCGCCGCGAGTGTGCCACGCCGAAGCTTTCCCTCAAGGACAAGGTCAACACCGTCAGCTCGCATACCGCCTCGTTTGTCGATACCTGCTACGTCTGCGAGAGGGTGGAGTTTCATTGGTCGAAAATGTTCGAAACGGCCTGTCTCCTTTGGGAAATGGACGCTGAGTTCAGAAAAAAACTCGAACATCAGACGTATTTTTGTCTGCCCTGCTATACACGCTATTTAAGAACGGCCAAGCTCTTTATCTCCAAAAAGCGCCTGCCCGATTTTCTTGATGCCGCGCAGGGCGTGGAAATGAAATATCTGCAGTCCCTGAAGGACGACGTCTCGCATTTCTGCAAGAAGTTTGACTATCGCTATCAGAAAGAGCCGTGGGGCAACGCGCGTGACGCCATCGAGCGCTCCATCCGCTTTCTTTCCGGCGAGGCCGAGTGGCTCACGGGGCAAGATGAGAACGAAACGGAGACGGTCGATCTGTGAAAAAACGAAAGTTTTTCACAATCCCCTCGGTACAAAAACAGTCGAAAAACACGAAAAAGTGTTGAAAAAATCGCACTTTTTCACAATCTCCACAGCGTTTTCCACAGCCGTATGTGGAAAACTTGCTTTTCAGGTCTTTGGTTGACCGTGAAAGCGAAACGGGCTGGTGGCGTGGGCGTTTAAGCTCGTATCGGCCGTGATGCCCGCCTTGAAATTGTAATAGCCCTGCGCGGCGATCATGGCTCCGTTGTCCCCGCAAAGAGACAGCGGCGGCAGATACAGCGTCGCGCCGAAGGCATCGCAAACCTTCTTTGCCACTTCTCGGATGTGTGAATTGGCGGCCACGCCGCCCGCAAGCAACAGCTTTTTATGCGGCAGAGCCGAAAGCGCGTTTTCCAATCGCGAACGGATGCCGTCGCAGACCGCCTTGGTAAAGGAGGCGGCAAGGTCGGCAGGAGAGATGGGGCAGCCAAGCTGGTTCTGACGGTGAACGTGGTTGATGACCGCGGTCTTCAATCCCGAAAACGTAAAGTCAAAGTCGCTGTCGCGGATCGCCGAGGGAGGGAAGGGGATCGCATCGGGATTGCCGATCGCGGCCAGACGGTCCATCTCTTTTCCGCCGGGGTAGCTGATGCCGATCACGCGCGCGGCCTTGTCGAAGGCCTCGCCCGCCGCGTCGTCCCTGGTTGAGCCGACCAGAGAAAATTCGGTGTAATCGCGCACTTCCACCAGCGAGGTGTGCCCGCCGCTCATAATCAGCGCAAGAAAGGGCGGCTTCAGATCCGAGTCGGCAAGATAGCCCGCCGCAATATGCCCCTCAATGTGGTTGACGGGGATCAAGGGCTTGTTCGCGGCAAAGGCAAGGGCTTTGGCAAAATTGACTCCCACCAGAAGCGCACCGATCAAGCCGGGACGGTTGGTGACGGCGATCGCGTCGATCTCGTCGATCGTACAGCCCGCATCGGCCAGCGCCTTTTCGTAGACCGTGGTGATCGCTTCGGTGTGAGCACGGCTTGCGATCTCGGGTACGACCCCGCCGAAGCGGTGGTGAATGTCGATCTGGCTGAGAACCGCGTCGGACAGAATTTTTCTTCCGTCTTCCACCACGGCGGCGGCCGTTTCGTCGCAGGAGGATTCAAAGGATAAGATTTTCATTTTTTGTTCTCCACCGACCGAGCGTAGAGGATCGCGTCCTCGCTCGGCTCTTGATAATAGTGCATTCGTTTTCCGATGACCGAAAAGTCAAAGGCCTCGTAGAGTCGGCGCGCGGCAAAATTGCTCTCGCGCACTTCCAAAAAAATCCGTTCGGCACGTTCCCGTTCGACCCGCTCCAAAAACGAATCCATCAGGCAGGCGGCAACGCCGCGCCGTCTTGCACGGGGCAGAGTGGCAATGCGATACAGCTCCGCCTCTCCCGCCACACAGCTTGCCAAAAGGTAGCCGCAAAGACCCGCCTCGTCCAGAAGCATCAGTCCGAACGAATGCGCCGATTGCAAAAAGCTCTCGATCGCTCCCTCGGACCAAGCGTCGGAGAAGATCTCGCGCTCGGCCGCGGCGATCGCGGAAAGATCAGATGCCGTGATCGGGTGCAGTGTCATAAAATTCTCCCTTTTCATAAAGGATTTCAAGTCCTCGGGCAATGCTCCGACGGCAATCGAGGTAGCGCGAAAGAACCCCGCCGAAGGGATCGGGGATGTCCTCGGGCATCGAGAGAAGCCTTTTGTGCCCGCCGAAGGCCTGTTCAATGAGCAAGCGGTGATCCTCGGTCATCGCCAGCACCAGATCCGCCTCGTCCAAAAGCTTTTTTGTCAGCGGCCTTGCGCGATGATCCCATTCGATCCCGCATTCCGCGAGAGCGGCTCTTGCGTTTCTTGCCATCGCATCTCCCTCGTGAGCAAAGATGCCCGCGGAGGAGCAGGTCAGGGGGAGAGCGCGTTTGTTTGCCAGCTCCGTCAAAAGCGCCTCGGCCATGGGAGAGCGGCAGGTATTGCCGGTACAAACCATTAAAACGTTCAAAACGATTCACCTCGGGTTCATTGTAACACGTTTTTTGAAAAAAAACAATTCCAAACAAGTATTTTTCGGGAGGGAGATATGAAGAAGCTCAAAAAAAGAGAAATTGCCGTTTTGGCCCTTTTGCTCGCCTTTGTTTTGGCGGGGGTGGGTGTCATCATCGGCGTGGTGCGCCATTATCGCTCCGCGCCCTTCGGTGAGACCTTCTCTCTTGCGGGAGAGTATCACTACAACGGCAAGCTGTTTTTCTCCGAGGACGGCAAGTCGGCCTATGCCTTCAGCTCGCTCGGTCGCGACGGCTTCGGCAACGCCATCCCCCGCACCGTGGTCGATCTTACCCCGTTCGGCTTCGAGGGGAAAAAATACGAATATTTTAAAACCTCTTATTTTGTCTCGGACGGCTACAACCGCATCGAGATCATTTACGCGCTCAATCCCGCCGAGGGCTACGAGGGCTTCTGGCCCGTTTCCGATCCTACGCGCTTTGTCTATCTTGCCGAGGACGGCAAGAAATACGCTATCCTTCCCGAAAACAAGATCTGCTATCCGCTCTTTGCGCAAAGCTCGGCCGAGGTCGACGAATACGCGCGCGACGTCGTTGCCTTTTCCGCACACGGCTCCTACGCCATCGGCCTTGACGGACAAACGGTCAGGATCTATCTGACCGATCCGCACGACACTTCCTATCGCATCACCGAGGTCAAAGAGATCTCCCTTGCCGACTACGGCACCGTGCTGTCCTTCGGGGGCTTCGTCGGAGATACGCAGGCCTATCTCATCGTCAAAGCACCCGACGGGCGTGAAGCATACGTTGCCGTGGACTGTGCGCTCGGAAAGGTCGCCGCGTCGGCGCTGAAGAGCGAGGGGGACTACGCCGAGTGTGCGGGCAGAATGTATATCCGCCGTCTGCAGACGGAGCAAGAAGAGGGCGCCGAGGGCAAGCGTCTGATCTGGTGTCACCGCCTGCTCGGTACGGAGAAAAGCGCGCCCTTGCCCGAGGAGCTCGGGGACGTGACGCTTCACGCCGTCTCTGCCTCTGCAAGCTACGCCGTTGCCGCCGTCGGCGGGGAAGAAAAGCGGGAGTACGTCGTCTTTTCCGAGAAAAAAAGCGCTCCCCTCTCCGCCGTTTTGGCCGAAGGGGAAACGGTGGAATGGATCGATTTTGCCTATGAGAACGTGCTGGCCGTTTCGGTGCGTCTGCCCGACGGGGAGAGCGTTCTGCGCGCCTACAAGATCCGATTTTGAAAGGAAAGACGATGACGCACGTGTTTTTTGATTTGGACGGGACGCTGACCGATCCCGCCGTCGGCATCACCAATTCCGTGATGTACGCTCTCTCGCACTACGGCATTCCTCTGCCCGAGCGGGAGGCGCTTTATCCCTTTATCGGGCCGCCGTTGGTCGATTCCTTTCAAAAGTATTACGGCTTTTCCGAGGAGCGCGCCTATGAGGCGACGAAGATCTTTCAGGAGTATTTTTCCCGCCGCGGTCTGTTTGAAAACGAGCCTTACCGGGGCGTTCCCGAAATGCTCTCGGCCTTGAGAGGGGCGGGCAAGAGGATCGTTCTTGCCACTTCCAAGCCCGAGGTTTTTGCCGAGCGGATTCTCGAGCATTTTCACCTGCTCGATCGGTTCGATTTTGTCTGCGGCGCGGAATTGGACGAAAAGACCCGCTTTCGTAAGGAGGACATTCTCCGCTACGCCCTGCAAAAAAGCGGGGCCTCGCCCGAGGACAGCGTGATGGTCGGGGATCGGCTCTTTGACGTTCTCGGCGCCAAGCAGAATAAAATGGCCTCTCTCGGCGTGCTGTACGGCTACGGCAGTCGCGAGGAGCTTGAAGAGGCAGGTGCGGATCGCATCTGCAAAAGCATATCTGAATGTAAGGAGATCCTGCTTCAATGGTCATAAAAAAAATCCCGTTCATCCTGCTTGTTTCGGCCCTTACGGTGCTTTTTTTTCTAAGTCTTCCCGTCTCGGCGGCGCAGGAGCCTCTTTCGATCACCGTCTCGGGCAACAACCGCACGCTCTGTGACCGAAAGGAAACGGCCTCGACCGTAGTCGAGCAGGTCACCGTTACCGGCGAGAGCGAAATGGAAACGCTCTATCTTCTCTTTTATACCGAGCCGTGTGATTTCGTTCTTTCCACGGGCAGCAGAAGCTGTGGCGTTGACGGAAAATATCTGCGTCAGACCGTTGATCTGACCGAGCTGTTCGGTTGCCCCGTCTCGGAGGTCACCCTTTCCTTTTCTGCTCCGACGCGCCTGACTGAGCTGTACGCCTTTCAAGGGGAATTGCCCTCTTGGGTGCAGGTCTGGAGCGATCCCTGCGAGAAGGCGGATCTTTGTCTGATGACCACCCACGCCGATGACGAGCAGCTCTTTTTTGCGGGCATCCTTCCGTATTATGCGGGCGAAAAGGGACTTGCCGTTCAGGTGATCTATTTTACCGATCACGTCAACGAGCCGGGTCGCCGTCACGAGCTGCTTTCGGGCCTTTGGACGGTCGGCGTGAGAGCCTATCCCGTCATCAGCCCCTTCCCCGATCTTTACAGCACTTCCGAAAAGCAAGCGGAGAATCAGTTCTCCTCGCGCGGCTTTTCCCGCTCCGACGTGATCTCCTTTCAGGTGGAGATGCTCCGACGATTCCGTCCTCTTGTCGTGGTCGGTCACGATCCCGAGGGAGAATACGGCCACGGTCAGCACCGCTTGAATTCGGCCACGCTTCGCGAGGCGGTCGCTCTGTCGGCTGACGAGGCCGCCTTTCCTGCCAGCGCCGAGAAATACGGCACCTGGGACGTGCCGAAAACCTATCTGCATCTGTATCCCGAAAACCCGATCGAGATGAATTGGGACGTTCCGCTTGCCGCCTTTGACGGAAAAACGGCCTTTCAGGTCTCACAGGAGGGCTTTGCCTGCCATAAATCTCAGCAATACACTTGGTTTCGCACTTGGCTTCGCGGAAATTCGGGCGAGATCAAAAACGCTTCGCAGATCCGCACCTATTCCCCGTGTCAGTACGGACTGTTCCGTTCTACGGTGGGAGCGGATGAAGCGAAAAACGATTTCTTCGAGCATCTGAAAAGCTACGAAGAGCAACGCTTGGAGGCCGAGCAAAAGGCGCGCGAGGAAAAAACGGAGCTTCTGTTCTCCACCTTGGCCGAGCGCACGCAGAGCGGCCGCAGGGAAGCAGAAGAAGCCCATGCCGCCCTAAAGCTTGCCGAGAGCGATCGTCTTGCCCGTCAGCGCGAACGCATTCTTGCCATCAGCATCACCTCTGCTGCTGTGATCGCGCTGATCGCGCTGATCTCACTTTGGCTTATTCGACAAAGGAAAAAGTAAAAAAAGTAAAAAAGTGCCGTTTGGCTTTGCTGGCCAAACGGCGCTTTTTGTCTATTGTCTGTCCCGAAGCATCTTGACAAAGCA
Organism: Eubacteriales bacterium; assembly: GCA_045601445.1. Lineage (GTDB taxonomy): Bacteria > Bacillota > Clostridia > Oscillospirales > SIG627 > RGIG5579. Next base: position 12,529 of record JAZRZQ010000057.1, on the reverse strand, counting down.
TTCGGCGGCGTAGCGCGCGGCGCACTCCGCTTCCGCGAGCGTGTTGGCGGCACTGCCCACCTCAAGGAGCATACAGCCCGCCGAAAACTCCTGATTGAAACGCGCGGTCCTCAGGTACATCGAGCGCGAAAGAGAGGGGTAGACCTCGTCCATCGTGTCCTTGAAGGCGGTCGCCACCGTCAGATTCTCAAGCCAATTCGGATGCCGCCCGTTCTGATTCGTTCCCACCACGAGCATCACCTGTGCGCTCTCCTTGCCGTCGATCTCGGCGTGCGTTTTCACCCAAGCCTCTCCCCGCACGACCGAATCGCGGTGCAGATCAATCACGTATTGGATCGAGGGGTACTGCTTTAGATACGCCTTCACGGTCTCGGCGCTGTTGACGTAGGCCTCGTTGAAATCGTCCTTGTCGTGCATCGTGGTGCAGTGAAGCGTGGGAATGCCTTGCTGTGTCAGCACGTCGCAGAACACCTTTCCCACCTGTACCACGCTTTTTGTGGGATCGGAGCACCGAAAGAGCGTTTCCCCTTCCACAAAATAGCTCTCTACTCCCTCGGGAGCAAAGTCGGAGAGATTGGTCTTGTCCTCAAAGTAGCACTCCGTGGCGTGTGTGTGAAGCACCAAAACGAGCGGTTCGTCCGAGGACGTTTTGCAGGGGAAGGGACGAGCGCGTGCCGCTTGCAGATCAATGCTGTATTTGGTGGTGTTGATGTAAGGGGATCGGGAGGACAGATCGGCCTTTACAACGGGAACGGCTCCCGCAGGCAGAGCGTCGTAGAGGATCTCGGGCTTGGGTGCGGGCTTGGGGGAGCTTTCTTGGAACGAAAAATAGCTTGCCGTGCCGTATCGGATCGCCTTATCGGTTTTGACGGGGAAGAAGAGCTCCGACGATAAAAAATAAAACCCTTCCCGCCGCGCGCTCGGCTCGATCTCGGCACCCACCGCCGCCGCCATCGACTCTGTTCCGATCTCGGCGAAATACGCTTGCACCTCGTGCGGCCCGTGCCTTCCGACAAAGAGCATCAAGACGATCATTCCCAGCGCGCAAAGCGGCAGAAAGGCGTACATTAACGCATAAGCGGCGACGGTCTGTGCCAAGCTTTTACTTTTCTCTTTCCAAGTCCGTGTCATATTTCTCCTTATCCCACCAAAGCGAGCATTTCTTCGTAGGACAGATTTTCATTCCAAGCCAAATTGATCGCATAACCGATCAGACTTCCCATGACCCGAATGATCTGATCCGTCTCCTTCGGTGTTACAAAAAAATTCATTTCGCTGCTTTTCCATTCCTGCCGCAAGGCTTCGGGGTCGATCGAGACCTTGCCGAGGCGCGATGCGGCGTCGGCGGCAAGCGTGGCGGCATCCACCACCGTCGGTACGCCGATTGTCAAAACGGGGATTTTCAATTCCTCGGGCAGCAGCGCAGGGCGCTCATTGCCCACGCCCGAGCCGGGGTAAATGCCCGTATCGCAAAGCTGAATGGTCGTGGCCAAGCGGTCGGGACTGCGGCTTGCCAGCGCATCGATCGCAATCAGAAGATCGGGCTTTACTTGCTTTGTGACGCTTCGGATGATGTCGGCGCTTTCAATGCCCGTCTCTCCCAGTACCCCCGGCGTGATCGCGCAGACCTCTCCCAGCCCGAGCTGTTCAAAGAGCTGCGGGGTCAGCTTGCGGATGTGCCTTGTCACCACGAGCTTCTCCACGGCGATCGGGCCGATGGCGTCCGCGGTAATGCTGCGATTGCCGAGCCCCGCCACGAGAACCGTCCCGCGCGATTTGGCCTTGGCGGGAAGCATCGAAAGCAGAGCACGCCGAAGCGATTCAACCTTTCCCCGAAATCTTTCCGCCTCTTCCAGCCAGATCTTCCCGAGCCCCAGCGTTTTGTAAGTGCCCTGCGGCTTTCCGCAAAGGCGGCTGGCTCTCTCGCTTTTGATGCAAACGGTCTCGATCACCACGTCCCCGTCCTTTTCCGTTTTACACTCTATGCCCTCGGGCAGGCAATTATTCTCCTTGAGCCCCTCACAAAGTTCAATTGCCAGATCGCTTCGCATCCCGTTCATTTTACTCTCCTTCCCTTGCCTTGGCGTCTTTGGATTGATTTTTACCATTTTTTGAAAAAAATTTCAAAAAAGGCTTGTTTTTTTAAAATTTGATGCTATAATAACCCTGTTAAGTATCGTCAAGGAGGTGAATCATTTGCCGAACATCAAATCCGCAAAGAAGCGCGTATTGGTTTCTGAGAAGAAAGCAGAGATCAACAAGGCTTTCGTTACCAGCGTGAAAACCACGGTTAAAAAGTTTGATAAAGCTCTCGAAGAGGGAAACAAGGAAGCCGTTGCCGCTGCACATAAGGACGCAGTTCAGAAGATCGACACTGCTGTTTCCAAGGGCTATATTCATAAGAATACCGCCGCCAGAAAAAAGAGTCAGATGGCCAAAAAGGTTAATTCCGCCAACTGATTTTCCTGTCGCATCAAAAAAGCTACGAGCATCTCGTAGCTTTTTTCTTTTGCCCAAGCCTTTCTGCCCCGAGCGTTGATGCCATCACAAGAAGAGAAGGGTTGCCGAGCCGAATCTGCAAAGCAAGTCCGAGTGAGGCAAAGCAAAGAAGTGTCATTGAGGAAAGACGTTGCAGCCGTTCTTCGACCCGATCGGGGTCATCTCCTCTAAGGCTTAAGGCCGCCCTCAGTGCCCGCGCTCCGTCAAGCCCTTCGATCGGCATTAGGTTGAACAGCGCCAAAAGCGCGTGACAAAAAATAAAAAACAGACTCTCTCGGCAAAAACAGAATTGCACGAGAGGAATGCACAGCCCCCCGACGAGAAGATTTGCCGTCGGGCCTGCCAAAAAGATCAAAAGCTCCTTGCGATAGGAGCAGTAGGGATTTTCCAAATGCATCTTCGCGCCAAAGGCGCCGCATTCGATTTTTTCCACGCGGTTTCCCGAGCACACAATGGCAACGAGGTGCCCGAATTCGTGGCAGAGGGCTGCGGTCAAAAAAAGAAGCGGCTCGAGAACGCCCGCTCCGAAAAACAGAACGATCAGCGGCAGAAAAAACAGCGGATTCAACTGCCAGCGTATTCTCTTTTTTTCTTTACAGCGCAACTTCATTCTCCTCGGAGGAAAACACCGCGATTGCGTCTTCCTCGCTGATGCCGAATACGGCCTGTGCCGCTTCAAAGGAAAGAGTCTTTTCCCAAACGGATTGCGAGAGAGAGCCGAGGGGAGAGGGACAGTTGCGCGACAGCGCAAGAAAAGCGAGCAAAACAAGCCCGACCCGTACCAAAACAAGAAAGCGTCGATTCATCCTTTTGCCTCCGAAAAGATTGCAAGAGAGGGAAAATTTTCCGACTCTGTGAAAAAGATATTGACATTGAAGGGGATTTATTCTATAATTTGATAGAGGATTTTTGTCCTGAAAAAAATAAAGTGAGGTAATCAAAATGAAGAAACTTTCTTATCTTCTCTTGGCTGCTTTGTTGCTCCTGCCCATGATGGCATCCTGCTCGACTCAGCAGGGCACTCCCGTTGAGTTTGCCGAAGTGAAGGTCGTCAGTTATGAATTTGCTTACAGCGAGCCCGAAACCGACGCGGAGGAAGCAACCCCCGTTCTCGATCCCGAGCTGGCCGTCGTGCTCGATACGCAGACCGTTACGGTCTACGTCCCCGAGGAAGAGCCCGACAAGGCCATCACCGTGAAGGACGTTGTGGATGCTTACACCCGTGACTTCGACGGTTCTCAGGTCTACGATGAGGACGCAAACCGCTTCACCAAGATCAAGGACGTGTCCGCAGGAAACGGCTTCTTCTGGAACTACTACGTCAACGGTGCAGAGGCCAGCCTTTCCACCACGGTTAAGAACACCGACAAGATCGAAATCCGTTACGAGAAGTAATGAAACAAAGAAAACGGGCTTGGCCCGTTTTCTTTTTGCTGATAAACTTTTTGCTGATAAAAATGAAAAAAAACATTTGGTTTCAATTCAAAGGGCCGCTGCTTTGCATTCTTGCGGCCATCGTTTGGGGATCGACCTTTATCGTGCAGGACGTCGCAAGCGAGACGGTCAGACCCTTCACCTACAACGGAATCCGTATGCTGCTCGGCTCGGGCATTCTGTTTTCTCTTTCGTTTTTGTTAAGACGCAAAAACAAAAAGGGGAAGGCCCCTGCTCCCGTGAAGAAAAAAACGCTCCTTTTGGCAGGTGCGGTCTGCGGCGTTTTGCTCTTTGCCGCTGCCAATTTTCAGCAGGCGGGCTTTACCGCGGGGACACCGGCAGGTAAGGGCGCTTTCATCACGGCGCTGTACGTGGTCTTGGTTCCCATCATAGGGCTTCTTGTCGGCAAACGCACAAAAAAGTGGGTCTGGATCGGCGTCGCGTTCGCGGCGGTGGGAATGTATCTGATGTGTATGGCCGATTTTTCTCTCGGCCTTCGCGGCAGTCTTTCGGCCTTTTCTCTCTCACGCGGAGACTTTCTCTGCTTTTGCTCGTCGATCTGCTTTTCCCTTCACATTATGGCGGTGGCGTATTTCGTTCCGCGTACCGACGGCGTTCTGCTGTCGGCGATGCAGTTTTTGGTCGCAGGCTCGATCAGCTTTGTTCTGATGCTCGTTCTGGAGCGCCCCGATCCCTCGGCCGTTTTATCCGTTGCCTTTTATATCTGCTACGCCGCCCTTTTCGGCGGCCTCGGCTACACCTTCCAGATCCTCGGTCAGCGGGATACCGATCCCACCCTTGCCTCGATTCTCCTTTGTATGGAGGCGGTGTTCGGGCTTCTCTTTGATTCCATCTTTCTGAAAAACCCGATGGCAACGGAGGAGCTGATCGGATGCGCGGTGATGTTTGTCGCCATTCTCATCGCAAGCACGGCGGATCTCGGCGATTCCGCAAAGTCCGAATAAAGACCGCTTCACACAAAAAAGATGCACGAAGCCTTCGTGCATCTTTTTTTCTATCGATATGATTTTATTTGGCGCAGATGTCAATGTCGCGCGGCTCGACGGGCGTGGAAAAGACGATCTGCGTGCTGGTTCTTCCGAATTGCTGGAGATGTCCGAGAAATACGTCGAGATCGGCGGTACTGCGGAAGGTGACCTTAATCAGCTGGCTGTATTGACCGGTGATGCAGTTGCACTCCAACACGTTCGGACATTCGCGGATGAAGGGATAAAAGGAGGTTTTTTGCGAGGGCGCCATTTCCAGACTGATAAACGCCGTCACGTCGTAGCCCAATTTTGCGCGGTCTACCGTCATGTGGTAGCCTTTAATCAGCCCTTCCTGAGAAAGGCGGTCGATGCGGGCGGAAACGGCGGGCGAGGAGAGAAACACCTCGTTGGCGATTTCCTTGACGGGTACGCGTGCGTTTTTCTGAAGCATCTGGATAATTTTTTCGTCGATTTTGTCCACAGCCTCTTCCTCCTTGTGATCTTTCGACCATTATAACACACCGTTTAATAAAAATCAATCAAAAAGCAATAATACTTTATTATATTTTGCATAACAAGAGGTTATACTTCAAAAAAAGCACCCCAAGCATCTCCGCTCGGGTCAAAAGAAAAGGAGAGGGGAGCCTTGTTTTTCGGGTGAGGAAAGCGAAGCGAGTGGCAAAACAGCGCAAGGCTCTCTCCCTTGCCGCCGTATTTTCTGTCACCGACAAGCGGCATCTTGCGCGAGGCAAATTGTACGCGGATCTGGTGGGTTCTTCCCGTGAGCGGGCGCACAAGGACGAGAAAAACCCCATCCCTTTCCCGTAAGAGGAAATAAGAGAGAAGTGCCTTCTTGACGCCCTTTCGCTCGCGGCGAACGGGAAAGACCTTGTTTTTTTGCCGATCGTAGAATAACAGATCTTCCATTTCGCCGTGATCGCTTTCGGGACGGGTGTGGATGAGGGCGTAGTATTCCTTTTCCAGCCCGCCGTTTCGGATGGTCTCGGACAGCGCGGCCGCGGCATCGCTTGTTCGGGCAAAGACCATCACGCCCGCCGTTTCGCGGTCGAGACGGTGTACGGGGAAGATCTGCCCCCCGATCGCCTCGGAAAGCATTCTCGGCATTCCGCTCCCCTCGGAGAGAACCCCCGCTTCCTTGACGGCGACGACGATGCTTTCGTCCTGATAAAGAATGGTCATCATATCAGCGATTCCGATCCAGCGCTCGCACGCTTTTTTCGTGACTGCGCCTGTATTTTCGGTTGAGCTTGGAGTATTTTTTCAAAAGCTTTTCCAAGGAAGCGATCTTCTGCTTGGAAAGGTAGACCCGTCCCGTCTTGGCGGTGATGGCCTGCTTCTTTCTCGGCAGACGGTCGCCGTTTTTAATGTAAGGGCCAAGCTCTTCCAGACGAAGCACGCCGTCTTGAGGCTTGGTGAAAAACACCTTCCTCGAGGTAAACACCACAAGCGATTTGACGGGCAGATTGCGAAAGGCACTGCGCCGCTGGAGAATTTTGACGATCGCCTCGCGGTGGCGGGCGTTTTGCAGGATCGGAGAATGAAAGCGAACCACCTTGTCTCCGTAAAATTGGATCCATTCGCGACCTTCCGTTCGGATCTTGCCGTTGTGGCTCTTGGTCTCGATGACGTAAATGCCCCATTTGCAAAGCAAAACGTGGTCGATCTGCGTCAGGGAATTGCGGGTGCGAAAATAGCAGTTGTTCAAAATGCGCGCGTCGGGAAAATTATCCTGCAGATAGCGGATCACTCTTTTTTCCGCTTCGTCTCCGAAATGGCGGATTCGGTTGCGACGGGCTTCCTTGGCGAGCTTTGCGATGAGAAGCCCCGCCAGCGCCACCACGTCCACGGCCAAAAAGGCAACGAGAAACCAAAGGGTGTTATTCATTGGTCGGCATCTAAAATCAAGTCGGTCAGATGGACGATGTTGCCCGCTCCCATCACGATCAAAAGCCCCTCGTCTCCGCAGGCGCGCAGATGCTCGGCAATGCTCTCAAACGAGCCGAGGTAAACGCCGTTCTCGCTCGCCCTTGCAAGCGCTTCGGCGCAGATCCCCTCGATCGGATCCTCTCTGGCGGGGTAAATGTCGGCAAAGATCACGCGGTCGGCCAAGGAAAGGGAGGCGATAAATTCGTCCCAATAGGCGCGCGTTCGGGTGTAGGTGTGCGACTGAAAGACGACCGTGGTCATCGGGTAGCCGAGCGTTTTGGCGCTCTCGAGCGTGGCGCGGATCTCATCGGGATGGTGAGCGTAATCGTCGAAGACTTCCATCTTGCCGCATCTTCCGCGGTATTCGAAGCGGCGCTTGACCCCGCGGTAGCCCTCGAGGCCCTTTTTCACCGCCTCGGCGGGCACGCCGGATAAAAACGCGGCAGAGGCCGCCGCCAGAGCGTTGGAGAGATTGTGAAAGCCCGGCACGCGGAGCGTGACCGAGGTGTAGAGCCCCTTTTTGGTTACGATGTCAAAGGAGTAAAAGCCCCCTTGTTCCCGCACGTTTTCGCACCAAAGATCCTTTTGTTCCGTCTCGGAAAAGAAGAATACAGGCGACTTGGTGCGCTCGGCCACCCGCCTTGCGCCCTCGTTGTCGTAATGCAGGATGGCACAGCCCTTCTCGGCCAGATCGGCAAAGCGCACGAAAGAATCGATCACGTCCTGCAACGTGGGAAAATAGTCGGCGTGATCGTGCTCCACGTTGAGGATGACGGCAAGATGCGGGAAAAAGTCGAGAAACGAGTCCTGATATTCGCAGGCCTCGAAAATAAAGTCCTCGCCCTCGCCCAAGCGCCACGTTCCGCCAAGCTGCGGCAGTACCGCGCCGACCATCACCGTCGGATCGCGCTCGGCATCGGATAAAAAGATGGAGGAGAGCATTCCCGTCGTCGAGCTTTTTCCGTGCGTTCCCGCCACCCCGATCGGGTTTTTGCTCAGAAGCATCAAAAGGCCGAGAAATCTGGCGCGGCTCATCATCGGGATTCCCGCGCTCCTCGGATGGGCAAACACGGGATCGCTCTCTCGGATCGCGCCCGTGTAAACGACCAGATCCACCCCGTCGAAATCGTGCGGGTCAAAGTGATCCGTCACGGAAATCCCCGCCTTCGTCAAAAGCTCGGTGGTTTCGGTCAAGGTCGCATCGTACCCCGCGACCTCGCACCCGTATTTCTTCGACGCAAACGCGAGCGAGGACATACTGACCCCGCCGATCCCGAGAAAAAACAGCCGCGTCCCTTCTTTCAGAAAATCCTTGGCACAAGAAAAACTCAATTCCATAACTTCACCTGTAATTCATATTTGTTTTTTATGATAGATATGAAAATCGGGGAGCGATTCTCTCTCCCCCCGTCAACAATAAGGAGAAAATCATGAAGATTACCGATGTAAAAATCAGAAAGACCTTCACGGAAGGGTCTCTGCGTGCCATCGCCAGCATCACGCTTGAGGAGCTGTTCGTGGTTCACGACGTCAAGGTCATTTTTGCCAACGAGAAGCTGTTTATCGTGATGCCCAGCCGCAAAAATGCCGACGGCACCTATCGCGACATTGCCCACCCCATTACCGCGTCGTTTCGCGCGCAAATGGAGGAGGCAGTCCTTGCCGCCTACGACAAGGCTCTGCTCGAAGCCGAAGCAGGGGAGACCGATCTGTAAGTATTATACCGCGCTCGAAAAAAATTTGCAACACCCACGGAATCATTTTCGCGGGTGTTGCATTTTTCGTTTTTTTCCATTATAATAAAATTGTAACATGTAACAAAAAAATTCGGAGGAATGACGTTGAAACAAGCCCTTCTTTCCCTGAAAGCATTTTTTGAGAAAAACAAGGCGCTTCGCCTTCTGTTAGCCACGTTTTTTGCCAGCCTCGGCGTCTGGGCGTCCAATCCCACGCACGGCGTCATCGCAAGCGTTCCCCTGCAGGCACTCTGCTCCGCGCTGGCGATGCTGATCTGCGGCCGCTTCGCGCTCGTCGTGGGAATCGGCCTTGTGCTCGCCTTGTTTTACGCCTCGGCCATCGACCTTGCCGATCCCGCTTCCTTTACGCTCTCCTGCGCCGTCGGTGCGATCACGGGTGCTGTTTTACCGAGACTTCTTTATCGCATCCTCAAAGACAAGAAAAAAATTCTGATCCCCCTTGTTCCCGTCTGCCTTGCCGCCGCGATCGCAGCGCCCCTGTTCTTCTTCGGAACGCCCGCCGCGCAGAATCGCGCCAAGGACGAGGCCGAGGCGTATCTTGCCAAAACCTATCCCGATCAGCTCTTTTCTTCCGTGACGGTCTACCGCGACCGCCGCGAAAACGCTTGGCAGGCCGAGGTTCGCTTTGAGCACGAGGGCAACACCCTCAGCGCCCCGCTGACCTTTGGTGAAAACGGCGTCAAGGACGGCTTTCGCGATCTGTACGCGATCTGGATGCTCGACGTCCGCAAGGCCCAAATGATCCAAGCCCTCGAAGAGCCTCCCCACGCGCTCGTCTTTGACAGCATCGGCTTGACCGAAGAGGGAAAGCGCCTGAGTGTTTACCCCGGCACCTTCGGCCATCTGTCCGAGGAAATGATCCCCTATATGCACTTCCACGCCACCTTCCGTGAGGAAAAGACCAATCGCCGCGTGTTTGCCACCGCCATAGAGGAGACCCTCTCCGCTTGGAAGAGCCTCGGGCTGGCATTCGGACAGATCACCTTCTTCGCGCAGGATGCGGGAGAAGAGATCTACTCCTGCACCGTTACCCCCGCCACCGACACGGAAGAAATTCTCTCTCTGATCCAAGCGGTCAAATAAGAAAAAATCAAGTAAAAAGCACTCAAAGACAAACGGTCGAGAGTGTAAAATCATACAGAAAGGCGGTGAACCCCATGCAGAACACAGAAGAGTGCATAGGAAGTAGCCGCGCGCGCTCGGGCGTCGCGGCAAGGCTTGTTTGACATTTTTAGGAGACCAAATATGAAAAAACACAAAATCATTGCCGTTTTACTGCTGCTCGCCCTTTGCCTTCCCTTGGCCTCCTGCGTTGCGGAGTTTCCTGCCGCAACGGGCGAAGAGACCGCCACCGCAACCGTGACCGGAACGGAAACGGCGACGGCACCCGTCAGCACCGAAGTGCCGGATACCCGCACCCCGGCTCAGGTGCTTGCGGATTACGAGAATGATCTGAAAGAAGTTTTTGCCTGTAATTATTCAAAACCCAGTGATGTGTTTAATTTGATTGACAAAATGAAAGTTTCCCTTGAGACCTCTTCGGATTCGCTTGATAGCTTGATGCACGGAAAAGCGGAGCATTATCGCCCTGCACTGAGGGAATTTCTGTTCGAAGACATTACTTCCAATTTGGTGTCTTTGCTTGAAAAAGAAGAAAGGTATGTAGTGTATAACTACGTAGCTCTGATTCGGTTTATGGCCTTGGAACCGGATTACTGGGCTCCGATCGAGGGGAACGGACAGACCTTTGCCACCAAAGAGGAGTTTTTCAACTATCTTCTCAGCAACCCCCACCTGAAGGAGGGGCCGGAAAAATCCGATACGATGTTTATGGGGTCATATTCCATGATCAAACGGGGGGAGCCCATTCCTCTTCTCTGGGAGGTGCGCGGGTCGAAGGACGGAAAAGCTTTTTTGCAAAGCGTCTTTGTAGTGGACGGAAACTATTATGAAGTGGCAAATAGTACGCACTACGAGGATAGCCTCGTCCGGAAATGGTTGAACGAAACCTTCTATTTCACTTCTTTTTCCGATGCGGAAAAAGAGCGGATCGTGGAAACGGAGTTGGTCAACGGAGGACCGGCCGGCCCCAATACTCGGGACCGTATTTTCATTGCAGCACGGTCTGATTTGCAACCGTTTTTTGACTTTCCTGTGGGGGATGGTGCCATGGCCATAAGAGCTTATTTGATTCCGCGGATCGTTGACCGGTTTGGATGCGAAACCTGGTATTATATGTCACGAGATTTGGCCTTCATAGATGATGATGAGAATCGTCGCGGCGGATGGGATTTTCTTCAGCCGATCATTCCGCACATGGTGATCGATATCACAAAATTATAATTGACAAAATCGTACAGAAAGGCGGTGAACCCCATGCAGAACACAGAAGAGTGCATAGGAAGTAGCCGCGCGCGCTCGGGCGTCGCGGCAAGGCTTGTTTGACATTTTTTAGGAGATCGAATATGAAAAAACACAAAATCATTGCCGCTTTGCTGCTGCTCGCCCTTTGCCTTCCCTTGGCCTCCTGCGTTGCGGAGCCTCCTGCCGCAACGGGCGAAGAGACCGCCACCGCAACCGCGACGGCACCCGTCAACACCGAAGTGCCGGATACCCGCACCACGGATCAGGTGCTTGCGGATTACAAGAATGATCTGAAAGAAGTTTTTGCCTGTGATTACATCGACGGCTCGGATGTGCTGAAAATGACGGAAAAAATGCAGGACCTTCTCAAGACCTCTTCGGATTCGCTTGATAGCTTGATCCACGGAAAAGCGGAGCATTATCGCCCTGCACTGAGGGAATTTTTGTTTGAAGAGATCACCTCTAATTTGGCCTTCTCGATCAGAATACAAAGGCTTTCTCTGCCTCTTTACGTCATGCTGATTCGGTTTATGGCCTTGGAACCGGATTACTGGGCTCCGATCGAATGGAACAGACAGACCTTTACCACCAAAGAGGAGTTTTTCAACCTTCTTTTCGGCAACCTTCATCTGAGAGAGCAACCGAGAAAATCCGATTTGGTGTTTTTCGGGTCATATCCTATGATCAACCAGGGGGAGCCCATTCCTCTTCTCTGGTACGTGATCGGGGCAAAGGACGGAAAAGCTCTTTTGCGAAGCGTCTTTGCAGTGGATATGAATTATTATTACGTAGCCGACAGCACCTACTACGAGGATAGCCTCGTCCGGAAATGGTTGAACGAAACCTTCTATTTCACTTCTTTTTCCGATGCGGAAAAAAAGAGGATCATAGAAACGGAATTGGTGAACGGAGAACTGGCCGGCCCCAATACTCGGGATCGTGTTTTTCTTGGAGCTTGGTATGATTTACAACCGTTTTTCGACTCCCCCGTAGGGCCGGATAATGCTCTGAAAGAACCGTATTATATGATACCGAGACTTGTGGAACTGGCCGGTTATGAATACGACTCCAATTACGTAGATCGAGACTGTGCCTATCCTTACGAAAGCAAAGCCTACAACTGGGATCGCCGTATGCCGATCGTTCCGCACATGGTAATCGATATCATAAGATTATAATTGAAAAAATCGTACAGAAAGGCGGTGAACCCCATGCAGAACACAGAAGAGTGCATAGGAAGTAGCCGCGCGCGCTCGGGCGACGCGGCACTTCGCTCTAAAGAAAAAAGAAGCACGGAAAGCATGATGTTCTTAGCGGAGAAATTGAAGGCACAAAAGGTCGGCAGAGAACTTGTTTTCTCTGCCGATTTTTGTTGGTGCCTTAAGGCGTGGAAAACAACCCCCAGTTCTACTGGGGGCGATAAAATACTTTAGTATATGTAATAAAAAACCTTCGTGATATAATGGGAGTAAAGGTTTGGCGACCGCATTACACCCAAAATATACGGAGGTTTTTAACATGATAAAAAAAGAAAAAAAT
>JAZRZQ010000056.1:0-2222 GCA_045601445.1 Eubacteriales bacterium | reverse complement strand
CAGAAAAACAAAAATAGGTGCCAATGCAGTGGTTAACAAAGATTTCCCGGGAGGGGGCACACTCGTCGGGATCCCCGCTGCGCCTGTGAACAAATCCTGAGAAAAGAGCGAAGGTGATTGAGGTTGAAAAAAATTCTGTTTGTTGGAATGTATCCCAACAAAGTAGATAAATACCTGAATGTGTTTTTTCAGAATTTAATATACGCAATGGCCGATAACGGTGTAGAATGCACGGTAATTTCCCCTGTTTCTATAACAAAATATCGGAAAAACATTAAAAATATACCTGCGCAGTGTGAGGAATATACGAAAAACGGTGCGAGGGTAAAGGTGTATTTCCCCAAATATTTTTCTGCATCCAGCAAGAAAATAGGTAATTTTAACACGCGCAGGATCACGGAGCACAATTTCCAAAAATGTGCAGTGAAGGCTGCCCGAAAGTTAAATTCCGAGTTTGATCTTGTATATGGGCACTTTATCCTCGACGGCGGGCTTGCTGCTGTAAAGGTAGGAAAAGCCCTTGGGATCCCTTCGTTTTTTGCCTACGGAGAGTGTGACTTCGCGTCTCAGGTACAAAGCAGCTATGGGCTGTTGAAGCCCAAGGATGTAGAGGGACTTTGCGGAGTGGTGTCTGTCTCTTCAAAAAACACCAATGAATTAAGAAGCTTCGATGTTTTTAACGGTATACCGTTTATTACTGCCCCCAATGCGGTAAATCCTAAGGAGTTCTACCCTAAAAACCGCACCGAGGCAAGGGCTTGCTTTGATATCCCACAGGAAGCATTTGTTGTGGGGTTTGTGGGTGGTTTTATTGAAAGAAAAGGAGATAAGCGCCTTTTAGAAGCAGTCAACTCTATTGAGGGAGTATATGCTGCTTTTGCGGGAAAAGGAGAGGAACCGCCAAGCGGCGAAAAGGTCGTGTTCTGCCGTGCGCTTCCCCATGAGAGTGTATGTGATTTCTTAAATGCGGTGGATGTGTTTGTCTTGCCGACACTTAGCGAGGGATCGTGCAATGCGATTGCAGAAGCCATGGCTTGCGGCTGCCCCATCATTTCTTCTGATCTTCCCTTTAACGATGATGTATTGAATGGGGAAAATTCTATACGAATTGACCCGAATTCCGTTGAGGAAATTAAGGACGCGATCAAAAGAGTTTATGAAGACGATGAATTCAGAAATTATCTCCATGAGGAATCTTTGAAAACGGCCAATAAACTGAAAATACATAACAGAGCGAAGCGAATAGAGGAGTTCCTCTATACGAATATCAAATGACCCAAAAGCATTGTTACAGCAGGCGCTGGAAAAGGTGATCAAAATGCAGGAATTAAAATACAATTATATAATGATAGGCTATACGGATTATTATGAAATGGCACTGAAATCCGTTCATGAAAATGCATGTGTCAATAATGATCCGAGCAAAGCGTATCACGGCTTATCGAGACAAATCTGCAGGGTCGTTTTTTCGAGCAAGCTGAACAGGTATGTGAACATTCCGCTGAAACGCCTTTTTACAAAGGGCATTATCCGGTCCCGGTTTTCTGACAACAAGCCGTTGTGCTTTTTCTTGTTGGGAAGCAGCCGCCTGTCTTATGTCCCCGGGCTTGTTCAGAGCATTAGAAAGAACCACAGTCAGGCGAAGATCGTTCTGCATTGCACAGACAAGGTTTCTTTTTATGAAAACATGTTCGGCAAGGAGCGCTTCTGGCGCCTTGCGGGAGCATGCGATATCGTCGCTTCTTATAATGAGATAGATGCAGACCAATACGGTTTTTATGTTATGCCAACAGTGATATCAAAGTATGATATCAAATGTAATGATGCGCACAGAAGCGATATTTTGTTTGTTGGTCAGGAAAGAGGAAGACTGGACACCTTACACAGTATTTACCAAAAAGCCACCAAGAGCGGGCTCGTTTGCGATTTCACCATTATTGGCGTGGACAGCGAAAAGCGGCTTAGCGGAACAAATATCAACTATGACAGAAGAATCCCGTATACCGAAGTTCTTGAAAAAGTTGTTTCTACAAAATGTATACTGAATATCCCGCAGCAAGGCGCTAAGGGGCTGTCCCTGCGGGATTGCGAAGCGATTGCAAACGGGAAATATTTGCTGACAAATAATGAATCGGTTCTCGATAACAAGCTATTTGGAAAGGGACAAGTTATTCCTGTTGACATGGCAGGAGATGCTGACTATACCAGGATATTTAAGGAAT
>JAZRZQ010000055.1:0-10918 GCA_045601445.1 Eubacteriales bacterium | reverse complement strand
GTGATGGATTTGATTGAGGGCGATCGTGATCTGTACGCCGTGTGTGAGAATATTATCAAAATCGGCTTGCCGCATACGGCAAAGAAAATATTTTCAACTTCCACAGGAGAAAAACAATGAGAGATCCTTATCAAGTTCTCGGCATACCCGCCACCGCAACGGACGATGAGGTCAAGAAGGCCTATCGCGAGCTTGCCAAGAAGTATCACCCCGACAATTATGCCAACACCGAATTTTCCGACATTGCCAATGAAAAGATGAAGGAGATCAACGAGGCATACGACGAGATCCTGCGTCGCCGTGCAGGCGGACAGGCTAATTCCTCGACGAGCGGTGCGGGCGCAAGCGGGCAATACGCTCGCATTCGCGAGCTGCTCTCGCTCGGAAGAGTGGGCGAGGCTGAGGTGATGCTCGACGCCTCCTCCGACCGAAACGCCGAGTGGCACTATCTCAAGGGGCTGTGCGCGATGCACCGTCGCAATTACAATGCCGCCGCATCCTTTTTTGAGCGTGCTTGCTCGATGGATCCGACCAACGGGGAATACGCGGCCATGTACCGTCGCTTTCGCGGCGCACAGCACAACTACGGCACGTTCAATTCACCCAACGGTCAGGAGTGCAGCGTTTGTGATATTTGCACCCACTTAATCTGTGCCGACTGCCTTTGCGAATGCTGCGGCGGAGATCTGATCTCCTGCTGTTGATATGAAGAAGATCAATAAGCTCACGCTTTCGGCGATGATGGCAGCGACCTGCGTTGCGATCCTTTCGATCGGCTCACTCTTTCCCTCGCTGGATCTTTCCCTTTCCCTGATCGCGGGTCTTGTGGTGATGATCGTTTCCTGCGAATTTGCCGATCGGATGGCGTGGGCGGTATTTGCCGTTTCCGCCGTTTTGGCGTTTGTTCTTCCGTACCGTTATCCCGCGCTGTTTTATTGCGGACTGTTCGGTTGGTATCCGATCCTGCAAAAGAAGATCAATATGCTACCGAGGCTTGCTGCGACCTTGATTAAGTTTGTTCTCTTTAACGCTCTTTCTGTGGTCTATTTTGTCCTCTTTGACGGTCTGACCGAGCTTCGGATGTTTTCATTGTATGCGGCCACGCTTTTGGTTGCCAATCTTCTGTTTTACCTTTACGATCTTTTGCTCGACCGCTTTTTGATCTGGTATATTCTCAAAATCCGCAAGCGTATGCCTTGGAATTAAGGAGATGTTATGGAAAAAATTCTGTCACCGTTTGCCACGGTAGCGGGCAGTGAAAAGTGGGAGCAGGCAAGCGCTCGCTTCGCCCCCCTCTATCAGCGCCCCAACGATCCCCGAAGCCCGTTTTTGCGCGATTATACCCGTATTATTCACTCCTCTGCGTTCCGTCGCCTCAAGCATAAGACGCAGGTCTTTTTCTCGCCGCAAAGCGATCATATCTGTACGCGTGTCGAGCACGTGCTTCACGTCGAATCCATCGCCAACTGCATCGCCGATTCGCTCGGACTCAATTCCGAGTTGGTGCGCGCCATCGCCGTCGGTCACGATCTGGGGCACTCTCCCTTCGGACACAAGGGCGAGAGGGTGCTCAACCGCCTTTCGCAAACCCACGTCGGAGAACGCTTTTGGCACGAGCGCAACAGCGTCTTTTTCGTTGACCATATCGAGCTTTTGGAGGACGCTGAGGGCGGTCGGCAGAATCTGAATCTGACCTACGCCGTGCGCGACGGGTTGATCTCCCATTGCGGTGAGGCGACGAACAATCATCTTTATCCCCGAAGCGAAGCGCTCGATCTCTATACGCTCACCGAGCCCGGAAAAGCATCTCCCTTTACCTACGAGGGCTGTGTCGTTCGAATGGCGGATCGCATTTCCTACATCGGTCGCGACATTGAGGATGCACGAACGCTTGGCGTTTTGACGGCAGAAAACCTTGCCGAGCTTGACGAGATCACCTACGAGTATGCAGGCGCTCAGGTCAACAATACCGTCATCATCAACTATCTGATTAATGATCTGTGTCAAAACTCCAATCCCGACAGCGGCATTTGCTTTTCGGAGAAAACGAACGAGTTTATTCGCCTGCTTGGAGAATACAATTTAAAATACATCTACCGTGCCCCGCGTGTTTCCCGTGCAGAGAATTATTTTGAAATGATGATCTGCGCCATTTTCGAGCTTTTGTATTCCTGCTTCGATTCCCACCACACCTTTGACAATCTCAACGCGATGCAGAAGGACTATCCGACCATCTGCCGCGCCTTTTACGAGTGGATCTCCTGCTATTGGACGCTCGTTCGCGATGCTCGATTGAAGAATGAACCGATCTTCGACATTTCATACGAAAAGGATTATGCCCGCGCCGTCATTTGCTACATCGCGGGAATGAGCGATCGCTACGCCATTGATTGCTTCAATGAGATCATCAGCTTTTAGAGGTACTATGAAAGTTTTATCCTTTGCGCTCGGCGAAATGCGCACCAATACTTATTTTTGCTTTGACTCCGACTCCTGCGTCGTCATTGATCCGGGAATGGACGGAGAGGGCATCTATCGCAAGCTTTGTGAAAAGAATCTTGTCCCGACGCATATCCTTTTGACGCACGGACATTTTGACCATTCGCAGAGCGTGCGCGATCTGGCGCGCAAAACGGGTGCGAAGATCGCTGTTCACGAGCTCGATGCCGATATGCTCGTTCGCCCGAGTCTGAACGGGGCCAATTTCTACTATCACGGAAATCTTGAGGGGTATCCTACCGTTTCGGCCGATCTGCTTTTTCGGGACGGTGACGTTTTGACCTGCGGTAGCCTTTCCTTTCGGGTCATACACACACCGGGGCATACCCCCGGCTCGGTCTGCTTTGCCGCCCAGGACGTTCTGTTTTGCGGAGATACGGTCTTTGCCTACGGCTTCGGTCGGTACGATCTTTGGGGCGGCGACCGCTTGGCGCTTTCCGATTCGCTGGAGAAGATCGCCTCGCTTCCCGAGGATTATAAGCTTTGTCCCGGACACGGCAACAGCGCAACACTTGCCCGAACACGAAGTGCGATTTTCGGCTTTGCGCGGGAATTGAAAAACAGATAAGCAAAAAAATCATAGGCCAAGTGACCTTGCGTGTCACTTGGCCTATTGTCGTTTTAAGAATTTTTTTCGATGATCTTGACATCGCTCGGATGAATCTTGGCCTCTAAATAAACGATCTCCTTGATCTGTGCTACCTCGCCTGCGGTCAGTCCATCGCTTTTGACCACAATGTTGGCCGTCTGATCGTTGATGACGGCGACGCATTCGTGAAAGCCCTTTGCTTTGACGAGATTTTCAATGTCGATCTCCCAGCTCGTTTCGTTGGCGATGCGCTCCATCTGAGTAAAGGCCTGCGTTTTGGCGGCATCGTCTGCGCCCTCGTCCTCGGTGATATTCACCAGAACCTCCAGCGCTTCTCCGCGGGCACGCTCGCGGTCAATGATCGCGCTGGCAAAGAAATCCTCGCTTTCCTGCGTCTCCAGAACCTCCTGCGACGGGTCAATGGGGGTTTCTTCGGGTGCTGTGCCGAAGCGGATATTCAGGTAACCGGCGACGGCAATGATAACGAGGCATCCGGCGATGATCGCGTTGCGCGCGTTGATCTTTTTCCACGGAAAGGGCTTGATGTGCATTTTTTCGAAGAGCTTTTCCATCTTATCAAAGAAAGGGTTTCCCGTTTCATCTTCTTCGGCGGAGACGGGAACAGGGGCGGTTTCTTCGCCTTCTTTCCACTCACAGGCTTGGTCGGGCAGGGTAATCTTGGCAAGTTTTTTCATAGACGTTCTCCTTACTGTGTTACATAAATTTGATGCTCTGAAAGGTTCAGGGTGCTGGCAACGAGCTTTGTGATCTTCAAGCGGATCGCATCGTCTCCCGCGCCGGTGCAGACCACACTCACGCCCTTGATCTGAGGGGTTTCCACAGCGCTGATTGCAGCTTGGTCGGATGAGGTGGTGGAAAACAGAGACGAGGACGGTGCGACGTAATGATAGCGCTCGCCGCTGTTCAGGGTTATCATCACCTCCGCTTTTCCGGCGCCTTGCATGGCTTCGATCATATCTGCAAGATCGCATTCCAGCTGCTCGGCATAAGCTTTTTGATCGAATTCGCTCGTGTTGCCGCTCTCTTTGTTTTCACTATATTCCGAAAGAAACAAAAAAATGATTCCCACGGTTAAACAAACGGCAAGAACGGTAAAATTTATTTTTCCGTTTTTCATAGCGGCTTGACTCCTTCCTTTTCGTTTTCTTTTGCTGTTGCCTTGATTTGAAAATTGTTTTCCAAAAAAATCGCGATCCGCTCGGCATCCTCCATTTGATCGCTTCGCACGCAAACGTAATCGAAGATGCCGTCGTCTTTGGTATATACCTCTATGGAGAAGTGAACGCTCGGATGGGCTTTTTGCGCGGCATCGCGAAGCTCTTCGGCGCTTCGATAGAGCAGAAGCTCCTGTGATGAAAAGGGGGGCGATGAAATCTCAGCATGATCGAAAGAGAAAAGCGGCTTTGACTTTATCAGCCCAATCAGAGGTGTGAACACCGTCAGGATCAGAAGGAGTGAAAGCAAGAGCTTGATCGCCGGGTAAAGAGGCGATTTTTCTCCGTTTGGAATGAGCGCCCTGACTCCCATTCCGATCACGGAGATGACGATCAGAAGATTCAGCCAAGAATTCATCCGAGACTCCCTTTGTTTTGTAAAAACAGCGTGATGTAAAAGACCAGATAGACCCCGTGTGAGATGAGAAGCGCTCCCATCAGATCGAGTAAAGAGCCGATTTGCTCCAGAAAAAGAGCACATCGCTTGACGTTTAAAATCTTTGCGACCGCTGCCGCAAAGCGAAGCGAAAGCTTTTTGAGTCCGATGGTTAAAATCGGTTGCAGGATCACAAAGAGGATCACCGCGACGCATAGGATTCCGCATTCGCTTCGTACCAGCTTTAAGGAGGCACTCAGGGTGCGAGATGCTTCTCCAACCAAAGAACCGACTACGGGGATGAAATTCCCTGCCGCGAAGCGAACACCGCGCATTGCCAGAGAATCCTTCGCCACGGCAAGGGCGTTTTGCATCGAAAGCAGAGCCGAGAGCAGCGTAAAGAGCAAAACGCAGATGACCTTGACGCTCTTTTTCAGGAAAGCGAGCAGAGAATTTAAGTCAACGTCGGAAAAGCCGTCGACGAGTGTGAGTGCGAACAGACCCTTTAACATGGGGAAGAGGGTTGTTGAAACAAAGCTTGATACAAAGCTGACGACAAGAGAAAGGTTGGCGTAAAGAAGATTTGCCGAGCCGATCGAGCCCGAGAGACTCAAAAGCAGAGTGGTCACGGGGAGCACGGCAAGCATAAAGGCGTTTGCCTGTCCGAGGGCGTTTTTCGTTAAGGAAAAGGAGCTTTCCAGCGCACGGAAGGCGTAAAGAGAAAGGACGAGAAGAAAGATCAGATCCAGCGCGGTTTCGATTTTTGTTCCCGTAAAGGAGGAGCGCACGGCTTCTGTCATCGCGCCGAGAAGCAGGATGATGCAAAGTCCTGCGAAAAAAGATAGCGCTTGTTTCCCCTCAAGAGAGACGAGGGAGAGAAGGGCAGTCCCAATTTCGCCAAAGACCCCGCTGACATCCCCGTTTGAAATGGCTTGCGAAAGCGCATCGCGATCCAAAGGCTCGGGGGCGGCCTGCAGGATCCGGTCGGTTTGGGCAAAATCTCGAATGCTTTCCTCTTCTCCCTGCGCATAGGCGGGAGTGCTTACGAGAAGCAAGCAGATCAGAAGGCACAGGAGAGAGCGTATTCCTTTTAATTTCAACTTGTCATTTCTCCAACGAATTGCAGTATTTGTTTTAACAACGGAAGGGACAGCGAAAGGATCACTCCCTTGGCACATACTTCCAGCTTTGCGGCGACTCCTTCTTCCCCCAGATCGCGACAGATGCTTGCGCTGACGGAGGTGACCAAAGCGATTCCGAGCGCTTTTAATAAGAGAGAAAAGGGCTCTTGAAGCTCGGTTTGGGAGATCAGGGTGTTCAGATAAGAAAAAAACGGCGCAAGATAGCGAACCCATAACAGAAAAAAGACGCAGCCTGCGCCGCAAGCGAGAAAGCCCTTGAATTTAGGAGCCAGCTCTCCGCCGAGACGTTGCAGGATCACGCAAAGGATCGCAAAAAAGCAAAGCGGCAGGATCGCTGTCATATTCCGAAGGTGTTGCGCACCGTTTGGATCAGGGAAGCGATTTCACTGACCAAAAGAAGCAAAACGATGACGATTCCGCCCAGCGTCACGTAGCCGGCTTGCTCGTCCTTGCCGCTTTTGGAGAGGACTTGACACAGAACACTGGCCAGCATACCCACGCCCGCTATTTTTAAAATCAAGGTTACATCCATTGTTTTCTCCTACCATAGTATGATGATAATTCCCATTCCTACCGTAAAGCCGACGAGCCTTGCCAAACGAATGGAATGCTCAGCCATATTGCTTTCCTTCTCTATTATCGGTGAAAGGGCCTTGAGAAGCATTTGTGCCTCCTGCAATTCTCTTTCTCGCGAGCGCATCCCGAACCCTGAACAATAATTCAGGATCAGATCGCGCACCTCGCCGCAAATTTCCTGCGTGGAACACAACCAGCTTGCCGCGCGATAGAGTGTTCCCGACGGATTTTGGTCGAACTCCTCTTGCAAACGGTCCAAAAAACCGACTTGGCAGAGGAGCTTTGCGGAGAAGGCGCTGTAGATTTCATTCTGCGCGCGCGAAAAGACTTCGATCTGAAAAGAAAGGTGCTGAAAAAAAGAGAGCAATTCCGTTTGCAGCCTTGCTTTTTTTCGAATACTCTCACCCTTCCAATAGCCGATCAGCACCGCGCAGGAGGCGATCTGAAAAAGCGCCGTGAGCTTCATCGCAACGAGGTAATATGAAGCTTTGCGCTGAATCGCGGCGATGGAATCCGCTCCAAAAACGCGATCGTCTGAAAGACGCCCTCGTCGATCAGACGCTTGACGCTTGGGCGAAGCGCCTCGGGATGGCGGGATTCGGCGTGTGCGGAGGCAAAGAAGAGAGAGCCCCCGTGGCAGTGTGAAAGAATGGCGTTCACGTCCTCTGCACTTCCGATCTCATCGCAGACAATGATTTCGGGTGAAAAAATGCGTGTGGCAATTTCAAGCCCTTCTGCCTTCGAGTAGCCGGAAAGAACGTCGCACAGCCCGAGCTCTTCGCGAAAGCAAGCGGGGAACAGCTCCTGTCTTTCATCAATCACGGCGACTCGAAGTGCTCGTTTTCCGTCTCCCCGAGACAGGGAGCAGGCAAGGGAACGAAGCATGGTCGTTTTTCCGTCGCCCGGTGGGGAGAGAAGAAGCGTGGAGGAGAGCGCACGCGATGAAAAGTACGAAATCAGCTCGGCCGCCGCATTCGGGATACTTCGCGGCAGGCGAAGGTTTGCTCCCTCAAATCGCTCGGGTAGATGAGAAAACCTTTGACTTCGATCGGGACAAAGCCCCAGCCGCCAACCGCTCTCGTCGACCAGAAAGCCGTCCTTGAGGGTGTCAAGGTAGCGATAGACCGAACCGGAGCAAAACGAAGAGACCAGCTCGCGGATTTCGCAGGCCGTGCATCGCATCGCTCTGTCAAAATAGGAGGGCTGTCCCGTTTCCGACAGGAAGATGTTTCCATCGTAGGAGGTCAGGGAGAGGGGAAGCTCACAGCGAAGGCGGATTTCGCGGATGCGATCCCAAGCGTCGAAGGCGTTTAGCGCTTTTCGGATACGCGCGGGAAAGAGATTCAAGTGCTTTTTCAGTTCGTTCATTTTTTCTGTCCTCACATTCTACTTCAACCTATGCGGGGAAAAGAAAAAAGAGAACAAAAAAAGGAAGCCGAAATTCGGCTTCCTTTAATCGATTCGTACCGGAGTAAAATTGCGATAATCGGAGGATACTAAGGTAAATTCGATCCCTGACTCCGATTCATAAAGGGGCTTCGTTCCCCAATTATGTAGGTGTCCGTAATACACCCGCTTGACCCGATAGCGCTTTAAGACGTCGAGAATGGGGTTTTCTCGCAGTGTCGCGCTGACGACGGGATAGTGGGAAAAAACGACACACTCGGGGCGAGCGTTGCCTTGTGCGACCTGCTCCTCGGCCAAGCGCTCGGCCTTTTGCAGGGAGATCTCGAAGCGGATGGCTTCGCGTCGCAGAATTTTTTCGTCCTGCTCGGTCATTTTGTCCTCGCACATCCAGCCGCGAGAGCCACAGATGATCTTTCCCTGCGCAAGATATGCGTCGTTTTGCAAAAACAAAAGGCTGTCAAGACCCTCTTCTTCGCGAAAGAGCGAAAGCTTTTGCAGGGAGGACCACCAATAATCGTGATTCCCCTTCATTAAAATCTTTGTTCCGGGAAGGCGGTGGATGAAGCGAAGATCCTCGGCGGCCTCTTGCAGGGTCATACCCCAAGAAATATCACCGGGGATGACGACGGTGTCTTCTTCGCGCACGAGATATTCCCAATATTCCTTCAATTTTTCTTCAAAATGATTCCATTGACAGCCAAACACGTCCATCGGCTTTTCGACCGAAAAGGACAGGTGCAGGTCGGATAGTGTGAACAGCGCCATAAAGAAAGACTCCTTTCGTATCATTTGCCTCTTTTTTGCACATAATACAAAAAAAGAAAGGGTGGTGGAACAAACCATGGAAGGAATCACGTTGGACTCCGGTTCGGTACCCGAGCATATTCACGGCATTCAGTGTAACGTCAAAAACTGCGTTTACAACGATCAGAGTGAATACTGCACGGCAAGAAAGATCAGCGTCGGCCCGAGCTATGCAACCGCAGGCATCGACACGATCTGCGGCACGTTTCGGCCGCGCAACCGAAATTAAAACAAGCCCTTCGGGGCTTGTTTTTTATTTTGCCAAAAAGGCAAACGGTGTGTAAAGCACGGACACCTTCTTTTCGTTTTCGGGGTCCAAATAAATCTCGATGGCGTCAAAGCGCGGCGTTAAGCCTCGCGTCAGATTCGGCTCTTCCGAAAGGAACGTGCGAGCCGCCTTGCGGATGCTTTGTTGCTTTCTTTCGTCGATTCGCTCCGAACCGCGACCGAATTGCTTTGCGCTCTCGAGCGTTCTCGTCTTGACCTCGACAAAGACGATTTCGTCGTTTTCCTGCATCACAAGGTCAATCTCGCCGCCGCGTCTTAAATAATTGGCGCGAATGAAAACAAGACCCTTTTTCTCTAAAAACAGACGGGCCAGATACTCTCCCTTTCGGCCAAACTCGCGAGTGGTCATACAAGTCCTCTTTTTTTCAAAAAGCTCTTGCGGTGGATCGGCAAAACGCCGTGTGCGGCGATCGCCTCGTAGTGAGCCTTGGTGGGGTAGCCCTTGTGCTTTTCAAAGCCGTATTCGGGATAGCGTTTTGCCATCTCGGCACATTCGCGATCCCGCAGAACCTTGGCAATAATGGAGGCTGCGGCAATACTCGGGCTTTTGGCATCTCCCTTAACGAGGCTTTTGGCCTCAATGGAAAAGCCGCGTACCACGTTGCCGTCAATCAAAAGAAAATCGGGCCGAATGGGGAGTGCTTCTACGGCGCGGCGCATGGCCAGCATACTCGCGTTGAGAATGTTGATTTCGTCGATCTCCTCGTGGCTTGCCGTTCCGTAAGCCCAGGCAAGTGCGTTTTTGGTGATCTCTTCAAACAAAGCCTCGCGCTTTGCCTCCGTGAGCTTTTTGGAATCGTTGAGCCCCTCGGGGACGTAGCCTGCGGGAAGAATGACCGCGCCGGCATACACGGGGCCTGCCAAGGGGCCTCTGCCAGCCTCATCAAGACCGCATACCGTTTTTGCGTGGGAGGGAATCAGGCTTAATTCGATTTCGTAATTCACGGTGCCACCTCCAGAGAGATCCGCCCGATCGTTCCGTTTCTAAATTCGTCGAGCAGCATCGCGGCGCAGCGCTCCTCGTTGATCTCGCCTCCGGAGATGAAAAAACCGCGTTTTTTTCCGATTAAGAGGAAAAGGTCGTATGCGTCAAGATCCTGCATTTCCTCCGGCGTGATTTTATAGCGCTCGCACAAAAGGGTGGGGTAGCGCTCCATCAAGCGGCCGCAAAGAAGCACGGCGATCTGCTCGCTTTGCAGGATCGAATCCTTGATCGCGCCGGTCATCGCCAAGTTTTCCCCCGTGACGGGATCCTCAAATTTCGGCCAAAGCACACCGGGCATATCAAGCAGCTCCAATTCCTTGGAGGCGCGTACCCATTGCTTGGTCTTGGTTACACCGGGACGGTTCTCGGCCTGCGCCTTTTTCGTGCCGGCAAAACGGTTAATCAGGGTCGATTTTCCCACGTTGGGAATGCCGACGACCATCGCGCGGATGGGCTTTTCCATCCCTTTTTCCTGCATTTTCTGTATCTTGTCGTGCAGAACTCGCTTGGCTTCCGCCATCAGCTGGGCGTGTCCCCTGCCCGTTTTGGAATCGCTGGCAATCGCGCCGTTTCCGTTTTTGCGGAAATGGTTCAGCCAGCTCTCGGTGCAGACAGGGTCGGCAAGATCGGCCTTATTGAGGATCACGATGCTTTTCTTTTGTCCGATCAAATCGCGGATCTCGGGGTTCTCGGAGCTTTGGGGGATTCTGGCATCCAGAAGAATGAAAACGAGATCAACACTCGAAAGATTTTCCTTGATGCTTCGGCGCGTTTGCGCCATGTGTCCGGGAAACCACTGAATGATATTACTCGGCATTACGCTACCTTTCCGAATGAGTCAAACGGGAGCAGACGAATGATCACGCGGCCGATGATGTATCTTTCATCAAGCTTACCGATCTGCTCGCTGCGGGAGTCGAGAGAGTTGTTTCGGTTGTCTCCCATCACAAACACACAGTTTTCATCCACGACAAATTCAACGTAAGCGTTCTCGTCTGGCTGCATATCTTCAATGGC
>JAZRZQ010000054.1:0-25710 GCA_045601445.1 Eubacteriales bacterium | reverse complement strand
CAAAAAGCCCAAAGCCTGCTATAATACACAGGCTAAAGCAAATGCACCGGTGGCTCAATGGATAGAGCATCGGATTCCGGTTCCGAGGGTTGGGGGTTCGAGTCCCTTCCGGTGTACCACATTTCCCGTCTAACTTTGATAGAGTTAGACGGGAACTTTTTATATTCAAAACGATATAGAAATACACACATTTTATATAAAAACAGAACATTTGCAGAACCAGGGGCGGTTTTCATTTGTATGGTTGGTTTTTGCAAATACTCAATTGCTGATTGAACATTTTCGGTGGTATAAAGCGTAAATTGTTTGATTTTCTATAAATATAGTACTATAATGAAATCGAGGTGAAGAATGATGGCAGACTTGACCCAAATTGGTAAAAACATCCGGGCCTACCGTATGCGGGAGGGCCTGACCCAGCGCGCTCTGGCCGATAATGTGCTGGTGAGCTTCCAAGCCATCAGCGCATGGGAACGGGGCCTGAGCGTTCCGGATCTGGAAAACGCTGTCCGGATCGCCAACTATTTCGGCGTATCGGTGGATGCGCTGTTCGCCGAAACCGATCAGTCCCTGCTTGTGGGCATCGATGGCGGCGGCACAAAAACGGAATTTGTTCTGTTTGATAAATTAGGCAATGTGCGCAATGTGCTCCGTAGCGAAGGCTCCAACCCCAACGACAGCAGCATCGATCATTCCGTCGATGTGCTGACCGCCGGCATTGAGCAGCTGCTTCGGGGCAAAACCGCCGAGGCGATCTTCGCCGGCATTGGTGGTGTATCCCTGGAAAAGTATCAGGTCGCCATTAAAGAGTGCCTGGGCGAGCGCTTCCACGCCCTGATCGGTGCGGATACGGATGCTGCCAACGTGCTTTCCATGGGTGCCGACCCGGATAATTCCCTGGCGGTGATCTGCGGCACCGGCTCCTGCGTGTTTGTCCGCAAGGGCACCCGGCGCTACCGTTTGGGCGGCTGGGGCTACCTTCTGGATCAGGCAGGCTCTGCCTACGATGTGGGAAAGGACGGTCTGCGCTGCGCCCTGGCGGCGGAGGACGGCCTGGAATCTCCCGGCCTGCTGTCTGAAATGATTAGCAAGGCCCTGGGCGGTAACATTTTTAGCAACATCAACACCATTTATAAAAACGGACGCCCCTTCATTGCCGATCTGGCGCTGGTGGTGGTGGAGGCTGCCCACGCCGGGGACGGCGATGCGATTGGCATCCTGCGGCAGAATGCCCGGCGCTTGGCTCAGCTGCTCAAGACGGCGGTGGAGCGCTATGACGCACCCCGTCAAGCCGTGGCAGCCGGCAGCTTCCTGAAGGACGACATTTTCCGGGAAATGGTCCAGGAAATGTCCGGGGTAGAGCTGCTTATGCTGGAGCTGCCCCCGGTGTACGGCGCCTGCGTGGAGACCATGCGCCTGGCAAAGCTTCCCATCCCGGAAGACTTCCTGTCTAATTTTACTGAAAGCTATAGGAGGGCAACATGTTAAGAACAGAGCTTCGCAATAAAAACAGCACCCACATCGATCAGATGACCTCTTTGGAGATGGTGCAGCTGATGAACAAGGAAAATATGAACTCCGTCCTGGCAGTGGAGGCTGCCCTGCCTCAGATCGCTCTGGCGGTGGACGCAGCGGCCAAGGCCATTGGAAACGGTGGCAAGCTGGTGTACATCGGCGCCGGCACTTCCGGCAGACTGGGCGTTTTGGATGCTTCCGAGTGCCCGCCCACCTTCGGCGTGGATCATGAGACGGTCCGGGGTATCATCGCAGGCGGCCCCGAGCGCATGTTCAAGGCCGGTGAAAATGCTGAGGATGTGTATGAAAACGGCGTAGCCGATGTGGAAAAGGTCCTGAAGGCCGGGGATGTGCTGGTGGGCATTTCCGCTGCCGGCGGCGCAAAGTATGTCATCGGCGCCCTGGAAAAGGCCAAGGAAATGGGTTGCACCACCGTGTCCGTCAGCTCCAACCCCGACACTGCCATTGAAAAGGTGGCCGACATCGCCATCGTCTGCGACACCGGCCCCGAGGTGGTCACCGGCTCCACCCGTCTGAAGGCCGGCAACTCTCAGAAATTTGTGCTGAATATGCTTTCCACCTGCGCCATGATCAAAACCGGTAAGGTCTATGAGAATCTGATGGTCAACCTGAAGCCTTCCAACGAGAAGCTGAAGGGCCGTGTCATCCGCATCACCGCCGCGATCCTCGACTGCACCGAAGAAGAAGCCATTCCCCTGCTGGAGAAGAACGATTGGAACATCCGTAAGACTGTGGAAGGAGCGAAATAAATAATATGTACATTTCCCGACTGTTTGCCACCAACGACATCGTATCCATGGAATTTGATGCCCTCAACGGCGAGGTCCTGCACTTTTCTCGTGAGGACACAGCGGACAACGTCTGCAAGAACTATTATAAGGAAGGCACCGGCATTCTGGACGGTGTGGTGTTCATCGGCGACGTGCAGAAGCACCTGAACATTCCCCGCTACCTGCAGATCCAGGAGGACAAGTCCCTGAAGCCCACCGTCACCGTCACCCAGGAGGATGGCTGGGCCCACGCAGAGCTCGTATACCCCTACCTGGTGGCAGACGGCGAGAAGATCGATATTTCCGCCACCGTCAAGGTCATCATCCCCAAGAACGATTGCCGCACTCGGTGGTTCCTGACCCTGGAGAACCGCACCGAGCATGAGGTGCAAAGTGTCAACTTCCCCCAGATCAACGGTTTGTGGCTGGGTGATGACTGGACCGAAGACCGCCTGATCTACCCCGGCATCTCCGGCACCCTCATTGAAGATCCCACCGGCACCCTGGCAGAGCCGCCCGTCATGACCACCTGGAAGTGGCAGGAGTATCTCCACGGCAACCGTCTTAGCAACCGTTCCGGCATCAAGGACGACCGTGGCATCTATGTCATGAGCCGTACCTACACCGGCGGCTGCTCCATGCTGTGGATGGATCTGTACAGCCGTGAGGAGAACACCGGTATTTACATCACCTGCCGTGACAAGAACTTCCTGACCAAGGGACTGTCGGCCTGGTCCAAGGGCAAGTATTACCCCGGTATCGGCCTGGGCGTTGTCCACTATCCCTGCATGAAGAAGGGCACCTGGGAGAGCGAGGAGTGCATCCTGGCCTTCCACGAAGGTGACTGGCACTGGGCTGCCGATGAGTATCGGGAGTACCGTGAAGCCATTCCCACCCCCGTGTTGGACAGAGATCCCGTTCCCCGGTGGTTCAAGGAGTCTCCCGGTCTGTCGGCTCACTATGACTTTATGTACCAGGGCGGCAAGATCGTCCACAAGTTCAAGGATCTGCCCGAGATCTACAAAAACGCCAAGGAGCAGGGCTTTACCCACCTGCTGATCTCCGGCTGGCACATCCACGGCTTCGACGATGGCTTCCCCCTGTACCGCCCCAGTCCCGAGCTGGGCACCGAGGAGGAACTGAAGGCAGCCGTTGCCGCCATCAAGGCCGACGGCGGTCATGTCACCTTCTATGTCAACTCCCGTCTGTGCAACGTGGGCTATCCCGAAAATGCCCGGCGCACCAAGGCCAGCTGCGCTATGAACCGTGACGGCTCTTTGAAGATCGAAAACTACGGCGCCAAGGATATCAACTTTGCCAGCCTCTGCATGAACGAGCCTTCCTGGCGCAAGGATCTGGTGGACAATGTTACCTATATGATTCAGGAAATGGGCCTGGACGGTGTGTACTACGATCAGCTGGGCATGTCTCCCGCCGTTTTGTGCTACCACCCCGACCATGAGGATCACAAGGGCAACCCCGCCATCTGGAACAAGGGCTATGAGCTGCTGCTGGAGGAGACCCGTGCCAGAAACCCCGAGGCGGTCATCCTCTACGAAGGTTGCTGCGACATCTACGGCAGCGGTGTGGCTGCGCAGCTGATTTCCACCCTGCGTATGCCCTTCACCGGCGTGTACACCGAGGTCTATAAGTATACCTTCCCCAAGCAGATCCTGACGGACATGCTCAACCCCCGCCGCCACTCCGGTATGCGTGCGGAACACATCGCCAGAAAATCCACCTGGCTGCTGTATAAGTCCTTCGTCATGGGCTCCTACTTCTGGTGCTATGACCTGGAAGGCGACAACACCTTCCGTCGGGATGCCGAGCAGCAGGCGCGCCTGATCAAGACCACCACTCTGCGTAAGGCATGGCTCAAGCGCTACGGCCACGGCATTTTCCGAGACCAGGTGGATCTCATCGGCGCCGACGAGAACAAGTGGATCAAGAGCTATAACATTGATAATGGCAAGCTGATCGCCTGCGGCGACGAGCACGGTCTGAGCGGCACAGTCAGCATCAAGTGGAACGGCGGCGCCGTCAAGGCCAGCGTTCTGACCGAGCTGGAACCCGAGCCCAAGCCCGTAGAGGTCAAGCT
Organism: Eubacteriales bacterium; assembly: GCA_045601445.1. Taxonomy (GTDB): domain Bacteria; phylum Bacillota; class Clostridia; order Oscillospirales; family SIG627; genus RGIG5579. Next base: position 21,306 of record JAZRZQ010000054.1, on the reverse strand, counting down.
GGAAAACGGAGTCATCACCGCCGATCTCCCCGAAACCGAACTTGCCCTCATCGTCCTGGAAGAAGCCTAAGCAAAGAAAAATGCACCGCCGACCGCGGTGCATTTCGCTTATCCTCATAAATACGGGGGATTTGGGTGCAAACCGGTATTGGAAGCACGCCGGTGTCTGTATCATAATTGTAACGTTTTTACCATTTCCCAATCTAATAAGTGAAAGCCGGGCCCGTGTTACTTACTACCGCGCGAAGCAAAAAATTATGGAAGGATTGGGTCGATAATATGGACTGCAATGTAATAAAGGATCTGCTGCCCTTATACGTGGATGAATGTTGTTCGGAAGAAAGTACAAGTCTTGTAGCCGAGCATCTTGACACGTTTGGGCGACGATCCACTACGCAGGCGGGGTTGCGATGTCATCACCGCTGGTGTGGTGTGGTGCTGTCTGCGGTGTTCTGCGTTTTGTCAAAAGTTTTGTCTAACCAATATGCGCTGCTGGGACGGGAGTGAGAATATGCTGAAAAAAGGATTAGCCCTGCTTTTGGCTGTAATTATGGTGTTTTCGCTGTCCGGGTGCTCGGATATCTTGGGTGGCGCTTTCTTCCTTTTCCTTGTCGCAACAGGGGATGATAGCGCCGATAAAGACGAGGTTTTTGATTTCGTGAGTGAGAATGAGGAAGAACTGCTGAAGGCAATTGAAGCCGGAGACTTTTCCGCATTTGAAAATCAAGGGTTTATGAAAGACATCAATGCAGACGAAACGGTTGTTGACTTTTCCTGCGGTGGTGCCGGTGTAGGTTCGGGCACCTCTTATGTAGGCTTCTATTATACCTCGGAAAACGATATGGCTGCTGTGTGGTGCGCACCGTCGTCTGCCGGTGCGTTGACACCTTCCGGAAACGGATTTGAGTGGCAAGAACCCAATGGGGATAATCGGTATTATACAGAGCATATCTGTGGAAATTTCTATTATTATGAGGCCGCATTCTGAGTTGCACCCCATTTACGAGACTCTATTAAATCTGCACCTTGTATCATAAGGATACCAATCCGCGAAAGGGACGATATGCATTTGTAATTCGGCAGGATCGCTCTTGTCAAACAATAAAAGCTATGATATCATATTGATACAAAAGTTAAAAAGGAGGTTTTTAAATGAAACGGATCATAATGGTTTTGTTCGTCGCGATACTGCTTTTTATCTTGGCTGCTTGCAACGGGAGCGTCGGTGCAGAAAAAACGGATGCGCCTGACACCCAAATAACAACCGTCTCCGACACCTTGCCGCCCGACGGCGGCAACGTCCCGTCCGCCCCCACCTTGATTCTGAACGGGGAAGTGCTGGACGTATATACCTCGCACTATTCTATTACGGAAAAAGGCGCCCAAATCCCCTTAACCGCCTTTTTGGAATCCGTCGGTGCAGAATTTACCGACTCCCCCTACAACGCTTACCACACGCAATGCTATTCCCTAAAGGGAAAGAAATACGTGGTTGCAGACGATCTGCATCTGTTTATGCTCGAAGAAGATTACCGCGCGCTCTTGGATGAGCTGAAACGCGACGGAAAATCGCTTTCGATCGAAAACACCGCCGACCGCGGCCTTTTGCCGAAAAGCAAGAGAGGGATTTCGACCAATGCAAGCGCCATCGAGCCTTCATCGGCTATTTGGACGGATCACGTTTCGTTGGCAAACGCCCTGAAGGCGAGCGGGGTGGATATCACGATTGATTGCGACCCTTCTCTTCGCACCGTCACGGTTACTATGCCGTAACTTTGCCCCCTCTCTTTTGTCGAATTGACGGGAGAGGGGCTTTTTGTCTGCAGCTTTGCTTTTTTGTTTTTCAACGGCCCAAAAAGAGAGGCGGACGTCTTGCGATTTTTCATCGGATGTGTTATACTGCTCTTACAAAAAAAGAAAAAACAGAGGGATGTAATTGCGTGAAAAATCTTTTGTTTGACTTTGACGGAACGCTGGTTGATTCGATGCCCACCTACGTCCGATCAATTTTTCGAATTTTAGACGATAACGGCGTTTCTTACGGGCCTGAGGTCGTGCGCGAGGTGACCCCGCTCGGCGTTTCCAAAACGGCGGAATACTTTATTGCGATGGGTCTGAAAATGGAAAAAATGCAGATCCTTGCCACAATGGCGGAGCATATGATGGATGCCTACTGCCACAGCATCCCTGCCAAGGAGGGGGTCATTGAGGCGCTGGAGCGCTTGCACCAAAACGGATATCGCCTCTTCGTTTTGACCGCCAGCCCCCACATTTCTCTCGATCCGTGCTTAAAGCGCCTTGGTATCTGGGAGCTGTTCGAGAAGGTCTGGTCTTGCGATGATTTCGGCACCACCAAGTCCAATCCCGAGATCTACCGTCTTGCCGCCGAGCAAATGGGTGTCACGGTCGGAGAGGTTCTCTTCCTCGATGACAACATCCTCTCCTGCTCGACCGCCAAGGAGGCGGGAATGAAGACCTGCGGCGTGTTCGACGAATCCTCTGCCGATGAAAAAGAGGCCATTCGCGCCCGAACGGATTATTATATTGATTCCTTTTCAGAGCTTTGGCCGTTGTTGAAAGGAGAAAGCGTATGATCGGCATTTCCCTTCCGTTTGATTGGATCAGCCTGCCGGGGATCGAGCTGGATTCCCTGTTGTCTCTTGTCAAGCGCGGCGGCGCGCAAAGCATCGAGCTTCGCACCGTGCGTGCCCACCACCGCCCCGAAGCGGTGCGCGAGACGATGCAAAGGCTGTTTTCCTTCGGCTTTTGTGTCACGGTACACGGCGCACCCACCTCGGTGGAGACTGCCGTGGAGGACGTGCTCGGCCCGCTTTCGCTTGCCATGACCGATTTTCCGCAAAAAAGCCTGACCGTCACCGTCCACCCCATCGACGGCGATAACGTCGAGATGCTGCGCCGCCTCTCCGATGCCATCCGCTCTCGCCGATATCCCATCGTCATCGCGCTGGAAAACAACCGTCTCCTGCCCGACAAAACGGAGGGTGACAGCACCGCGCTCGTCCTGCAGGCGGTGGAGGAAGTTGACCGCGACAACGTCGGCATCTGCTTTGATATGGGGCATTTTGCCTATTACGTCAAGAAAAACCGTCCCGATGAGAGTGATTATCTCCCGCCGAAGGGCTTCTGGAAAAGAGTCGTTCACACCCACATCCACGCGATGAATGGTCTTCGGACGCATTTTCCCTTGGGAGAATACGAATTGCCCTTTGACCGCTACGTCGAGAAGCTGGCACCGAACTATTTTGGGCTGTATCAGCTTGAGCTCGATTTTCCCCGTCTTGCCAAGGCGGGCATCGAGTCGACCGATGCGATCGAGAGATCTCTTTCTTATCTTTCGGAGCATCTCCCGCCCTCGGCGCGGCTGTTTGATCGCATTCGGGACGAATTTGATACCGCGTTCACCAAGGCGCTGTCGCTTTCCGCGCCGAGCGAGCAAGGCACCGCCTTTTCTTTGATCCATTCGACCTCGTATCTGTTCCGCACCGGCTCGTTTTTCTGGGCGATGGATCTTGCCTTCCGTCACGCGGCAACCCTTGCCGAAACGCCAAATCAGCTGGATACACTTCTTGCCTCGCTGGATCTGATGATCCTGACACACGCCCATCGAGACCATTTTGAGGAGAGCACGTTAAGACAGCTCGCCAAGGGGAAAACGCGCTTTGTCGTTCCCGATTTTATGTGCGATCGTCTCTTGTCCCTCGGCATTGACTCATCCCGCATCCTCACCGTCCGCGCAGGCCAAACTCTTTCGGTCGGCCCGCTTTCCATCTCGGTATTTCAAGGCTCGCATTTTCGGGCGGATACGGGTGTCGGCGTGGAGGAATACGGCTATCAGATCACCCTACCCGACGGCGTGGTACTTGCATTTCCCGCCGACGTGCGCGACTATTCCAAGAAAAAGCCCGAGGGGCTTGCCAAGGCCGATTACTGCTTTGCCCACGTTTGGCTCAGCGACGATAACCGCGATCGCGCCGTCACAGAGACCTTGGCCGAGTCTCTGGCGCACTATATGCTCGCGTTTTCCGATCGCACCCTCTTTTTGACCCATCTCTATGAAAACGCAAGGCCCGCCCATAAAATGTGGAGAATGGAGCACGCGCATCTGGTTCGCGAAGCGATCCTTGCCGCCGCCCCCGAGGCCGAGGTTCTCATTCCCGATTGGGGCGAGATCCATATTCTGAAAAAAAGAGACTGATTTCCCGCCGTAAGCGCAAAAAAGAACGAGAAGATTTTCTTCTCGTTCTTTTTTGCTTTTTTAACGTTACGCGGTCTTCTTTTCCTTGGTGGTTGCGCGGATGACCAAAAGGGTCAGAACCGTCAAAACGGTGGCAACGGCGAGGGAGAGATAGACGTTTTTGACAAACCCGGCAACGATGTAGGATACGAAGGAGATCACCGCAACGGTGATGGCGTAGGGCAGCTGGGTGGATACGTGGTTGATGTGGTTGCACTGAGCGCCCGCCGAGGACATAATGGTCGTGTCGGAGATGGGGGAGCAGTGGTCACCGCAGACCGCACCGGCAAGGCAAGCGGACATGCTGATGATGCCGAGCGGATCGCCGATCGGGAAGATCGCCAGAACGATCGGGATGAGAATGCCGAAGGTGCCCCAGGAGGTACCGGTGGCAAAGGCGATGAAGCAAGCAACCAGGAAGATGATCGCGGGCAGGAAGTTGTTCAGGCCGCTGACGTTGGCAAGCGTTGCCTGCACGAAGCTCTCGGAATCGAGAAGTCCGGTCATATTCTTCAGGCTGGTGGCCAGCGTGAGGATCAGAATGGCGGGTACCATAGCGACAAAGCCGCGGGGGATGCAGTTCATCGCATCCTTCAGAGAGATGAGTCTTCTGGCAACAAAATAGATCAGGGTGAAGATCAGCGCGATCAGACCGCCCCAAGGCAAGCCAACGGTCGCATCGGTGTTGGAGAAGGCATCCACGAAGCCGAGAGAGGCATCGTAGTTTGCGGAAGCAAAGACCCACTCCTCGCCCATACATCTGCCGACGTAGAAGAGCGAGAAAACGCAGATGCCGATGAGAAAGAGGATCGGGATCACAAGGTCAAACACCTTGGCCGAGGTGGTGGCAAGCTCCTCTTCTTCCTCGTTGACGTTGTCGTCCGAGCCGCTGGTGAACAGGTCACCTGCCAGTGCGTTCTTCTCGTGCAGGTGCATCGGGCCGTAATCAAACTTCATCAGAGTCAGCGTAATGATAAATACGAAGGTCATCAGAGAGTAGAAGTTGTAGGGAATGGCCTTGATGAACAGAGAAATGCCTTCTCCCTCGGGAGCGTAGCCGGAAACGGCGGCGGCCCAGGAGGAGATCGGAGCGATCATACAAATGGGGGCGGCCGTGGCGTCGATCAGGTAGGCGAGCTTGGCGCGGGACATTTTTGCCTTATCCGTTACGGGGCGCATCACGGCGCCGACGGTCAGGCAGTTGAAATAGTCGTCAATGAAGATCAGAACGCCGAACAGGAAGGTCGCGAACGCGGCACCGATCTTGGATTTGACGTGCTTGGCGGCCCAGTTTCCGAAGGCCTTGGAAACGCCGGCCTTGTTCATCAGGGCAACGATGATGCCGAGCAGAACCAAAAAGACGAAAATGCCTGCACTGCCGGAAACGGCGGCGGTGAGTCCGTCGGCGACGACGGAGTCAACGGTGTGGATCGGCTGAAAGCCCGTAGCGAGCAGACCGCCGACAACGACGCCCACGAACAGGGAGGAGTAAGCCTCCTTGGTCAAAAGGGCAAGCCCGATGGCGACCACGGGCGGGAACAGGGACCAGAGCGTGCCGATGGGACTTGTGATCGAACCGGTAAAGGAGCAGAGCACACCGAAGCCAACGACAAACGCAACGATCAGGATCTTGGGGATGAGTTTCTTTGCTGTCATGGTTTCCTCCTAAAAAAATCACGATAACACGCGAAAGCGGTTACCGTGACAGTTCTGTCGAAGATAGCGCTCCACTTTTTGCGTGACAGCAGAATCCATATTCTGAATCCTGCCAGCACAAGACCCCGTTCGGCCAAAGCCTTGCACTTCGGCGGGAGTCCCTTTCGCCGCGGCACGCTTCCGAGATTGCCGCAGGTACTGATGAAGCCCGCACCTCTATCGTATGATAAAGGAAGTGTATCACAAGCGGTGCGGTTCTGTCAAGAAAAAAGTCGATTTTTGAAAAGGACGCAAAAAAACGGGGACACCGAACGCTCGGTGTCGCCGCCGCATTAAGATTCGAGAGAAAAGACGCTTGCCTGCCAGGCGGAAAGCGAATTCGGCAGGGTGTCATCCCCGTCGACGTTGGAAATGACGCGCTTCCAACCGTGGGAGAGGAGCGATTCGGGAAGGCGGATCGGCTGTTCCTTTTCGGAAAGATTGACCAGAACCAGAAGCGTCTGTCTGGCGCAGGAGCGCAGATAGACGACCGTTTTTTCGTCCTCGGACAAAAACTCGAGATCGCCGTCGAGGATCGCCGGCTCTTCCCGACGCATCCGAATCAGCTTCTGATAGAAGCGGAAAATGGAATCCTCGCTCTTCAGATCCCGCTCGAGATTGATCTCGCGGTAATTCGGGTTGACCTTGATCCAGGGCTCGCCCTCGGAAAATCCCGCGTTTTTCGCATCCGACCATTGATAGGGCGTTCTGGCGTTATCACGGCTGAGCGGCGCCAAAAAGTCCAGCGCCTCTTTGGGCGTTTTTCCGTTTTGGATCAGAGAGGGGTAGTCTCCGACGGTATAACAGCAACGGTAATCCTCGATCGAATCGTATCGGACGTTCACCATACCGATCTCCTCGCCCTGATAAACAAAGGGCGTGCCGGGGGTGGTGTGCAGGAGAACGGCCAGCGCCTTGGCGGAGAGGGTGCGGTATGCCGTGTCGTTTCCGTGCTTGGAGATCTGTCTGCCGTTGTCGTGGTTGGAGAAATACTGAACGGGCCACGCATTGTGACGCATCACCTCAGCCCACTTTTTCTGAACCTCGCGAAAACGCTCGGCGGTGATCGGGGGACATTTTCTGCCGGCCAATTCGAAGTGGTAGACCATATTCACCTCTTCGCGCGCCTGACAGATGTAGTCGAGCGCGTTCTCGGAGGTCACGCCCGCACCCTCGCCGACGGTCATACAGTCTCTCGGGCCGAATACCTCGGTATACATTTCGTGCAGGATCTCGTGGATGCCCTCGACGTTGGTGCACATGGCCGTATCCACGATGTAGCCGCTGCGGTCGAGCAGAAGATCGGGAGCCTTTTTCGTGTCGGGAAAGCCCTTGGGCTTTTGAAAGCGCGTGAAAATATCGAGGCGGAAGCCGTCCACGCCGAGATCGAGCCAGCGATGCAGCATCGCGTAGATCTCGCGGCGAAGCGCCTTGCACTCCCAGTTTAAATCGGGCATCTTGACCGCGTACTGATGCAGGTAATACTCGCCCGTTGCCTCGTCCAGCGTCCAGGCCGAGCCGTCTGCGTCACGGAAGTAGTTGCCCCAGTTGTTCGGAGGCTGACCGTTTTCCTTGGGCGGTTGCCAGATGTAGTAATCGCGGTACGGGTTATCCTTGGAACGTCTGGATTCTTGAAACCAACGGTGCTCGTCGGAGGAGTGGTTGAGAACCATATCCATAATGACGCGAATGCCGCGCTTGTGAGCCTCGTTAAGCAGGCGCTTGAAATCCTCTTTCGTTCCGTAAGCGGGGTCAATCTCGTCGTAATCGGCAACGTCGTAGCCGTTATCCACCTGCGGGGAGGTGTAAATGGGCGTAAACCAAATGCAGTTGATTCCCAATTCCTTTAAAATATCGAGCTTGGAAATAACGCCCTCAAGATCTCCGATGCCGTCTGCATCGGAATCGCAAAAGCTCTTGCAGTAGATTTCGTAGACGACGGCTTCTTGCCACCATTTTTTCTTCATATCGTCAGCTCCTTTTAAAAAGTGATTTCGGTGATGAGCATATTGTGGTCACTGGTGCGATCCGACGAGGTATCCAGAATCCGCGTTTTCCCCGCACGGTACGGCGGGGTAAAGAGAATGTGATCGATCGATTTGTCCCGATAGGTGAAAAGACCGCGGTGGGCAAATTCTGCCCAAGGAAAAAAGGACTCGACCTTCTCGAAGGAGGCATTGAAATCGCCGCAGCACAAAAAAGGCCCGCTCTGCATTCGGTATTGCGACAAAACGGCCTCAAGACGCTCTAAGCATTCCGTGTTTTCCTCGGGACTGTCGCAGGATAAATGGGCGTCAAAGACGGTCACGGGCGTCCCCTCTACGTCAAGCACGCAGTAGCCGCACACGTTCCCACGCTTGGCAAGGCGGGTCTGAAGCGGCACGGTCTCGGCCTTGCGGATCGGATCGCGCGACAGGATCGCCATTCCGTATTCTCCGCCGCGAAACGCTCGAAAGGGAATGAAATAGCGATAGGGAAGCCCGCTTTTTTCTCCGATCGCCTCGTGCAGCTCAATTCCCTGACTGCGCTCGGTCGCACGGTCAACTTCCTGCAAAGCCACCACGTCCGCCTCGGAGAGAAGGATCTTCTCTGCGATCCGATCAAGGTTTTCCTGCGAAAAAACGCCGCTTTGGTAATGTGCACTGCAAATATTAAATGAAGCCAAACGAAACGACGGCATCCCCCGTTCCCTCACTTTCCTTTTCATTGCGTTTTTTTCATTGGAATTATTGTACTTGCCGCCTCGGGAAAAGTCAAGTCTGAGTCAAGTCGTTTTTTGCGATTTTTGTCCCTTTTTCATCCGATTCGACAGCCTTCGATCCTCTTTGATTCGCGAGAATTTCGACTTTTTTTTCGTTTGCTGTTGCTTTTATATGGAAGCTGTGGTATGATAAGGGGGAATAAACGATGATGATATCCTGCTTTTTTTCTGCCCTGCAGGCCGAGGCGGAGCGTTTTGTCTGACGCTCTCCTCTCGAAGAAAGCATTTTCTTTCAGACCGACCCGAACGGGTGATATCAAATGCAAAGAGGTATTTAAATTATGAAGGTTGTTATTTTGGCAGGCGGCTTCGGCTCCCGCATCAGCGAAGAATCACAGTTCAAGCCCAAGCCGATGATCGAAATCGGCTCCAAGCCCATCCTTTGGCACATTATGAAGGAGTATTCCTACTACGGCTTCAACGAATTCGTCATTTGCGCCGGCTACAAGCAGCACGTCATTAAGGAGTGGTTTGCCGACTACTTCCTTCACAACAGCGACATTACCTTTGACTTTACCAACGGCAAAAACGATATGCTGATTCACAATCAGTATTGTGAGCCCTGGAAGGTGACCGTGGTCGACACGGGCCTGAATACGATGACGGGCGGGCGCATCAAGCGCATCCAGCCCTATATCGGAGACGAGACCTTTATGATGACCTACGGCGACGCAGTGTGCGACGTCAACATCAGAGAGCTGGTCAAGTTTCACCGCAGTCACGGCAAGATCGCCACGCTCACTTCCGTCGTTCTCGAGCAGGAGAAGGGCGTTCTGGATATCGACGAGCATTACACCGTCAAGCAGTTCCGTGAAAAGAGCAAGGTCGACGGCACCCCCATCAACGCGGGCTATATGGTGCTCGAGCCGGAGATCTTTTCCTACATCCGCGGCGACGATGCCGTGTTTGAGCGCACCCCGATGAGAAAACTCGTTGAGCAGGGAGAATTGATGTCCTACCGCCATCGCGGTTATTGGCAGTGTATGGACACCAAGCGAGAGAAGGATATGCTGGAGGCCCTGATCGACAAGGGTGCCGCTCCTTGGAAAAAGTGGCAAGATTGATCGGAGAAGCTATGGATTTTTCGTTTTACAAAGGAAAACGGGTGTTCGTAACGGGACACACCGGCTTTAAGGGCTCTTGGCTTTGCCGAATGCTCGTGCGTCAGGGTGCGATCGTTACGGGCTACAGCCTTGCCGCCCCCACCGAGCCGAATCTTTTTTCTATGGCAGATCTGGAGAACAATATGACGAGCGTCATCGGCGACGTTCGCGATTTTGCCTCTCTCAAGGCTGCCTTTGACGCGGCACGCCCCGAGATCGTTTTGCATTTAGCGGCACAGCCGATCGTGCGCGACAGCTATAAGGACCCGCGCTATACCTACGAAACCAACGTGATGGGCACCGTCAACCTTTTGGAATGCGTCCGCTTGAGCGAGGGTGTCAGAAGCGTTCTGAACGTCACCACCGACAAGGTCTACCGCAACAACGAATGGTGCTGGGGCTATCGGGAGGACGAGCATTTGGACGGGTTTGACCCTTATTCCAACTCCAAAAGCTGCTCGGAGCTCGTGACGCACAGCTACGTTTCCTCGTTTCTGCAGGCCAAGGGGATCGCCGTATCCACCGCTCGCGCGGGAAACGTGCTCGGCGGCGGCGATTTTGCCAACGACCGCATCATTCCCGACTGTGTTCGGGCAATGGCGGAAAAGAAAACGATCGGCGTGAGAAACCCCGCTTCCACCCGTCCGTATCAGCACGTGTTGGAGCCGCTTTCCGTGTACCTTCTCATTGCGCAAAGGCAGTATGAAGATCCTCGCTTTGCGGGCTGCTACAACGTCGGGCCGGACGAGTGTGATTGCGTCACCACGGGTGAATTGGTCGATCTGTTTTGCCGTACCTGGGGAGAGGGCGCCGCTTGGGAAAATCAGGCCGAAGAGGGTGCTCCGCACGAGGCAAACTTTCTCAAATTGGATTGCAGTAAGCTAAAGTCCGTGTTCGGCTGGCGTCCCCGCTGGCATATTGATACCTGTATCGAAATGACCTGCCGTTTTTCAAAAATATATTTGGCAAACGGCTCCGTTCCCGCCGAAATGGATCGGGAGATCGCAGAGTTTTTAGGAGAAAAGTAACCATGGCAACTTGGAAAAACGAAGAAGAAGCAAGAGCACAGATCAAGGCACTCGTGGCAGAGTATTACCACGATTTTAAGGAGAAAAAGACTCCGTTTCGCGCAGGCGATCGTATCACCTACGCTTCCCGCGTTTTTGACGAAAAGGAAATGTGTGCCTTGACTGACGCGATGCTCGATTTCTGGCTCACCACCGGCCGCTTTGCCGATGAATTTGAACGGGAGTTTGCCCGCTGGCTCGGCGTGAAGTACGCGCATCTTGTTAACAGCGGCTCCTCGGCCAATCTCATTGCGTTTATGGCGCTGACCGCACCCGAATTGGGTGAGCGTCAGATTCGCCGCGGTGACGAGATCATTACCGTTGCCTGCGGCTTTCCCACCACCGTGACCCCCGCCATTCAGTACGGTGCCGTTCCCGTGTTCGTGGATGTGACCGTGCCGCAGTATAACATCGACGTCACTCAGCTCGAGGCTGCTCTGAGCGAAAAGACCAAAGCAGTGATGATCGCTCACACCCTCGGAAATCCCTTCGATTTGGCCGCCGTGCGCGAGTTCTGCGACCGTCACGGGCTCTGGCTTGTGGAGGACAACTGCGACGCCCTCGGCACGCAGTACACCATCGGAGAAGAGACCCGCTTCACCGGCACCTGGAGCGACATCGGAACTTCCAGCTTCTATCCCCCTCACCATATGACCATGGGCGAGGGTGGCTGCGTTTATACCAACGATCCGCTTCTGCACCGTCTGATCCTTTCCTTCCGCGATTGGGGAAGAGACTGCATCTGCCCTTCCGGTCAGGACAATTTCTGTAAGCACCGCTTCGAGGGAACGTACGGTCAGCTTCCGCAGGGGTATGACCATAAATACGTTTACAGCCACTTCGGTTACAACTTGAAGGTGACGGATCTGCAAGCGGCCATCGGCTGTGAGCAGCTCAAAAAATTCCCCTCGTTCATCGAGCGCCGCCGTCACAATTTCGATCGTCTGCACAAGGCGCTCTCCTGCGCCGAGGACGTTCTCATCCTGCCCGAGCCCTGCGAAAACAGCAAGCCCTCGTGGTTTGGCTTTTTGATCTCGGTTCGCCCCGAGAGCGGACTGGACCGAAACGAGGTGACCCGCTACATCGAGGAGCATAACGTACAGACGCGCCTTCTCTTCTCGGGCAATTTGATTAAGCATCCCTGCTTCGATCAAATCCGCGGCACCGATGCGTACCGCGTGGTCGGAGACCTTAAGATGACCGATTTCGTGATGAATCACACCTTCTGGGTCGGCGTTTATCCCGGAATGACCGACGAAATGGTCGACCACATGGCCGAGGTCATTTTGGAAGCAGTTCATAAGAGGTGAGTAATATGTACGACTATCTGATCGTCGGCGCGGGACTTTACGGCGCCGTCTTCGCCTATGAAATGAAACAGCGCGGCAAGAAGTGCCTTGTCATTGAAAAGCGCGATCATATCGGCGGCAATATCTACACCAGACAGGAAGAGGGCATTCAGGTCCATCAGTACGGTGCTCACATTTTCCACACCAACGAAAAGGCGGTGTGGGAGTTTGTCAATTCCTTGGTCGAGTTTAACCGCTACACCAATTCGCCCGTTGCCAATTACCGCGGGCAGATGTATAACCTTCCGTTCAATATGAACACCTTCTATCAGATGTGGGGCGTTCGCACGCCCGCCGAGGCCGCCGCCAAGATCGAGGAGCAAAAGGCCGCCGCAGGCATTACCGAGCCGAAAAACCTCGAGGAGCAGGCGATTAGCTTGGTCGGCACGGACATCTACACCAAGCTCGTCAAGGGCTATACCGAAAAGCAGTGGGGTCGCCCCTGCACCGAGCTTCCCGCCTTCATCATCAAGCGCCTTCCCGTTCGCTTCACCTACGATAACAACTATTTTTCCGACCGCTATCAGGGCGTTCCGATCGGCGGCTACACCGCTCTGATCGAAAAGCTGCTTGATGGGGTAGAGGTTCGTCTCGGCGTGGATTATCTGGCCGATAAGGAAGCTTGGAACGCCACCGCCTCGACCGTGGTCTACACCGGCCCGATCGACGCATATTTTGGCTTTTCTCTCGGAAATCTCGAGTATCGCTGTGTCCGCTTTGAGACCGAAGTGCTTGATATTCCCAATTATCAGGGCAACGCCGTCATCAACTACACCGATGCCGAAACGCCCTATACCCGCATCATCGAGCACAAGCATTTTGAGTTCGGAACTCAGCCCAAAACCATCATCAGCCGTGAGTATTCGATGGAGTGGAAGCCGGGTGACGAGCCTTACTATCCCGTCAACGACGAGAAAAACGGAAAGCTCTACGAGGCTTACCGCGCATTGGCGGAAAAAGAAGAAAAGGTCATCTTCGGCGGTCGCCTCGGTGAATACCGTTATTACGATATGGACAAGGTCATTTTGGCCGCTTGGAATACCATTGCACAAAGGGAAAAGTAAATGGCAAGCTCCTCTTCCGTCCTGAAGCTGTCGTATCGGTCTTTGCGGTGCTGGGCGTTTTCGTTTTTGCTCCTGCCCGTTCTGATCTTTCTGATCTCTTTTGTGAAATGGATGATTGCCGTTCCCGCGGCAGCGCTTCTGGTGTGGGTCTTTACCCGTGCCATCCGCGAGGAAACGGATCCTCTTCAGACAATTCAGATCCCCAAACGGAGGTTGCTCCTGTTTGGGGCTATCTGTTGTGTATGGTGTTTTCTCGGCGGTCAGGGAGGTCTCTTCTTCCAAACGGGAGATTGGAACGAGCGCAACGCCATCCTGCGTGACCTTGTCACGCGCCCTTGGCCCGTTTACTATCCCGAAACCGACACGATGCTCAGCTACTATATCGGGCATTGGATGCCCCCCGCTCTGATCGGAAGAGCGCTGTATCTCATGACGGGTCAGAGCGCGCTGTCCTTTACCGTGGCAAATCTTTCCCTCGGCCTTTGGACCGCCTTCGGCGTCTCGATTACGCTCCTGCTTCATCTTTGTACCGTCAGATCTTCCCGCACCAAGGGACAGTGGACTGTCCTTCTCCTGTTCATTTTCTTCAGCGGATTGGATTTTCCCGGCTGTTTTCTCAAGGGCTGGAGTCTGTCCGATTTCTTGACGATCGAGCATTTGGAGTGGTGGGTCGGCTCGTATCAGTTCAGCTCCAACACCACTTGCCTGTTTTGGGTGTTCAATCAGGCCATCCCCGCTTGGGTCGCCACGCTTTGCTTCTTAAACGAAAAGAACAACCGTAGCTACGCCTTCATCATCGGCTTAACGCTTCTTTCCGCTACTCTGCCTTGCATCGGGCTTGCCGTTCTGATGCTCGGCAAGGTCTTTTTCGAGCTTTTTGACGCGGCAAGGGAAAAGAGGGCGCTGAAGTATTTAGGCCGCACCTTCAGCCTTACCAACGTTCTCTCCGCCGCCATCCTCGTTCCCATCGTCGGCTCGTATTTGCTCTCCAATTCCGCCTTTCAGAATACCGCATCGGCTTCGCCCGCCGACGATTCGGTCACTCTTTCCCCTTTGATGCTGGCGGCCGTTTTCGTGCTGCTTGCCGTTGCCGTCGCCGTCTTTTTCATGCGCCGCCGTCTTGCCGAAACACTCGGCTCGGACAGCTACCGTCTGTTTTGGACTGCCTCGGCCGCGCTGCTTTTGGTGATGGGTGTGATGATCCTTCTTCACCCCGAAACGCGCAAGGGCTACTTTGTTTTCCTTTTGCTCGAATGCGGCTTGTATTGGCTTCTTCTGGCGGGAGATTTCCACCGAGATCGGATGTTTTATTTGATTGCGCTGGTCTTTGTCGTCTCTCCGCTGATTCGGGTCGGCATCGGCGCGGATTTCTGTATGCGCGCATCAGTTCCCGCCCTTGCCGTTTTGATGGGCTACTGCGCCAAAAAGCTTGTGGCCGTGCAGGAGAAGAAAGCTCCCTTGACGAGATGGCAGAGCCTTTCCGCAAAGCTTCTTTTGGTGCTTTTGTGCATCGGCGCGATCACGCCTCTCGTTGAATTTGCCCGAGGCTTTTGCCACGTGATCTCCGAGGGCTCTCTGGGTCTTACCGTCGACGAGATCCAAACCTTAAATCAATATCATTCCTCGGGCGGCGTTTACGGGAACTTTGTGTCCCAAAGCTATGAAGAATCGCTCTTCTTCCGCTTTTTTGCCGCTTGATGAAAGGAGAACCTTATGAAAATCGGAATCGTTTTGGTCACCTTCAACCGACTGGCGGATTTAAAGGTCACGCTGGCGGCCTATGAAAAGCAAAGCTATCTGCCCGCTTTCGTGATGGCCGTGGATAATTGCAGTACCGACGGCACGGATCGCTTCCTTGCCGAATGGGAGAGAGAAGCGGGACGCTTTCCTCGCCTCGTGCTGTCTCTGCCCGAGAATACGGGCGGAAGCGGCGGCTTTTACGCGGGAATGAAGGAGTCGCTGGAAAAGGATTGCGATTGGGTCTTCGTTGCCGATGACGACGCCGTACCGCGTCCCGATATGCTGGAAACTCTCGCTCGCTTTGCCAAGGAGCATCCGCAGGAGACCGAGGCCGCCTCGGCGCTTTGCACCGCCGTCAACAACCGCGGCAAGCGGGAGGGGATTCACCGTTGCCGCATGAAAAAATCCCTGCTCGGGGCGTTTGAACAGTACGTGCCCGAGGCCGACTACGAAAAGGAATTTTTCTATGCCGATATCTATTCCTTTGTCGGTACGATGATCCGCCGCAGTGCGCTGGAAAAAGCGGGACTTGCGCGTCAGGACTTTTTCATTTATAATGATGATTACGAGCACGCCGTCCGCGTCGGTAAGGTCGGTAAGATCGTTTGCATCCCCGCCTCGGTGATGGATCACGTGGACAATCTCAATTACGAGAAAAAAGCAAGCTGGCGCGATTATTACGCCACCCGCAACGCCGTGATTATGCACCGCACTCACTTCGGCGCTTACGGCGGCTTTGCCCGCGCCGCCCGTCGGATGCTGGTTGCCCTTTCCACCTTCAACGGGGAAAAGATCAAGGTCATCTGGACCGGCATTCGCGACGGCTACGCCGAAAAAACGGGCAAGCACCCCCTTTACCGTCCCGGCTGGCAACCGAAAAAATAACGATGGATTACAAGAAACAGGCCTTTTACAACACCGTCGGCAATCTGGTGTATATGGTGGGCGTTTGGCTCATCTCCGTTCTGACCGTCCGCCTCTCCGGCTTTGACGACGCAGGCATTTTTTCCTTGGCGATGTCGGTCGGCAACGTGTTCTATTTTATCGCGATGTACGGAATGCGCTCCTTTCAGGCGTCCGACTCACTGTATCAGTATTCCCCCGCCGATTATTTTTCCGTTCGATGGATCACCGTGGCGCTCAGCCTTGCCGCGCTGGCGGTGTATCTTCTGTTTGCGCCTTATTCGCTGTTTGTCAGCGTGGCCATTTTCCTCTATACGCTCTTTAAGTGCGCCGAAGCCTGTTCGGACGTGATGTTCGGAGAACTGCAGCGCATCGGCCGCCTGGAGATCTGCGGAATTTCTATGTCCGCCAAGGGCCTTTTGTGCGTTCCCGTTTATTGCTTGATTCTGTATTTTACCAAAAATATCAATCTCGCCCTCGCGGGAATCATTCTCTTGTCGGCACTCTTCTTTCTCTTCTTGGATCTGCCTTCCTTTTTCCGTTTGCAAGCACAGAGAAAAAAAGAAAAGGCCACCGCAACGCTTTCTCTTCTGAAAGCGGGCTTTCCGATGCTTTTGACCACCGTGTTTCCCATCGTGGTCACCGCTCTTCCGCGCCTTGCGCTGGAGCGCTGTTGCGGCTTGGAGGTGCTTGGCATCTACTCGAGCATTTCCACTCCGACGGTGCTCATCACCACCATCGTGCCGAACGTGCTCGCACCCTTTATGACCCATTACGGTTTTTGCTATCACGAAAAGCGCTATGGCAAATTGCTCCGAATGCTTTGGATTTCGCTTGCCGCCACGGCTCTGCTCGGTGTGCTGGCTTGTCTTTGCGCCTATTTTCTGGGTGATTTCGTGATGGGGCTGATTTTCGGAGAGCAGATTCTGCCGCATTTGTATCTGTTCATTCCGCTGATTCTTGCGACGGTCATCTACGCCTTTTCGATGTGCGCCAACGCCGTTCTCATTTCGATCCGAGCCCCGCTGTGGCTCACGCTCTGTTCGCTCGCGGCGCTGCTTTGCTCCTTTGTCTGTACCGAGCCCTTGGTGCGTGCGCACGCCTCGATGGGGGCTGTTTGGGCCTTCGGCTTGCCGTTTGCCGTCCAGCTTTTCTGTCAGATCACCTATCTTTTGTACCGACTTCGCTTCAGTGCCTTTGCCAAAGAGGGCAGATAAGCGTATTTTCCCTGTTACGGAGGTTTCCCCATGAAACAACGATTAGCCGACTACGTTGCCGATTTTTTGGCCTCTCACGGCGTGACCGACGTGTTTTCCGTCGTCGGCGGCGGCGCGATGCATTTGAACGACGCCCACGGCCACCACGAATCTCTGAGTGTCACCTATAACCACCACGAGCAGGCCTCTGCCATCGCGGCGGAGTCCTATGCCCGCTTGGAAAATAAGATCGCGGCCGTCTGCGTGACCACGGGCCCCGGCGGCACCAATGCTCTGACGGGCGTTCTGGGCGGCTGGCTTGATTCGATCCCGATGTTCATTCTCAGCGGTCAGGTGCGCTACGATACGACCGCCCGCTACGCCCTGCAATACACGAAAGAACCCCTGCGCTCCTTGGGCGATCAGGAATACGATATCGCCAAAAGCGTCGAGCCGATGACCAAATATGCCGTGATGATCGAGGATCCCGCACAGATCCGCTATGCGATGGAAAAGGGCTGGCATCTTGCCACCACGGGAAGACCCGGCCCCGTCTGGATCGACGTCCCCGTCAATTTTCAGGGCGCTTTGATCGAAACCGACACCCTCGTCGGCTACGATCCCACCGAGGACGACGCTAAACTCCCGCCCCCTGTTTCCGAGGCTTTGGTCGAGCAGGTTCTCGACCGGATCTCCCACGCTTCCCGCCCCGTTATTTACGCAGGCTACGGCATCCACCTCTCGGGTGCGCGCGAGCTGTTTTCGCGCTTGGTCGATAAGCTCGGCGTCCCCGTCGTCACCTATTGGAACGCCATTGACCTGATCGAAACCGATCACCGCCTTTATTGCGGTCGCGGCGGTAATATGGGCGATCGGGCAGGGAACTGGGCGGTTCAGAACGCCGATCTCGTCCTTGCCATCGGTACGCGCATTTCCATCCGTCAGGTCGGCTACGATTGGAAGACCTGGGCTCGCGAGGCCAAGGTGATTATGGTCGACGTCGACCGTGCCGAAATGAAAAAGCATACCTTGCATGTTGACCTTCCCATCTGGGCAGACGCCAAGGATTTTCTGACCAAGATCGACCTTGCCGTCTCCGATCGCGCCCCCGTCTTTCGCGGGGAGGATTGGGTTAGTACCTGTCATCATTGGAAGAGAGACTATCCCGTCGTCACCGAGGCACAGCGCCGTCAGAGCGAGGGCGGTGCCAACGTCTACGCTTTCATTCACTTCTTGAGCAGCGCACTTCCCGAGAAAAGTCTGACCGCCGTGTCCAACGGTGCGTGCTGTGTCGCGGGAAGTCAGGCTTATGTCATTCAAAAAAACAGTCGCTTTGTCAATAACAACGCCGTCGCCAGTATGGGCTACGGGCTTCCCGCCGCCATCGGCCTTTGCATCGCGGGCAAGAGAAAAACGACCGTCTGCCTGGAGGGAGACGGCTCGATTATGATGAATCTGCAGGAATTGCAGACCGTTCTCACCAACCGCCTTCCCATTAAGCTCTTTTTGATTAACAACAACGGCTATCACTCGATCCGCCTGACGCAAAACAATCTTTTCTCTCATCATTGTAAGGTCGGCATCGGAGAGGAATCGGGCGATTTGTCCTTCCCGAAGTTTCAATCGTTGGCCGAGGCCTTCGGTTATCCTTATTTCAGCGCCCATTCCAATGCCGAGGCGCAGGAGGTCATCACCAAGGCGCTTGCGACCGATGGGCCCGTGTTTTGCGAGATCTTCACCGATACCGCGCAGGTCTGGGAGCCGAAGAGCAGCGCCAAGCGTCTGGAGGACGGCACCATTGTCAGCCCGCCGCTGGAGGATCTGGCACCGTTTTTGCCGCGTGAGGAATTAGCACGAGAGATGTTTATTCCGCTTTTGACGGAGGAGAGATGATGCCGCCTCGCTCCATCCGCCGCGCCGTCGTCACCGGCCCGACCGGTGCCATCGGCCTTGCTCTTGTCAAAGAGCTGCTTTCGCACGGCATCGAGGTCGTTGCCGTGTGCCGTCCCGAATCTACCCGCAAAGCGGCTCTTGGGCATCATCCTGCGCTTTCCGTGGTGGAGTGTGATCTGGATTCGCTCTCAAGCCTTCCCTCGCTCTGCCCCGACAAGGCAGACGTGATGTTCCATTTTGCTTGGAGCGCGACCACGGGCGCGGGGCGCAACGACGTGTATGCGCAAACGAAAAACATTGCCGCCACCTTGCAGGCCCTCTCTGCCGCCAAAAAAATGGGATGCGCCGTTTTCATCGGCGCAGGCAGTCAGGCCGAATACGGCCGCGTTGAGGGAAAACTGACTCCCGATACGCCTTGCCGCCCCGAAAACGGCTACGGAATGGCAAAGCTCGCCGCCGGCACGATGAGCCGCCTTCTCGCCTCGCAAGAGGGGTTGGATCATATCTGGGTTCGCATTTTGAGCGTCTACGGCAAGGGGGATACCCCCGCTTCGATGATCTCACAGCTCATTTCATCTCTGAAACAGGGAGAAACGCCGCGCCTGACCGCAGGCGATCAGCTTTGGGACTATCTCTCCGCCGAGGATGCCGCCCGCGCCTTTCTCCTCTTGGCGCAAAAGGGACACAGCGGTAAAACCTACGTGCTCGGCGGCGGCAAGGCGCGTCCGCTGAAGGAATATATCAAAACCGTCCGCGATCTGATCGATCCGCACCTGCCCTTGGGCTTGGGAGAGGTCCCGTATGCCCCCTTGCAGGTGATGCATCTGGAAGCGGACATCACCTCTCTGACCGAGGACACGGGCTTCGTGCCGCAGTGCTCCTTTGAAGAGGGAATCCGCAACATCTTAGAAGGGACAGGAAACTGATTTATGGCAGAGAAAAAAACGATCTCCGTGATGATTCCTTGCTACAACGAGGAGGAAAACGTCGTTGCCATTTACCGCGCCGTGCGGGACGAGCTGATCAAAAGCTGTGGCAATTATGATTATGAGATCCTGTTTATCGACAACAAATCCACCGACCGCACGCGCGAGCTGATCGCAGAGGTCTGTCGGGAGGATCCCCGCGTCAAGGCGATCTTCAACAGCAAAAACTTCGGACAGTTCAACAGCCCCTACTACGGCATTCTCAACACCTCGGGCGATTGCACCGTTACCATCTGTGCCGATTTTCAGGATCCCGTGGAAATGATCCCTCGCTTTATCGAGAAGTGGGAGGAGGGAAAGAAGATCGTCATCGGCAAAAAAACGCGCAGCAAGGAAAGCCGACTGATGTATTTTCTGCGCGGCTGCTATTATAAGCTCATCCGCAAAATGAGCAGTGTCGAGATGATCGAGCAGTTTACGGGCTTCGGCCTTTACGACAAGAGCTTTGTTGATACGCTCCGTGCGCTGGATGATCCCACCCCCTTCATCCGCGGCATCGTTGCCGAGCTCGGGCCCGAGCGCGCCGAGATCGAGTATGAGCAGCCCCGTCGCAGAGCAGGGAAAACGCACAATAACTTTTTCAGCCTCTACGACGCCGCGATGCTCAGCTTCACAAGCTACACCAAATTCGGCCTTCGCATTGCCACCTTTTTCGGCGCGGCGCTGGCGGGTCTTTCCGCGCTGGCCGCGGTTGTTCTCGGCATTTTAAAGCTCGTTTTGGCATCCTCGCTCACGCTCGGCCTCTGGCCGGTGATCCTCGCCGTCTTTTTCGTCGGCGGTCTCAATCTTGCCTTCCTCGGCTTTTTGGGCGAATACGTGATGGCGACCAATACCAGAATGATGAACCGTCCCTTGGTCATCGAGGAAAAACGCATCAATTTCTGACAGAAACCTACCGTTCGGCGCGCGGCGAAATCCGCGCGCCGTTTTTTGCCCGTTTTGGGAAAAAGCTTTCCGAAAAGTGACAGTAAAAAAGAGAAAAACTCTCTTTACTTTTGTCGAATGATGCAGTATAATGTATAACTGTTGATTGAAAAACCGAAAAACAGTAAGGAGTGTATCGCAATGAAACTTTCCCCCCTCCAGATTGCCAGATATCAGTATCAGCCCAAGCTTCCCGCTATGCTCAGAAACGGTATTTCCGAGATCTGCGTGAAGAACGGCGACGCAACCGAGAGCGTTGCGGATCAGGAGAAGATCAGAGCCCTGTTTCCCAACACCTACGGCAAGAACGAGATCACCTTCGAGAAGGGCCAGAACACCTCTGCTGCCAAAAAGCAGGTTGTCGGCGTTA
>JAZRZQ010000053.1:0-3771 GCA_045601445.1 Eubacteriales bacterium | reverse complement strand
GCGTTGTCAAACTTCAGTAGTCCCTTTCAGGGACGAAGCCTGTATTAGCCCCTTATAGGGGCTGTGCAAGCCACCGGTTCAACCGGTGGTCTTGACTATTCGCCTTACGGCGAGTGATATTGCTACGCAGTGATATTCGGCTCATGCCGAGTGGTATTGCCTTCGGCAGTTTTGGGGCGAATAAAATATCACGAAAACCGCAAGGTTTTCATATCACTTTGCCGTTAGGCAAAATATCACTGTGAGACCCGTCTCACAATATCACTTTCTTTTGAGATCGGTGAAAGGGTTTTAGGTTCTCCTAACAAGTGGGAACTGCCGCACAAGTTCCCTGCTTGTTCCGATATAAGACAAAAATAAAAGATGCACGAAATTTTCGTGCATCTTTTACTGTCCTTAGCAACCCTACGCCAATTGGCGGGGCGTATCTGTATTTTAGTATTTCAAGATGGCAAATTCGGTTGCGGGTAAAAAGAGCTTGTAGGTTCTCTCGTTGATCCTCTCGAGACGTACGGCGTCGCAGGAGAGCTTTTCGGGCAGAAGGGAAAGCTCCTCGCGAAGCGTGATCGTGACCGTGCGGTCGGAGGCGGGGTCGATCTCGTCTCCCTTGGAAACGCTGCGGGTGTTTCCTTCGTTATTAAAGACGGAAAGGTATCTTCCGTTTTCGTCCTCGGACAGAAGCCAATGACAGGAATCGACCACCATCGGCAGGATCTCGGCGGCTCTTGTTTCGATTTCTTTTCCGAGCGATGGCACGTCCTTGTTCTCGAAGAAGCGGAATTTGCCCTCGTTTTGCTTGGAAAAGACGCGGCCGTCGGACAGATCAATCAGCGTGTCGTAGGGCTTGAAGGCCTCTTCGTCGAAATCCTCGTAGACGATGTCGAACAGATCGCCGAAGCGCGAGTTTTGCATCACGTGTCCCTCGTCCCCGCGAATGTCTTCCTTGGCACGCTGGAAGATCAGCCTCAGTACGTCCTCGACCAGAGCGACCTTTTGTGCCTCGTCAGCGGTAAAGACTCTTCTCAGGTGCTCGGTGCGCACCTCTCCGATTGCTCTCCAAGCCTTGCCAAGCTGAATGCAGATCTGATCCTTGGGCAAAACGATCGCAAAGGGAACCTTGGCCTTGACCTTGCGGTGTCCTCTGGCAAAGTGCAGGAAGTCCTTTTTCGCTTCTCCGTAGGGGGAAAGCTCAAAGGTCGTCATATCGTTGTACGAGCAGTTCAGTCCCCACTCCTCGCCCATAAACATCGCGCCGCTCATCAGACCGTAGTGATAGATTCTTCTTTGCAGCTTGCGGGAGGAGCCACCGTTTTGTCCGTGGGTGGTGAAGTCGTCCTTGTGGGTCTCCTGCGTTAAATACCACTCGTTTCCGGGGTCTTTGTTGAACACGGGCATCGTCGCGCCGGTTTCCTTCGTCGTTTTCCAGCACTCGTAATAAACGCCCCATTTTTTTCCTCTGGCCAGCGCCACGCCGCGCGCGGTCGCCACCGCAATTCTCATGTGCGGGATCTGACATCCCACCTCGGGCATAAAGTTTTCAATGCCGATCTCATCCTGCAGCTTGGTCAAAAGGGAAAAACTGTCGCAGGGAAGCACCGCATTTCCCGTCACTTCCATACGGCTTCGGAACAGACGGTAATAATCCTCGTAAAGATCCGAAACGCTCTCGGGGAAGGGGTAGGCGGCGTATTCGTAGGGAGAGCCCTGCGAGTAGCCCCAAAGCACCGTCCCGTCGGGACGCTTGGCATACGAGCGAATCGAACGGGAAGCGAGAACCTCGGGGTCGGCGTACGGGCCCTTTTCGCCCTTCATGCGCTCCATCACGCGATGCCAGTCCAAGGCTCGGTTGCCCGCGGTTTCGTGCTGCTGAAAGCCGAGAAACCACTCGCCGAGAAGCGATTTGTACTCCTCGATCAGCTCCTTGTCGAATTCGTAAGGATAATAGGTTACACCGCCCGCCACGCGGTCAACGTAAAACGGATAGCGCTTTTCCTTTATCATATTGTAAAAATGAGTGCCCTTGGCCGCAAAGCGGTTGAACTGAAGCTCATCCGGCACGGCAAAGCAATGCTGCAGCTTAAAGCCGGTGTCCTCGTCAATCAGGTCGTTCTTGACCAGACCCTCGTAGTATTGATCGTTGTAAACGTGAAAAAATTTCATTCTGCAACTCCCTTTTTTCTTTTTTGATTGTTTTTGGGCTTCTTTCTTACTTTTACCATAAGAAGCGCGAAAAGTCAAGAAAGGAGAAACAAATTCGAAACAAATTGTTCTTTCTTTTGACACAATTTTGTCTTGTCAAATGTCAAAGAACCTGCTATACTGCCGAAGTGAGTGCTTTATTCCTTGTGTTTTCTTTGAAAAGGAGCTTTGCTTTGCATACCCCGTCCGAAAAATCTTATTTTACCCCCTTTGAGATCGGTCTTTGGTGCAGTGACGTCGGGCTGATCCTGTTGGGCTTTTTTCTCTTTGACCGCGAGGGCGTCCTGTCGCTTATCGCTTCCTTGATCGGCGTCACCGCGCTGATCCTTATGGCCAAGGGCAACGCCATCAGCCAGATCTTGTTTATCGTCTTTTCGATCCTCTACGCGATCATTTCCTGTTCCTTTTCTTATTACGGCGAGATGATTACCTACCTTTGCCTTTCCATGCCGATGGCCGTGATCGTCTTGATCTCGTGGCTTCGTCACCCCTATCGGGAGAAGCGCTCGCAGGTCGAGGTGCAGTCCTTTCACCGCAGGTGGATCGCTCCCATCGTTGTCCTCACCGTCTCCGTGACCGTCGCGTTTTATTTTTTGCTCGACGCACTCGGAACGGAGAATCTCTTCGTCAGCACGCTCTCCGTGGCCACCAGCGTTTCCGCCGTTTGCCTTACCGCACTTCGCAGTCCGTATTTTGCCCTGCTTTACGCCGCGAACGATCTGGTGCTGATCGTGCTGTGGACGCTCGCTTCCCTCAGCGACCGGCGCTATCTGTCCGTCCTGTTGTGCTTCGCCGCCTTCTTCGCCAACGATCTTTACAGCTTCGTGTCCTGGAAGCGAATGCAAAAGGATCAGTCCGCCGCCTGACGAAAAAAGCCGTAGAGATTACGAGTGTTCTCATAAGGATGTTTTCGGAACACGGTAGGGGCGAACTGTGTTCGCCCGCGGGAGACCGCAGGTCTCCCCTACGGATACACATATAAATATCGGCAGAGATGTTGTTTTCTCTGCCGATTTGTGTTATAATGGAACTACCAAAAAGCCTTCCTTTGCACAAGGGAGCCTGTGGATACTTTCATGCATCTTAGGGGTATGGGCTTAGCCCTGTGCCTTTGTAATACAAAGGCGATCACAGATTTCAATGATTATCAATGAAATCGCGCAAGCGCGATGAAATCCGAGCGATGCTCGGATGAAATCTGCTAACGCAGATGAAATTAAATCCGTCCTATCTCTCCCCGCAAAGCGGGATTTCATCACGAAGTGATTTCATCCCACTAAGGTGGGATTTATCCCGTACGCAAGGACGGATTTAGTTGAAAAGAACCCACATTTGTCGTAAACAAATGTGGGTTTTTTTGTGGATAACGGTACGGGAGTCGAACCCGCCTTCACGGCTTGGGAAGCCGTTGTATTACCGATATACGAACCCTGCATGGGAGCTGTACCCGTATTATAGCAGAGCAAAAAGGAAAATGCAACCTATTTTTGTCGATTGCGGGATCGGATTCCTACGCCGCTGCCGGCGATCCCGGGGGGAAATACAACCCATTTGGCAGCAGCGGGAACCGGT
>JAZRZQ010000052.1:0-4955 GCA_045601445.1 Eubacteriales bacterium | reverse complement strand
GGAGGAATACTCGTATTCCGTCCCTCGCATTTCCCAAACGGATCAAAGACCGATCGTAGTCGGCTTTGGCCCGGCAGGAATGTTTTCGGCCTTGCTGTTGGCAAGAGCGGGTCTTCAGCGATCGGCAATCTGAGAAATGTGAATCAAGCCGTCGATACCGGGAATCAATTCGGCAAAAGCACCGAAGGTGGTCAGGCTGACGATCTGCACGGTGGCAACGTCACCGATCTGATAACGATCGGCAAGCAGTTTCCAAGGGTTGGTGTCCTCGGTCTTGTAGCCAAGGCTGATCTTGCGGGTTTCGGGGTTGATCTCCTTGATGAAAACGGTGATCTCGTCGCCGATGCTGACAACCTCGGCGGGATTTTTGATCTTCTTCCAAGACAGCTCGGTGATGTGAACCATACCGTCTACGCCACCCAGATCAACAAACGCGCCGTAAGAGGTGATGGACTTCACGGTACCGGTGTAAACCTGATCCACGGCAACCTGCTCCCAGAACTTCTCCTCCAGAGCCTTTCTCTGCTCACGGAGAACCTCGCGGATGGAAGCCACGGCTCTCTTTCTGGCAGGGTCGATCTCGACGATCTTAAAGGCGACCTCCTGACCGAGCATCGGATCGAGGTTGGCTCCCTTGGGAGAACCGGTCAGAGATGCAGGAACAAAATAGCTCTGCAGTTCATCGGACACGAGAATGCCTCCCTTGATGACGCTGGATACCTTGCCCGAGAGAACGGCTCCCTGCTCATAGGCTTCCTGAATCTTGGCCCAGCCTGCGCGGGAATCCACTCTCTTCTTGGAGACCTGAACGGTTCCTTCGGGATCGTTGAACTTCTGGACGAGAACGGTGATCTCATCGCCGACCTTGAAGCTGGCAGGCAGATCGGACTCGCTGTCTGCTACTTCTGCGGAAGGCAGAATACCGGTATGCTTGATACCGAGATCGACATGTACCTCATTGGTAAAGACACTCGTAACGATGCCTGTAACTTCTTCTCCTGTTCTGATGGTCTTGAATGTTTGGTTGAGCATTTCCTCAAAGCTCATTTCGTCGTTTTTGATTTCCGACATGGTTTCTATTACCTCCTTGATCACGCTGTCGGGAGTCGACGCACCCGCCGATACTCCGACAGTCATGTTCTTTTTAAAAATATTGCGCGGCAATTCAGCCGCATTTCTGATATGAACGGTCTTGCAAATTTCTTCGCTGACCGAAACCAGCTTTTTGGTGTTGCTGCTGTTCTTTCCGCCGACAATGACCACAAGATCGCTCTTTTGAGCAATTTCGTGAACCTCTTTCTGGCGGATCCCCGTGACGGAACAAATGGTGTCGTAGAACGTAACGCTCGGGAAAAATTCACGGGCTCGGCGGCAGCACGCCTCCCACACGGCGACGCTGTGCGTCGTTTGGGAAAGAAAAACGTGTCTGACCTCGCGCGGACATTTTTTTTGATAGTCCAAAAGCTCCTGCTCGGTGGAAATGACCACGACGGGATTGATCTTAGCGTAGCTTACAATACCGAGAACCTCGGGATGCTTGGGATCACCCAAAAGAACAAACACGGATTTTTCGTTCGTTTCAAGGCTTTTCTTTTCTTCCTCGGAAACGATGTTGTGAATCTTTTTAACAAAAGGACAGGTGGCATCTACCACGGAAAAGCACTTTTCTCGGCAAGCCTCCTCCAGAGCAAGGGGAATGCCGTGCGTGCGAATGAAAAGGCAGGTGCTTTCGGGATCGAGCCGATCAAGCTCCTGCTCGGAAACGTTTCTCACGCCGCGAGAAGCCAGAGAAGCGTTAAAATCTTCGTTATGAATGATATGCCCGAGGGTGCAGATCTCTTTTTGATTTTTTTCGATTTCCCGCTCGATCAGATCAACCGCGCGACGTACGCCGAAGCAAAAGCCGGCGTGCTCGGAAAGAAGAATCTCCATTAAGCGCGCTTCTCCGAGGCAAGCCTCGCTTCCTGCTCAAGCTCCTTGATTGCTTGATAGATCTTCTCGGAAACGAAAAGACTCTGCTCTTTTTTGGAAAGCTCCTGCGGGGCTTCGACTGAAAGCAGATCGCCGAACTTCAAATAACAGCGACGGAACAGCTTGACCTTATAATTCTTGGAAGCGATTCCGACCGGAAGAATCTTCGCACCGGAAAGGGCGGCCATCATTCCTGCGCCTGCCTTAAAATCCTCCTCGCGAAGGGGGTAGGAGCAACGAGTGCCCTGCGGGAAAATGGCAAGAACCTTGCCCTCCTTCAAGGCGCGAACCGCCTGACGGAGTTTCGCGGCGTCACCGCCGTCACGGGAAAGGGGGATCATTTCGCACTCGGTGACCCACTTCCCGATGATGGGGCGGCGGGTCAGCTCCTCTTTGCCCATAAAGGTCAAAGGTCTCGGCAGTTCAACGGCAAGATAGAGCGGATCAAAAAAAGAAATGTGATTGCAACAGACGATGATGCCCTCTTCGGGAAGCGTCTTTGGCATATCGATCATACGGTAAGGGAACAGAAAACGGATCAACGGTCGAAAGGTACGAACCAATTTTTCGTATCGAGTCATATTCCCTCCCACAAAATAATTCAACGGATATTATAGATCAAAAAAACGAAAAAGTCAAGGAATTCTAAGATTTTTTTCGTTTTTTATTTTTGCGAATTCGCATCGTTTTTTCACTTGATTTCCGGGACGCGGACGCCGACGTAAAAAGCGGCGGCGCTTGAAGCACCACCGCTGAAGTTTAAATCGTCGTCGGCTCTTCCTGCGGGACAAGAGCGGCTTGCTTTTTCAGTTCTTTGTTTCTGCAGTAGAAATAGCAAGACCACTGCGCAATGATCGAGCAGACCCAGGATACTGGATATGCGTAGAGAAGCGAGACGTAATTATGATAGGCCGGGATCGAGAAAACAAACATGACCCAAAGGATACGCGGCAGACAGATGCTAAAAAGGTTGAGAAGCGTGGGGACGGAAGAGTAGCCCATCCCGCGCAGAATGCCGTAGGGCATTTCGGAGATGCCGTAGAGCGCATAGCCGATGCCCATAATGTAGAGCTTTGGCGTTGCCGTTGCAATGACCTGAAGATCCGAGGTAAACAGGCCGAGGAAAAAGTCGGAAAAGACGGCAACCAACGTTCCTGCCGAAAGGACGCAAAGTGCCGAAACGGACGCCCCCTTAAACAAAAGGCTGTGAATGCGATCGAGCCTCTTTGCACCGTAGTTCTGCCCCGAAAAGCTGACAGCGGCACTGTAAAAGCCGGCAATAAACTGATAGACGATGTTGACCAGATTCGTCGCGGCGGAATGAGCGGCCACGACCGTGTCACCGAGTATGTTGACGGAAGAGGCAAGAATGACGTTGGAGATGCTGAACACGATGCCGTTCAGACCGCCGGGGATGCCGATGCGAAGCACCTTATAAAACTCTTCTTTATGAAAATGCAGAATGGAACGGTCAAGATGGTACTCTCCGTCAGCGGAAAAGAGAACGCGAAGAATGCGGATAGCGGAAAAATAGTTGGCGACAATCGTGGCAAGGGCAACGCCTGCCTCATCCAAATGGAAGCCGCAAACGAACACGAGGTTCAACGCAACGTTGACAAGGCCCGAGGTCGATAGGATATACATCGAGGTTTTCGTGTCGCCGTGGGCACGCAGGATACCCGCTGAAAAGTTATACATCAAAGCGGCGGGCTGACCCAAAAAGATGATCCTCATATAAGTCGTGGCGGGACCGATGACCGTTTCGGGAGTCTGCATCAGCTGAAGAAGCGGACGGGCGAGAGAAACACCGACGATCGAGATGAACACACCGCTGACCATGGCAATAATCAGCGAGGTTCCCATCGCACGGCGAAGCCCTTCTTCATTCCCTGCGCCACGGTAATTGGCACAAACAACGTTACAGCCCATCGAAACACCGAGGATGAGATTTAAAAGGAGCGTCGTAATGGTACCGGTCGAGCCAACGGCGGCAAGAGCAATTTTGCTGTTCTCTGCAAAATTACCGACGACCACGACGTCAGCGGCATGGTAGCACTGCTGAAGCATATTGCTGAGAATGATCGGGATCGAGAAGATCACGAATTGCTTCAGGACGGGTCCTTTGGTCAAATTCATTGTACGGATGGCCATTTTATTTTCCTCACAATCAAGAGCGGAATCTGCTCTAAATGAAGTATAGCATAAGGAAAAATCAAAGTGAAAGAAATGAGAAAAAAAGGGCGATTTTTGTCCATATTTCAGCAAGAAATGGCCATTCACGTTCCCCGCTTCTTTTCCGAACGGGAAAAGTTGAAAATAGAGGCGGCAGCACGGGCACTTTTGCTCGTTTCGGCTTGACTTTGGGCGTAAAATTTGTTATATTATATTGATAAGACATAATTACAATGGTAATGTATTGCATTCCCATCCGAAAGAAAGGGCTGAGAACCTCTATGATTAAAAGCATGACCGGATACGGCAGGCACGCCGAATGCATCGACGGATTCGAAATTTCCTTTGAGATCCGTTCGGTAAACAACCGTTATCTCGACACCAACATCCGCCTGCCGCGCATCTATGGCTATTTGGAAGAAAAGATCAAAAAAGCCATTGCCAACAGAGCCTCACGCGGGAAGGTAGACGCCTTTCTGAACGTGGAAAGACCTGCGGGCGAGGTCACGCAGATTGCGCTCGACGAGGCTCTTTGCTCGCAGTACGTTTCCGTGCTTCACACCATTGCGGAAAAGCATGGACTGCGGGACGATATTTCCGTCTCCTCGATCGCACGCTTTTCCGACATTTTTCAGAAGAAGGTAGCAGAGGACGACGAGGACGCCGTTTGGTCTGCGGTGGAAAAGGTCGTGGAGAAGGCGCTGGACGCTTTTGTGGCGATGCGCGCTCGCGAGGGCGAAAATCTGTTTTCCGATCTGGATGCAAGACTTGACCGAATGCAGGAAATTCTCGAAAAGATCCGCTCGTATTCC
>JAZRZQ010000051.1:0-11989 GCA_045601445.1 Eubacteriales bacterium | reverse complement strand
AGCATCCTCCCAAACCTCTCCGATGAGAAGGGCGTCGGGGCGGATGGCCTTCAGGCGGGCACGGAAGGCCTCCAAAAACGCCTCGGGCAATTCATCCGCCACGTCCAGCCGCCAGCCGTCTGCGCCGAGGCGCATCCATTTTTCGAGGACGGAATCCTCGTTTTCAACGATATAATCGAGAAACGACGGCTCGGTCTCCTTGACGCAGGGCAGAGTGCGAATGCCCCACCAGGAAGTATAGCGGTCGGGATAGGACTGAAAATCAAACCAAGCGCGGTAGGGCGAGGCGGGATCGGAGACGGCACCGCCGCCGAACACGCCCTTGGCGTCGAAATAGACGGAATTTGCTCCCGTGTGGGAAAAGACGCCGTCGAGAATGATCCGCATCCCTCGGCGGTGAGCCTGCCGGCAAAGCGAGGAAAACGCGCGCTCGTCCCCGAGCATTTCGTCGATCTTCCGATAATCGGCGGTATCGTAGCGATGGTTCGACCACGCCTTGAAGATGGGATTCAGATAGAGGATGCTGACTCCGAGCGAGGCCAGATAATCAAGCTTTTTCTCGATCCCAAGGAGATTGCCGCCGAAGAAATCGCAATTTTTGACCTCGCCCGTTTCATCGGGTCGGTATTCGGGACAATCGTGCGGATCGCTGTGGATAACAAACGGCTCGAGCTTGCCCGAAAGGTCACACTGCCCCTCGGCAAAAAAGCGGTCGGGAAAGATCTGATACATGACGCCGCCCGACAGGGACAGAGGCGTTTGAAGCTCGGCGGGATACACCGTCAACTGCCAGGGCTTTCCCTGACACATATTCGTATCACTCTCCCCCTGACGGTAGAGCGGGAAGCATTCGTTTTCGGTGCGGATGACGAAATGGTAGTAAAAAAGCTCCGCCTCCGAAAGAGAAAACGAGCAGGAGAAGGTCTCATAGCCCTCTTCTGCTCCCTTTTTTTCCAGATAAAAGAGGGCGTGGGGCGTGCCGTTTTCCCGATGGAACAGCACCTGCACCTCCCGCGTTTGGCAGGTGGCGGGAATGTCAATGGAAAGCCGACAACGCTGACCGACACAAAGAGCCCCGAAGGGCTCTTTGTAGCGGGTCGATTTGGAATCGAACAGAATCCTCATCGTTACATCTTCCAGATCTTTTGGACGTATTCAAGCACACTTCGGTCCGCGGAGAACACGCCCGCCTTGGCGATATTGACAAGGCATTTTTCGGCAAAAGCATCGGGCTTGGCAAAAGAGGCGGCCACGTCGCGCTGAGCCCGCACGTAATCACCGAAGTCGGCAACGGTCATATACTGATCGGCCGTGCCGTAGCGGGCGGTGAGAAGCGAGGCGGCCACGCCGTCGAAGCGGCGGCCGAGGACGCCCGAGGTGAGCATATCCAAAACGGCCCCGAGGCTCGGGTCGGCCGAGACGAACTCCTGCGGATGGTAGCCGCGGTTCCAGAGCTGTTGCACCTCGTCGGATGTCATACCGAACAGGAAAATATTGTCTTTTCCGACCGCCTCAAAGATCTCGACGTTGGCTCCGTCGAGCGTGCCGAGGGTCACGGCGCCGTTAATCATCAATTTCATATTGCCCGTGCCGCTGGCCTCTTTTCCGGCAATGGAGATCTGCTCGGAAATATCGGCGGCGGGGATGATCTTTTCGGCAAGGCTGACGCGGTAATCCTCCAGAAAGACGACCTTGACGTATTCGCGCACCTGCGGATCGGAATTCACCAGATTGGCGGTGGCGTTAATCAGGCTGATGATCTCCTTGGCCAGATCGTATCCCGCGCTGGCCTTGGCTCCGAAGAGGAAGGTGCGGGGGACGAGCCCCTCGGTCGAGCCGTTCTTGATGCGGTGGTAGAGCGAGAGGATGTGCAGTACGTTCAGAAGCTGTCTCTTATACTCGTGCAAGCGCTTGACCTGCACGTCGAAGAGAGAGTCGGGGTCGATCTTAATTCCGTTTTTGTCAGCCACGTACGCGGCCAGGGCTTCTTTATTCTTTCTCTTGATGGCACGCAGAGAATCCAAAACGGCCGAATCGGAGCGGTAATCAAGAAGCGCTTCCAGCTTCGTGGCATCCTTCAGGAAGCCGTCACCGATGGTCTGCTTCAAGAAGTCGCTGAGCGCGGGGTTTGCCTGACAGAGCCAGCGACGGTAGGCAATGCCGTTGGTAACGTTGAGAAAGCGCTCGGGGGTCAGAACGAAATAATCGTGGAAAATGCTGTCCTTGAGAATCTGCGTGTGCAAAGCCGACACGCCGTTGATGCGGTGGCAGGCGGCAAGGCAGAGATTGGCCATACGAACCTCCCCGCCGGCGATGGGTGCCATATAGTCGATCTTGGCCCAATCGCCCGGATAAGAGCGGGAAAGCTGCTCCACCAGACGGCGGTTAATCTCTTTGGTAATGGCGAAAATGCGGGGAAGCTGGGAAGAAAACAGCTCGATGCTCCATTTTTCCAGCGCCTCGCTCATAACGGTATGGTTGGTGTAGGAAAGGGTCTTGCAGGTGATCTCCCACGCCTCGTCCCAGCCGTAGCCGTGCTCATCCATCAAAAGGCGCATCAATTCGGGAACGCAGAGCGCGGGGTGGGTGTCGTTGATGTGGATGGCGACCTTATCGGCAAGATTGTCGTAGGTCTTGTATTTTTTCCAATGCTTCGCCAAAATGCTCTGCAAAGAAGCGGAAACCAGAAGATACTGCTGACGCAATCTCAGGCGCTTGCCCTCGATGTGGTTGTCGGCAGGATAGAGCACCTTGGAGATCACCTCGGCCAAGGTATTCTGTTCAAGAGAGCGGACGTATTCGCCGCGCGAGAAGGCGTGCATATCAAAGCCGGGGAGCTTGGCGCTCCAGAGAACAAGCTTGTTGACGGCCTTGGAGTCGTAGCCGGAGATATACATATCGTACGGGACGGCGGTGACGGTCTGATAGCCCGAATGAGCCACCTTAAAACGGCCCCCGTCGATCCACTCCGAAACCTCGCCCTCAAAGCGAACCTCGTAGCTTTCGTCCTGTCGGGGCTGAAGCCAAACCTCGCCCATTTCCAGCCAGTTGTCGGGGAACTCCATCTGCCAACCGTCAACGATCTTCTGCTTGAAGATGCCGAATTCGTAGCGAATGGAAAAGCCCGTGGCGGGATAATCCAGACCGGTCAGAGAATCCATATAACAGGAAGCGAGTCTGCCGAGACCGCCGTTGCCGAGACCCGCGTCGGGATCGAGCGCGTAGATGGCGTCGATGTCGAAGCCGAGGGAAGTCATCAGCGCGCGGTAATCCGCCTCCACGCCGAGATTAAAAAGATTGTTTCTCAGGCTCGTTCCGACCAAAAACTCCATCGACATATAGTACACCTCTTTGCGGTCGGAATTGAGGTCGGTATAAGCCTTGCGCTTTTTGGCAAGTGCCTCGCGCAGAGAGGTGCAAAGCACCTTGTACGCCTGCTTTTCGGTCGCGCTTTTCAAGTCGCAGCCGAACAGACGCACGCAGATTTCATTGAGATTTTGAAGTAATTGCGTTTGCTTTTGTTGCATTGGTACCGTTTCCTTCTGTTTGATAGATTTTACTATTATATGAGATCACAGCGCATTTTGCAAGCCAATTTTATTTTTTGCAAAGCGAGCGGTAAAGAGCCTGATATTCCATTGCCGCGCCGGCCCAGGAAGAATCGCGCTTCATCGCGTTTTTGCGAAGAGCGGCAAAGGCATCCGGAGAGGCAGCGTAGAGGTCCAGCGCACGGCCGATCGCATCTCTGAAATCGCGCACGTCAAAGCTCTGGAAGGTGATGCCGACGCCCTCAAGCGTGGTCGGATCGAAGGCGGTCACGGTGTCGCGCAGGCCGCCCGTGGCGTGGACGATCGGGATCGCGCCGTAGCGCATGGCGATCAGCTGTGACAGACCGCAGGGCTCGGACTTGGAAGGCATCAAATAGAAGTCGGAAGCGGCATAGATGCGGCTGGCGATACGCGGATCGAAGCGAAGCTGAACGGAGATCTTATCGGGATGGCGGCGGGCGCAGTCGGCAAGACAAGCCTCGATCGCGCCGTCACCCGTACCGAGAATGACGATCTGCACGTCAAGACTCGCAAGCTCCTCCATCAAGGGGCAGAGCAGATCCGTTCCTTTGTGGGAAACGAGTCGGCTGACCATACCGAGCATCGGCACCTCGTCCCGCACGGGAAGAGAGAGCGCCTCCTGCAGTGCGCGCTTGTTTTCGCGCTTACCGCGCAGATGCGAGCGGACGGTGTAGCGAGAAATCAGATTGGGGTCGGTCGCGGGGTCGTTGATGACCTCGTCAATGCCGTTCACGATGCCCGAAAGCTTATGGGAAAAATCCGAGATGACGCCCGCAAGACCGTGGGCGAAATACGGATCGCGAAGCTGGGAAGCGTAGGTGCGGGATACGGTGTTGACCGCATCCGCCATCACGATCGCGCCCTTCATGACGTTGATGTTGTGATCGAAGGTGAGGATCGGCTCGTACTCCTGCGAAAGGCCGAGCACGTCACCGAGAAAATACGGATGCGCCAAGCCCTGATACTCGACGTTGTGAATGGTGAACACCGTTTTTACCTCGGGAAGAAGCTCCTTGTAAAAGGCGCGGTAAAACACGGGGATCAGAGCCGTTTGCCAATCGTTGCAATGAAGCACGTCCGGACAAAGCCCGAGCTGCACCAGCCCCTCGAGAACGGCCTTGGAAAAGAACGCAAAGCGTTCGCCGTCGTCTCCGTGGCCGTAGATGGGCGTGCGGGCGAAATAATACTCGTTATCGACGAAATAATACGTCACGCCGTCGCTTATTTTGCGATACAGCGCAGTGTACTGCGATCTCCAGGAAAGCTGCGTTTGAAACTCGCAAACCTTTTCCAGATCGGTATATTTTTCCTTGATCGGGGCGTAAAGCGGCAAAAACACCGTCATTTCGTTGCCCTCGATCTGAGCCAAGCTCAAAGGGAGAGCCTGAGCAACGTCGCCCAAGCCCCCCGTTTTCATATAAGGATTTGCCTCGCTTGCTGCAAAAACGATCTTCATACAGTTTCTCCCTTTTGCACGATGACCGTGTGTGCCGACGTGCCCTTCAGCTCCGCCCCTTCGGTAACGGTGACGTCCTTATCGAGAATGACGCATTCGAGCTTGGCGCCCTTACCGATGCGGGTACCCTGCATCACGATGCACTCGCGCACCTCGGCACCCTCTTCGATCTCGACGCCGCGGAAAAGCACGCTGTTCTCGACCTTGCCCCGGATCACACAGCCGTCGGCCAGAATGCAATCGGAGACCTTGCTTTGGGGTGCGTAATAGGTCGGTGCCTCGTCGCGCACCTTGGTATAGATGGGACGGTCGGGCAAAAACAGCCCCTTGCGCACCTTCTCGTCGAGAAGGGCGAGGTTGTTTTCATAGTAAGAAGGAATGTCGTGATTGCGAAGCACGACGCCGCGGAACAGGTAGGTGTAAATCTTCAGATCTCCCTGATTGAAGCGGCGCTGAAGCAGGTCACGCTCAAGATGCGTGTAACCGCGGGAATAGGCCTCCTCCGCCTCCTTTAAAAGAAAGTCTCGGCGGACGATGAACATTCCCATACCGGATTGATAGCCCTTTTTGTCGGGCACGTCCACGAAAAGCTCGCTCACCTTGCCGTTTCGGCCCGCCTTGACGACCAGAGGCTTTTTCTTGCCCTTCTTTTCCGAGGCGGGAGAGGTGATGGCCGTCACGTCCGCACCGGTGCGCACGTGCTGCTCAATGGCCGCGCGGTAGTCGATGTTGCAAAGCACGGTCGAGTCGCACAGAACGACGAATTCATACTCCTCGTTGGCAAGGAAGCTCCTGGCGGCGTACAGCGCCTCGAGCTTGCCCTTGTAGACACCGCTCATATTGCCGCTGGCAAAGGGCGGCAAAAAGACCAAGCCCTCGTTTTTGCGGTTCAGATCCCACTCGGCGCAGGAGCCGAGGTGATCCATCAGAGAGCGGTAGTTGTATTTGGTAATCAGACCGATGTTGTAAATACCCGAATGGGAGAGATTGGACAGAACGAAGTCGATCTGGCGGTAACGGCCGCCGAACGGAAGAGACGCAACGGTGCGCACGCTGGTCAATTCACCGAGAGAGCCGTCGTAAATATTGGAAAAAACGATTCCCATTGCTTTCATCGAAAGGGCCTCCTTAATAATGCTGTTTGGGGCTGATGACCCCGTTTTGCTCGATCTCTCTTCCCTTGCCGACCACGGCAATGCCCCACGCGCTCTTGGGATAGAAATCGGGGGAATCCCCAACGCGGGCGTTCTGATGGATCACGCTTTCCTGCCCGATGATGGCGTGACGGATGACCGCGCGCTTTTCGATCACAACGTCCGGCATCACGACGCTGTCGTGAACCTCGGCGTCTGCCTCGATCACGCAGCCGGTGGAAATGATGGAATTGTAGACCTTGCCGTGGACGGTGCTGCCCTCGGCGATGTAGGAATTTTCAACCACGGCCTGCGAGGAAATAAAGCTCGAGGGCTTGGCAAAGTTTCTGGCGTAGATGCGCATCTCGCCGCTTTTCAGATCCAGCTCCGGCTTTTCTCCGAGCAGATCCATATTGGCGCTCCAGAGGCTGTCGATGGTGCCGACGTCCTTCCAATAACCCGAGAAGGGGTAAGCGATCAGGCGGTGACGGTCGCGCAGCAGAGCGGGAATGATGTCCTTCCCGAAGTCGTTGGAAGAGTTCGGATCAAGGCTGTCCTTCTCAAGGTATTCGCGCAAAACCTCCCACTTGAAGATGTAAATGCCCATGGAAGCAAGGGTGCTCTTGGGCTTTTTGGGCTTTTCCTCAAAGCTTTGGATGACCCCGTTTTCATCGGCATTCATAATGCCGAAACGGCTTGCCTCCTCGAGGGGGACGTTGAACACGGCGATGGTACAGTCCGCGCCCTCCTGAATGTGGCGGCGGAGCATACGGTTGTAGCGCATCCGATAAATATGATCTCCCGAAAGGATGAGAACGTGGCTCGGACGGTAGCGCTCGATAAAGGCGATGTTCTGATAGATGGCATTGGCCGTTCCCTTGTACCACTCACTGCTGCGGCTCTTGGAATACGGAGAAAGCACGTGGATGCCGCCGTTGTTGCTGTTGAGTCCCCACGGAGCGCCGTTTCCGATGTATTCGTTCAATTCCAGCGGCTGATACTGCGTCATAATGCCAACGGTATCAATGCCGGAGTTGACACAGTTAGACAGGGGAAAGTCAATAATCCGATATTTCCCGCCAAAGGGAACGGCCGGCTTGGCAGTCTCCTCGGTCAAGACCGTCAACCGGCTTCCCTGACCGCCCGCCAACAGCATTGCGATACATTCTTTTTTCTGATACAACAACTTTCATCGCCTCCCAACGATCATCCACCCGCCCCAATACGCACTTGTTGCGAGCTTATTTTCCTCTATTATAACGCGCGAAGGAAAGATTTTCCATAGTTTTTACAAAAAAAGTCAAAAATAATAAAAAAAATTGGTTATTATTTTATTTTCCCACCCAAAAAGCAAAAAAACAAAACGTCTTTTCTTGACTTGCCGTTTTTTCTATGCTACGATGACCTTACAACACGAGAAAAGAAGAGGGCTATACGATGCGTTTTTATGAAAGACCGGACAAGACCTCGGCGGGAAGGATGCCTGCCACGCCTTTTTTTCGCCCCGCCGGAGCAAGTGAGATCACCTGTCTGAACGGGACTTGGGATTTTTTGTTTTTCGAGCGCGACTCCGATTTGCCGGCAGATCCGTTTGCCATGGAGCAATGGGAAACGATTCCCGTGCCCTCGTGCTGGGAGCTGCAGGGCTATGAAAACCCCAATTACACCAACCAGAATTATCCCATCCCCTGCGATCCGCCCTACGTTCCCGATGATAACCCCTGCGGGGTGTACCGCAAGCGCTTTACGCTTCCCTCTCTTTGGGGAAAATTGTATTTGTCGCTGGAAGGGGTATCCTCCTGCGCGGAAGTGTATCTGAACGGCAAAAGGATCGGCTTTACACAGGCAAGCCGTCTGATCGCGCAGTTTGATCTGACGGATTTTGCCCGCGAGGGAGAAAACACGCTGATCGTCAAGGTGTTCAAATGGTCTTGCGGCAGTTATTTAGAGGATCAGGATGCGTTCCGCTACCACGGCATCTTCCGCGACGTCAATCTTCTGCAACGCCCGAAGGGACACATAACGAGCGTGACCGTTCTGCCCGAGGCCGATCGCATTCACGCCGTCTTTGACGGTACGGCGCGGGTAAAGGTGTGGGAGAAGGATCGTCTTCTGTGTGACGAGACGGCCGAAGGAGAATTCAGCTTCGTGCCGCAAGAGAAGATCCTTTGGAATGCGGAAAAGCCGTTTTGCTACCGACTCGAATTGGAGCGGGCGGGAGAGCTGATCCGTATGAACACCGCTCTGCGCTCGGTGAGCATTTCCGAAAAAAACGAGCTTCTCATCAACCAAACGCCCGTCAAGCTCTACGGAGTCAATCATCACGATACCTCAAAATACGGCGGCTGGTGTCAGACCGAGGACGAGATCCGAAAGGACCTTGAGCTGATGAAGGAATTGAACGTCAACTGCATCCGCACCTCGCACTATCCCCCCGCACCGTATCTGTTGGAGCTGTGCGACGAGATGGGCTTTTACGTCATTTGCGAGACCGACATTGAAACGCACGGCTTTTGCCGTCGCTACCCCGCGCAGGATTACTCCTACGACGTGGAGAGCGGCGCTTGGCCGGTGACGCAGGAGATCTGGAAAAAAGAATTTGTCGAGCGCTTGGAGAGAATGGTGCAAGCGTACAAAAACCACCCCTCGATCATTATGTGGTCTCTTGGCAACGAAAGCGGACACGGCGAGAACCATCGGGCGATGGCAGAGCGGGCACGCGAGCTTGATCCGACGCGCCTGATCCACTGCGAGGAGGCCTCCCGCGAGGGGGGCATCGAGGATGCCGACGTGTATTCCCGAATGTATCTTTCGTACCAAAAATTGGAAGAATACGCACAGGACCCCTCCATTGATATGCCCGTTTTTCTCTGCGAATACGCGCACGCGATGGGCAACGGGCCGGGTGACGTGGTCGGCTACACCGATCTGTTCGACCGCTACCCCAATCTCATCGGCGGCTGTATCTGGGAATGGGCGGATCACGTCGTAACCAGAAACGGCGTAGAGTATTACGGCGGCGATTTTGAGGGTGAGAAAACGAACGCGGGCAACTTCTGCTGTGACGGAATCGTATTTGCCGACCGCAGCCTCAAGGCAGGCTCTCTCGAAGCCAAGCGTGCCTATCAGCCCATTGTCACAAGCTGGGAGGACGGTACTCTGACGGTGCGCAACCGCCTGAGCTTTACCGATCTTTGTGAATACAACCTGATCCTTTCCGTCGAAAAGGACGGAGAGATCCTCTCGCGCAGAGAGATGCGGCTGTCCCTGCCGCCGCTCACAGAGACAAGCCTTCCTGTGGAAATCCCCGAAATCCTCTCTTGCCGCTTGGGAGCGCATTTAAACGTCGAGCTGGAACGGGACGGAAGGGGCGTTGCGATCTGTCAGCACAGCCTGTGCGAGCCTGAGCCGCACGAGACCTGCGCACCGCTTCTTCCGCTTCGGGCCGAGGGACATTATCTGATTGCAGAGGGAGACGGCTTTTCCTACCGATTCGACTGCCGCTACGGCAATTTTGACCGCATTCGCATCGGCTCGGTCGAGCAGATCGCCGCGATCCCGACGCTGTCGGCCTTCCGTCCGATGTGCGACAACGACCGCAAGATCAGTCAAAATTGGCTGAACAGCATTTGGGAGGGAGAAAACCTCAACTGCGCGTTCTCGAAGATCTATTCCTGCAAGCAAAAGGACGGCGTGATCGAGGTCGAGGGCTCTCTGGCGGGGGTTTCCCGCGCGCCCTTTCTGCGATACCGTATGAGCGTGAGCATCCACACAAACGGCAGAGTCTGCTACGATTTCAAGGGAAGCGTGCGCGAGAGAACCTTTATGCTCCCGCGATTCGGCTTTGACTTCACTCTGCCCGAGCCCGACGCGGCCTTTTCCTATTACGCTCACGGGCCGCAGGAAAGCTACTGCGATATGCACCACGCCGCGCCCGTCGGCCGCTACGAAAGCCGTGCCTCTCGCGAATACGTCCCCTATCCGATGCCGCAGGAGCACGGAAACCACTTCGGTGCAAGAGAGCTTTTGATCGGCGGACTGCGCTTTTCTGCCGATGAGCCGTTTGAATTTTCCGTTTTGCGCCACTGCGCCGATGCCATTCAGGCGGCAAGGCACTCAAACGAGCTGGTCGCGGACGGAAAAACGCATTTGCGTATCGACTACCGTGTATCGGGACTCGGATCAAATTCCTGCGGGCCGACACTTTTGGAGCCGTATTGCATCGACGAAAAAGAGATCGCATTCCGCATCTCGTTTGAACCGATCGGAAAAGAGGTTTGAATTTGGAAAGACAAAGCGGCGTTCTGATGCCCGTTTCGGCCCTGCCGGGGGAATACTCCTGCGGCAGCTTCGGACGGGGCGCTTACGATTTTATTGATTTTTTGGCCAAGGCAGGCTTTTCGTGGTGGCAGGT
The DNA here is from genome assembly GCA_045601445.1 of Eubacteriales bacterium. Taxonomy (GTDB): domain Bacteria; phylum Bacillota; class Clostridia; order Oscillospirales; family SIG627; genus RGIG5579. The sequence continues at coordinate 1,417 of JAZRZQ010000051.1, read as the reverse complement.
GCTTCCCTTTTGCGTGCCCGACTCCTACCGAAGCCCCTATATGTCTCCCGCTTCCTTTGCGGGTGACGTGGCATATTTAGACCTTGATATGCTCTCCCGCGAGGGACTTCTGAGTTCCTCGGAGCTGCAGAGCGCAAGGCAGAGGATCTCCTACGCCTGCGAGATCGAGCGGCTCGGAGACGAGCGCAGGGCGATCCTGAAAAAGGCCGCCGAGCGCGTGAGCGACCGTCGCACGATCGACTCCTTTTTTGCCGAGAGAAAAACGCTTGCCAAGCACTGCGATTTTTTGGCAAAGCGGGACGGGGGCGGTGAGGACGAGCGCTTTTATCACCGATTCACGCAATACCACTTTTATCGCCAATGGTCGCTTTTGAAGGAATACGCCAATCAAAGAGGCATTTCCATTCTCGGGGATCTTCCCTTTTACGTTTCGGCCGATTCCGCCGACACCGAGGCCGCGCCCGAGGCCTTCGACCCGAGCGGCGTGGCGGGCGTGCCGCCCGATTATTTTTCTGAGGACGGACAGTTCTGGGGAAATCCGCTCTATCAATGGGATGAAATGAAAAAGGACGGCTTTTCGTGGTGGAGCGAAAGGCTCGCCCACACCCTCTGTCTCTTTGACGGCGTGCGGCTCGATCACTTCCGTGCGATCGCGGAGTATTGGCACATTCCCAAAGGCAGCCGAAGCGCCAAGGACGGAAGCTGGAAAAAGGGTCCGGGGATGGCGCTGATCCGAACGCTTCAGAAGGTGGCAGAGGGAAAGCTTCTGGTGGCGGAGAACCTCGGCATCATTGACGAGAAGGTAGAGAAGCTCCTGCGTCAAAGTCGCCTGCCCGGTATGGCGGTGTTCCAATTCGGCTTTGACGGCAACCCCTGCAATCCCCATCTGCCGCACAATTACACCGAAAACACCGTTGCCTACACGGGCACGCACGACAACAACACCCTGCTCGGCTTTATTTGGGAGCAGGAAGATACGCTTCGGCGCGAGATCCTCTCCTACATCGGCTTTGAAGGGAGCGATTGGGATCGCTGTTACGAGTGCATTTTAAGGGTGATGATGCGCTCACGCGCCTCGCTTGTGATCTTCCCGATTCAGGATCTGATGGGCTACGGCTCGGACACCCGCTTCAACACACCGGGAAAGGCAGACGGAAACTGGACCTTCCGCATCAGCGCCGAGGCACTTGCAGGGCTGGACGCCGAGCATTTTCGTCGGATGAACGAGATGTACGGACGGGTAAAAAAATAAACCGAAAGAAAAAAGAACGACTCGCAATGGGTGATGTCCTTATCGGAGAAATTTTATAAGGGGTATGGGCATAGCCCTGTGCATTTGTTAAACGAATGCGAAACTTGCAATAAAAACAGAAGAGAGAGTCATGCGGAAGCAAAATTCCGTAAGACTCTCTCTTTT
>JAZRZQ010000050.1:0-7181 GCA_045601445.1 Eubacteriales bacterium | reverse complement strand
TGAACTAAAGAATTATATCCACTACTACAACAACGAAAGAATTTCCTTGAAACTAAAAGGAATGAGTCCGGTACAGTACCGAACTCATTCACAAACAACTTAATATTTATTTTTGTCTAAACTTTGGGGTTCACGTCATTTCTCCGACTTTTTTTGATCTTGGCCTTTATTGGTTATACTCGCTGATCTTGTTGAAGATCGCTTTGTAGGCGGCGCAGGCGAGATGGTGATCGTAGTAGCGCTCGATGGAAAGCTCTTTGGCACCGAAGTTCTCCTCGAAGGCCTCGATCGCAGCCTTTGCCTCGTATTCCTTGCCGACGGCCTTGAGCATCAGAGCCGAGGCAAGCCCGCGGCAGAACTCACAGTGGAGGGGCAAAAGGCGCATCGAAACGGTCTGCGTGCGAAGGGGCATATTGTTCCACGACTCGAATTTTTCCTGAAAACGGCGCGTTTCGCTCTCCACCTGCCGTAAGGTGTCGACCATTTCGGGACGGTAGAACTGATTGAAATCGTGACGGAGCGTGTGGCGTGCCTCAACGTATTCCTGCGGGAGCAGACGGTCCATGGTCTTTAAGTATTCGGCCACCTCTTGCCAATGCTCGCCGTAGGCGTGGGAGAGGTAGTCACGGCAGATCTCGTCAAAGTCGAGAGAGGGATCAAACAGCGTCGCGGCGTAAACGTAGAAGGACAGACCGTTCGGGAAGAACGAGCGCTGACTGCCGTCCTCGATGATGCCGTCGAAGCCGTTGTCGCGGTAGGAATGAACGTCCTCGTAGAGTCGGCGTGCAAACGAAAAGACGCCGGGTGCGTAGAACTGATGCTTCCAGAAGTGATATTCATAGGCAATGGACGGCGAGGGGGCAAAGCGGCGCCAGGCCTGTGCTCGCGCAACGTGCTCTTCCATCGTTTCGGGACGGCCCGACTGATTGAGCACGAACGGCGTGAACTTTTCCGGCTTAGGATTTTTGGGAACCGAGTAGGTGTAGGAACGGGTGATCGCGCCGAGCAGAAAGAGGAAGCGGTCAGGGTTTAACAGGTATTCGCAGGTCGGCTCGTATGCCGTCTCGGAATACATCACCGCGCCGATGCGGTTTTTCAAGCCTCTTCGGGTCAGCTCACGGTCAATGTCGTTGAGAAGCACCACGTACCAATCCGCAGGTGTTTTCTTGCGGCACTCGTCGCATTCGCAGTGGTTCTTCTGTGCGTCGGCAAGCCAGACGTGCAAATAGTCGACGTTGGAGCTCTTTTCGGCGTAGTCGCAGACCGTTTGGGTCACGATCGCGCGCGCCTTTTCGTTGGACATACAGAAATTGGTGTTGAGCGCCACGCCCTTGAACAGGTCTCTCTTGCCGCCGATGAGCGCAAGGTATTGGCGCGCCTCGTCGGGAACGGGGTTGTTTTCGTCACTCGTCCAGCCGCCGAGCGAGGAGATGCCGAAGGCCTCGGCGTTCCAGCCGTGCCCCATATCGTGGAACTGAAGACCGCGCTTGGCAATTTCGGCCTCGCACACCCTCTTCCATTGCAGTACGGTGTCGGCGGATACGCTCTCGCTCTCGCGGTTCTTCTCGTTGTCCTTGTGGTTGTAGTACCAATCGTAGTAGATCTTGGGAATGTCGAATTCGAGCATATACACGTTCAGCCCGATCTTCGGAGAAAAGTCGATGGTCTCGAGCATCGCCTGCTGGCTTTCCGCACCCTCGTTGCATTGACCGCGATAGCGGCAGGCGGCCATGCGGTGATACTTCGTGGCTTCGACCTTGCGAATGGGGATGATCTCCCCGTCCACGCCGGGGTAAAGCCAGCGACAGCCGTTGAGCGTTAAAAAGCGGTACACCGCCAAAAGCACGCTTCGCGGATTGTCCCCCGCGATGATGCCGCCCTCGGCCTCGGTGTCAATGTGAAGAATGTCGTCCAGTTCGGGATCGCGCGCCTCGTCGACGGAAAGGGAAAAGTCCTGCATCAGGCCGAGACGGAAGCCCTCGGTCGCGTCGGGCTTGTAGGCAATTTCAATCTCGCCCTCGCGCGGCATCATCATACGCAGGTATTTTTTCAGCTCTTCCGCGGCAAAATCCACGACGGGGTGAGAGGTGATCTTGTAGATACGGTACATTTTTTTCTCCTTGCTCGTTGTTCTTTGTTGATGATAACATAAAAGCGGCCCTGTTTCAAGGTGTTTCGGTTTTTTCCTGCCCGCTCTTTTTCGTTTTTTGTCTCTGACCCGTGGGTGTCGTTGCGAAGCGGTGCTTGTAGCTTCGGCAGAAAAAGGAGATGCTGCGGTAGCCGACTGCGTCCGCGGCTTCCTCGGCGGTAAATTCTCCCGTTTCCAGAAGCCGCCTTGCCTCTTCCAAGCGCAGGGCGTTTCGGTACTCGATGGGGGAGAGGGAAGTGTATTCGGTGAAGAGCTTGCGAAAGCCCGATTCACTCATACGGCAAAGCTCGGCGTAAAAGGCCACGCTTTGCTGTTCGGCCTTGTGGCTCTGCATCCGCTCGAGGGCGGGGGTCAGGCGCAGATATTTTTTCTTCGGCACGGCAAGAGCACTCACCGCGTTCCAAAGAATTTTATACATTTTGTAAGAGAAAAACAGCGTGCGACCGACGGGATCGGTCAGCCCGACGGATGCTTGAAAAAGCGTTTCGATCTCGTGGATCTCGGGATAATCGGGAATGACGGTGGGGCTTTCCAGCACGCTCGGCAAAGCTCCCTTTTCCAGATCGAATTGTGCAAGAATAACGGTGGTCTGATCCTGCCCGTAGGTCGAGCGGTAGCGCGTGTTCTTCGGCAGGAAAAAGACCTCTCCCGCCTTCAGCTCGACCCTTGGCCGATCCTTGTCCGTAAAGGAGAGAAGCATTCGGCCCGAAAGCAGAAAGAGAAAGGCGTTTTTCGTCCGTCCCGCGGGAATATGGTTGGTGTAGCCGCGGTTTCGCGTCACCTTGACGAACTCCACGTGCGAGAGCAGGTATTCCGGCAGAACAAGGCTGGAGCGTGCTTCCATAACAATAACCCCCCCAAGTGTTCTGCTTTCATTATAAGGAGCAACGCCAATCTTGTCAAGAAAAGGTCGAATCGTGCAAAGATTGGTCAAATCCGCTCTTGCACAGCGTCCGTCTTTTCGTTATAATGAGAAGGAAAAGAAGATTCGGAAAGGATGCCTGCCATGCTGTTGTTTGATTCGTCCCGTGACTGTGCCCTTTTGTGCGATCCCGATCGAAAAGAGCTTCGTTTGGCTCTCAAGGATTTGCGGCGCGACCTTTTGTATCTGTCCTCTAAAAAAGATGCCTTTCCGATCGAGTCTGCCCCTGCCCGCGCGGGTGCGGTCTGCGTTCGCATCGATCCGAGCGTCGGCGGGATCGAGGCTTGGCAGATCGAGGTCTTGTCGGATCGCGTTCTGATCGTCGGCAGCGACGTGCTCGGTGCCGTGTTCGGTATCTACGCTTTTTCCACCCGCCTGCTCGGCTTTTCGCCTTCGCACCGACTGACCGATCTTCTCCCCGAGAAAAAGAGCCGCTTGTCTCTTTCTCCCGGCTTCTTTTGCAGTCCCGCGCGCCCCGTGCGCTATCGCGGCTGGTTTCTCAACGACGAGGATCTTCTGACCGATTTTGTCATCAGCGGCGGTAGACGCAACATCGACTATCGCTTCTATCAGAACGTGATGGACGTTTCCGTTCTCGAGCGCGTTCTCGAAACGGCGCTTCGTCTGGAGATCAATCTTGTGATCCCGTCCTCCTTCGTCGATTTGGAGAACCCGTGGGAGCAGGCGCTTGTCGAAGCGGCCACCTCGCGCGGAATGTACGTTTCCCAGCACCACGTCGAGCCGGTCGGCGTCTCCTATTTTGCCGCCGCCGATTACATTCAAAAGCACGGCTCCCCTTCCGAGAGCGTTTCGTTCGTGTCAAACCGCGCGCGAATGGAAGAGATCTGGCGCTATTATATCAAAAAATGGGCCCAATACGGCGACCGCGTCGTCTGGCAGCTCGGGCTTCGCGGCAAGGCGGACGTTGCCGTCTGGAAGAGCGATCCGACCTGTCCGGTTTCCATGCGTGACCGCGGTGCGATCATCAGCGATGCGATCGCCACCCAGCATCGCATCATCCGTGAGGTTCTCGGAACAAGTGATTTTCCTGCCACCGTCACCCTTTGGCACGAGGGCAGCGTTCTCTACGGGCAAGGGCACCTGTCTCTCCCGAAGGACGTGACCGTCATCTTTTCCGATTTCGGCGCCGATCAGACCTTCGGAGAGGATTTCTATACCATTCCCCGCAAGGACGGCACGAGCTACGGCATCTATTACCACGCCGCCTACTTCCCCTCGGGTGCGCATCTTGCCGAATCCTGCGACCCGAGAAAAATGGCTTATTTTTACCGCGAGGCTTGGCAGAATCGCTCTTTGAGCTATTCGATGCTCAACGTTTCCAACGTCAGGCCGCTTCACTTTCTTTTGACGCTGAACGCCGCGCTTCTTTGTGATCCTATGGGCTTTGATCCCGACGGGGCGGCAAGAGCGTTTGATCGGGACTGCTTCGGGGAAAAGGGGGACGAGGTCAACGCCCTTCGGCGGGCGTATTACGCTTCCTTTGCCGATTTCGGAGAACCCTTGATTCGTCAGCTTTGCCGCGAGTGGTGCTTCTTCTACCACGAGTATCCCTCGCTCCCCTTCGTGCGCGATCCCGCATCCGACGGCTCGATCGTGCGGCAGACCAAGCAGGCTCTGCTCGGAAAATGGTCCCTGACACCTCTTGTGCCTGCCCTTGCCCAAAGCGAACGGGCGCGCGCGGAGCTGCTCGAGAGGATGCGCGCCTTGGCCGAAACGCTTTGTGAGGACAAGCGGCGGTATTTCGAGATCTTTTTGCAGCAGCAAAACGAATACTTCTTGCACCTGACGCGCTGGTCTCTGGCCGTGGCCGCGCTTCTCTCGGCCTCTTGCGCCGAAGCGCTTTCTCAAAGCGGCTCTCGCGCGATCGCAGAGCTGGATGCCATTCTTCAGCTCCGCCGTACGGAAGCGAAGGGCTATTGGGAGCATTGGTATCGCGGCGATGGCAAGATCAACGTGGAAAACCTGAAGGAAAGAACCCTTGCGGCTTGGGAAAAAAGAAAGGAAGAGATGTGATGAAAGAAAATTTTTTGCTTCATTCTCCGCTCGCCGAGGAGCTTTATTCATCGGTGCGAGATCTTCCCATCATCGACTATCACAACCATCTGGATCATAAGGCGCTTCTTCAAGATCAGAGCTTTGAAAATCTCACGCAGCTCTGGATCGCCTCAGACCCCTACAAGCACCGTGCAATGCGCATTCTCGGTGTGCCCGAGCGGCTGATTACGGGCGAGGCGAGCGATCGGGAAAAGTTCGACGCCTGGTACGCCTGCCTTCCCAAGCTGATCGGAAACGTGCTGTATCCCTGGTCGGAGATGGAAATGAAAACGGTGTTTGGGATTGATCTGTTTTGTGAAGGGCAAACAGCGGATGCCGTCTGGCAAACGGCAAACGAGCGCCTTCGTACGATGAGCGCCCACACCATTCTCTCCCTGTTTCCGATCGAGTATCTCGCGCCCTGCGCCACGTTTCTTGACGACGTGAGCGCCTACGAGAGGGAAGAGCGCTTCGCCCCGAGTCTTCGCGGGGACGATGCGGTCTTACCGACCAAGGCGTTTCTGGAACAAACGGGACGGCCGATCCAAACTCTCTCCGACTATCTCTCTTACCTGCGCGAGCGTATCTCGGATTTTGCCCGTGCGGGCTGTCGCTACGCCGACCACGCGCTCGACAGCGGCTTTTCCTATCGCTCGGACGACGGGGGCAACGACGCCCGCTTCGAGCGCATCGTCAAGGGAGAGAGCCTTTCCGAGGCCGATGCCGTCTGCCTGCGATCGTACCTGCTTTGCGCTCTGGCCCGTATCTACGCCGAAGTGGGCTTTGTGATGCAGCTTCATATCGGTGCGCGCCGTCAAACCAGCTCCCGCCTTCTGCGCGTGGCAGGCCCCGCGGGGGGCTACGCCGCCATCGGCAACACCGTGGACGTGGCTTCGCTGACTCGCTTTTTGGACGATGCGGAATCGGGTGAATACGGCCTGTGCAAAACGCTTTTGTTTAACCTAAATCCCGCCGATAACGCCGTGTTTGCCACGCTCTGCGGCTCTTACAGCAAAAACGGCGTCCCCGCCGTCGTCAGCCAAGGCCCCGCGTGGTGGTGGTGCGACCACAAAACGGGGATCTGCCAAATGCTGGAAAGCTTTGCCGCGTACGGCGTGCTTTCCGTGTTCAACGGAATGACCACCGACTCGCGAAGCCTCTTGTCCCTCGTCCGACACGATTATTTCCGCCGCATCGTCTGCGACTTTGTCGCCGAGCGGGTGCATACGGGCGATTTCTGTGACCGAAAGGAGCTTCTTTTCGATCTTGTCCGCGCCCTTTGCTATGAAAACGCCAAACAAACCTTATCGTAAGGAGAAAATAAAAAATGGATGCTTATTTTGAAAACAAGGTCGCCGTCGTCACCGGTGCGGGCGGCGTCATTTGCTCGGAGATCGCCAAGGATCTGGCCTCGCTCGGCGCTCGCGTGGCGCTGGTGGGCAGAACCGAGGCAAAGCTTTCGGCGGTAGAACAGGAGATCGCCGCCGCAGGAGGAGAGAGCGCCGTGTTCGTTTGCGACGTGCAGGATCAAAAGGCTGTTCGCGAGATGGCCAAGGCCGTCATCGCGCGCTTCGGTCGCTGTGACATTCTCATCAACGGCGCGGGCGGTAACAACGCCAAGGCTCAGCCGAACATCGCCAAATTTGACCCCCGCGAGCTGAACGAGGACTGTCCCGCCGAGATCAAGGGGCTCTTTCAGGTCGATATGCAGGCCTTTGAATCGGTGCTTCTGGTCAATACGATGGGTACCTTCTACCCGACGCTTGCCTTTGCCGAATATATGGTGAAAACGGGCGGCAGCGTGGTCAATTTTGCCTCGATGAATACCTACTGTCCTCTCACGAGAAACTTTTCCTACGCCATGGCCAAGGCGGCCGTCTCCAATCTGACCCAATCGCTCGCCGCCTATTTTGCCGAGACGGGCATTCGCGTCAACGCCGTTGCCCCCGGCTTTATCGTCAACGAGAGAAGCAAGCTCATCCTCGGCACGGTCGAGGAGGGGCTGACCCCGCGCGGCGAGGCTGTCATCCGTCATACGCCGATGGGAAAATTCGG
>JAZRZQ010000049.1:0-11498 GCA_045601445.1 Eubacteriales bacterium | reverse complement strand
CAGCGCAGGTAAAGGTGCCGCGGAGCTTGTTGACAAGCAGAGTGGAAAGGGCTTCGCCTTCTACATCCTCACCGATGATCACAAGCTTGAGGCCGGACTGCATGATCTGCTCCAGAAGGGGCAGGATCTCCTGAATGTTGGAGATCTTCTTATCGGTAATGAGAAGCACCGCATCGTCAAACACGGTCTCCATCTTATCGGTATCGGTCACCATATAGGGGGAGAGGTAACCGCGGTCAAACTGCATACCCTCCACGACCTCGCAATAGGTCTCGGCGGATTTGCTTTCCTCTACGGTAATCACGCCGTCAGCGGAAACCTTTTCCATGGCGTCTGCTATGAGGGTTCCCACCAATTCATCGCCACCGGAAATGGTACCGACTCTGACGATATCCTCCTTGCCGGAAACGGGCTTGGAGTTCTTCTTCAATTCGGCAATGGCAACCTCAACGGCCTTGGAAATGCCCTTCTTCAGCACCATAGGATTAGCGCCTGCGGTGACGTTCTTCATTCCCTCGCGAACGAAGGCCTGTGCGAGAACGGTCGCGGTGGTCGTACCGTCGCCTGCGGCGTCGTTGGTCTTGACCGCAACCTGACGGATGAGCTGTGCGCCCATATTTTCAAAGGGATCGGAAAGCTCGATCTCCTTTGCGATGGTCACACCGTCGTTGGTAATCAGCGGTGCGCCGAATTTCTTTTCCAATACGACGTTTCTGCCCTTGGGGCCGATGGTCGCTTTGACGGCATCGGCAAGCTGGTCGATACCGCTCATCAGTTTGTTTCTGGCTTCAATGCCGTAAATCACGTCTTTTGCCATAGTCTTTATCCTCCCGATTTTACTCTACGACGGCGAGAATGTCGCCGATGCGAACGATGAGGTACTCCTCACCCTGATACTTCACTTCCGTACCCGAATACTTTGCGGTGATGACCTTGTCTCCGACCGAAACGTTCATCTCGATCTTGGTTCCGTCGATCACGCCGCCGGGGCCGACTGCAATGACCTCTGCAATTTCCGGCTTCTCCTTGGCGCTTCCCGCCAGAATGATGCCGGAAGTGGTGGTTTCTTCGGCTGCCACCTGCTTCAGTACGACTCTGTCACTCAAAGGCTTCAACATTTTCATTTTCCTCCTTGGATAACTCTTTTCTTGGATTAGCACTCTTAACCTGCGAGTGCTAACTCATTGCTTTTATTATAGACAACCCGCTGTAAAATTCAAGCACTTTTGCCTATTATTAACATTTTGTTCACATTTTCTCTCTCAAAACTCGATGGTATCGTTTTCACGCCGCGACAAAAGGCCCGCGCGCTCGATCGCGCCGAAGAGCTTGGCCTTCAGATCGGGGTTTTGTTTTGAGAGGGCTTGGATCAGCTCCTTGATGTCCTGACGCTTGGTGAAGCGATCGGCGGGACAGCGCGAGGGGCAAACGGGCATTGGGTTTTTGTTGGAAAAATAAACCAATTCCTTTTCCTCGACGTAGAGGAAGGGACGGATGACTCGAACGGCGCTGCGGGCCAATTCCGTCACGGGGAGAAAGGTGTCCACGCGGCCTGCGTAAAAAAGATTCATCAGAAAGGTCTCGATCAGATCGTCTCGGTGATGGGCAAGGGCCAGCGTCGAGCAGCCGATTTTTTTGGCGGCATCGCACAGAACGCCGCGCTTCATCTTGGCGCAGAGCGAGCAGGGATTTTTTTCCTGCCTGACGTCAAAGATGATCTTGCCGATCTCGGTCTTTTCGATATGATACTCCACCCCGAGCGGCTCGAGATAGCTCTCGATCGGCGAATAATCCGCACCCTCGAAGCCGAGATCGACCGTGACGGCCTTGACGGTAAAGTGCTTGGGATGAAAGCGGGAAAGAGCGGCCAGCGCCGTGACCAGCGCGAGCGAATCCTTGCCGCCAGAGAGGCCGACCGCCACGCAGTCCCCTTCCCGAAGCATGGAAAAATCGTCCAGCCCCTTGCGGGTCAGACTCATCAGTTTTTGCAGGGTCATACTACCTCCGAATACGAAAAAAAGGAGGGGAGCCTCCTTTTTAACGGTACGATTGAAACACGCTCTTGGCGCGGGACACGTCCAAGGTGTAGCCGTTCGCGGCGGACTTGCCGGGCAAGCGGATGTAGCTTTGGGCGTAGTCGGAAAAGTGGAAGATCATCTCTCCCAGCTCGTTGAGATCCGCCTCGCGAAAATCGCTCTCGACGTTGTAGGTCACGTTGTAGAGAATGGACTTGGCGCGAGAAAGATTGGCAGGGGTAAGAAACGCGTCGCAAAAGCTGCGGGCGAAGGAAAGCTGTGTGTCCTCGCGCGCGGAATTCCCCGCCGCGTAGCCGCGGTAGCAAACAAGCTGAAGCGCCTGTGAGCCGGTGAGCTTTTGCGTGCCCTGCTTAAGATTGATATGCAGATTCTGTGAGGAATCAAAGTAATACATATTCTCCGGCACGTTATAGGTGATGCCGCCGAGAAAATCGATCAGATTTTCCAGAGCGTCCATCTTCATCACGGCGTAATAGTCGACAGCAACGCCCGTATTCTTGGTCACGAACTCCTTTAAAAAGCCGATGCCGCGAGCGGCGTAGGCCTCTCCGAGCTTTTGGGTCGTGCCCGTGTCGGTCACGAGAGTGTCGGACGGGATCAGCGACACGGCCGCCTGCTTTTTGGTTTCGTTGATGCCGACCAGAAAGATGGCGTCGGCGTTGCCCTGCTTGCGGTCCGTGCCGACCAGCAGAAAGACGGCACAGCGATCCCCCGAGCCGCCGGACGCGGCGCTGCCGCCGCCGACGGGGGTTGAGCCGTCGTCGTTTTGCTCCTGCGTGGTGGGGTTCTCTCCCTCCGAGCCGATCTTGTTGATCACGTCACCCATCAGAGATTGAGCAATCTGATAAAGGAAAAACGCCACGACGGCAAAGACCACCACCGCAAGAGTGAGGGTCAACACATAATCACGGGCCGATCGCTTCATCACGATTCTCCTTTCACACGCATTCTCTTTTCTCATTATAACGAAAAGAGGAGAAGATTTCAAGAACTTTTTACGATTTCTTTCTCAGCACCTGCACCCCGAAGGAAAAGCGGGTCTCGAGATGGGTCAGCGAGAGAAGCTTTTCGCGATCCGCGGGGGAAGTTTTGTGGGCATAGGGGGTCATTTCAAACAGAGCGCGCACGCTCTCGGGCGAGCAAAGCTTCATCACGCCCTCGATTTTCGCCTCTTCCTCAAGAAGAAAGCCGTCCCCGATGACGGCGGCCTTATCCGTACGCACGGGGCGATCGTAAACGGCCTTTTTCAATTCAAACAGATGATCCTCCAGCCCCACCGCGCGGTAGAGATAGCCGCCTGATCGGAGCAGGCGCAAAAACTCCTGCTCGGCGTAGGGGGAAAAGACCGAAAGGATGGCATCGCACGAGGCATCGGCCAAGGGAACGTGATAGGCGCTTGCCACGAAGGAGAGATCCTGCGGGGTGTTTTTTCTCGCCGTCATTTTCACCGCATCCCGTGCGATGTCGAAGGAAAGCCCCCTCGGGCTCTTTCTCGCATTGCGAAGCGAGGCGAGGATGGCGTGCGTATAATAGCCCTCCCCACAGCCCGCGTCGCAAAACACGCCGCGATCGGGAAAGCGGGCGAGGATGCGATCGGTCAAGGCGTCGAGCAAGGGGCGATAGTGTCCCTCGTCCAAAAACGCACGGCGCGCCAGAAGCATTTTCTTATCGTCGCCGTGGCCGCGGGAAGAGGATTGCAAAAGAAGATTAAAATACCCCTGCGCGGCACGGTCGAAATGGTGTCCCGCCGCGCAGGTCGCTCCCCGATCGGAGAGGACGAGCACCTTTCGGCAAACGGGGCAGATCAACGGGCTCAACGCAAATACTCCTCGGCGAGATGAACGTAGATGGCCGCATTTTGAATAAAGCTCTCGCGCTGTTTTTCATCGAGAATGCGAACGACCTTGGCGGGTACGCCCACACACAGCGCGCCGTCGGGAATCTCCTGCCCCTCTTTGACCAGAGCGCCCGCGCCGATGATACAGCCCGCACCGACCTTGGCGCCGTTGAGCACGATCGCACCCATACCGACGGTCGTTCCGTCTCCGACGGTACAGCCGTGAACGACGGCGTTGTGGCCGACGGTCACGCCCTTGCCGATCTTCATCGCAAGCCCCGGTGAGGTATGCAGCGTAGCGTTGTCCTGAACATTGGTATCGTCTCCGATCTCGATCGGGCCCTCGTCGCCGCGGATGACCGCGCCGTACCAAACGTTGACTCGTTCTCCAAGCACCACGTCACCGATGACGGCGCAGTTTTCAGCAAGAAAGACCGATTCGGGGATTTGAGGTTTTTTATCCAAAAAGTTTCTTACCATAGCGTTTTAACAACTCCTTATCTTGATTGGATCTTGTCCGAACAGACGCTTCGGACAAAAAAACGGCGGCAGGGATCTGCCACCGCTATTTAAGAAAAAAAGGTGCGCACGGCGTTTTCCTGCGATGCGCGAAGAAACGCGGGATCCTTCCTCTCTATGTTGCGCAAAAGGCTCTCCTTTTTCGCCTGATCGCAAACAGCGCGGTGAATATCCTCTCCGAGAAAATCAACGAGTCCCTTTTTGGTCAGGGACAAAAGCTTTCTGCGAAGGAAGAAGGGGGCGAAGGAAGAAAGATTGACCTGAACGAAGCACCCCATCTCACGAAGCTCCCGAAGCAAGGTGGCGTCGAGAAGATAAGGATATCGCTCCGCATGAGCCAAAACGGGAGTGATCTCAAACTCCGTCACAAGCCGCTCCAGTCGGTGAAGCACGCCGCTTGTCATTCGATCGGAATCCGTTTCCAATTCAATGAGCATCCGATCCGTGCCCTCGTAGCAAAGGGACGACATATCTTCGCATTGAAACAGACCGCGGGTAAAATAGACCTCTGCACCCAAGATGAAGCGAAAAGCCGCGGCCTCGGGCAAGGACAAGAGGGACTGCATTGCCTTTTCTCTGCGTCGGAGAAAGGACGACACGCTCTGCTCGTAGCTGAAATAGTGCGGAGTCAACGCCAAACAGCGCATTCCCTGCGCGGCAAGATGTTGCAGCAATCTCTGCGATTGGGCAAGGCTTTGGCATCCGTCATCGATTCCCGGAAGCAGGTGGGAATGGACGTCGACCGAAAGCGAGGTCACTGCTTCGCCTTACCCTCCCTCAGCGGCTGTTCCGACGGAACGGCGTCACCGTAGGAGGTTTGATAATGATTGTTTTTGTAGTGGCCGAAATTCTTCTTTTGGTTTGACGCGCCGTTGACGACCGCACCGAGCACCTTGCCGCCGGCAAACTGAACCTGCTCGATGGCCTTCTGGATCTCCTTGCGGGCAGAATACTTCGGGCGCACGACCAAAACGACGCCGTCGGTGTGTTTGATGAGCGGCAACGCGTCACTGACCACGTTGATCGGGGGCGTATCCAAAAGGACGAAGTCGTAGCTGTCTCCGACCGCTTTCAAAAGCTCTTCCATTCCCTCGCTGGCAAGCATTTCGGAAGGATTGGGGGAAAGCGTGCCCGCGGTAATCACGTCCAGATTGGGATAGACCTGGCGGTGCAGGATCTCCTCGGGCTTGGCAAAGCCGCTGAGAAGGTTGGTCATACCGGGATTGAGTGAAAGCTTCAAAAGACGGTGGATGCGCGGACGGCGCATATCCAGATCGATCAAAAGCACCTTCTTTTGGCTTCTGGCCAAAGAAAAAGCGACGTTGACGACGGTGGTGGTTTTCCCCTCGCCCTGCACAGAGCTGGCAAAAATCAATTTTTTACAGCCGGAATGAGCAACCGAAAACATCAAATTGGCGCGAACGGTGCGATAAGCCTCCTTCGCGGCGAAGAGCGGATCGGCTTTTCCGCTTTGATAAGCATACGAATACAGTTTCATTTACCGTCCTCCCTTCTGTTCTTTTTCCGAAAAATCAGGCACGACGCCGAACACGGGGATCCCGAACAATTCGGGGATCTCCTCCGCGTTGCGCAAGCGGTTATCCATCATTTCACGCAGAACCACGATGGCCGCGGAAAGAAGGAAGCCGATCAGGAAGAACAAAGCGGTATTACGCAAAAGGCTCGGGCCGGTGGGAGCGGCGGGAACGACGGGGTTACTGATGACCTCGAGTGCGCCGACGTTTTCAAACTGCTTGACGCGGGCGGGCGCGGTCACGGCGATCGAACGGGCGATGTTGTAGGCCAGATTCGGATCGGAGACGGTAACGGTGACGTAGAAGGTCGTGGTCTCCTGCACGATCGTGGAGAACTGCACGCTGTCTCTGATGACGGCGGGAGACAGAACGGCACCCGTTTCCTGATGGAGATCCTGCGCAACCATCTCGAAAAACTCAACGACGTTGAGAAACTCGATGTACTGCGGGGCAACCGACTGCGAATAGTTCAGCGATTGCGTGTTGCTCTCTTCTCCGGAAGCGTAAAACTTCACGTTTGCGGAATAGGTGGGATCCATAAAATATTTCGTATAAACAAAGCCGCCGATGCCGAACAGGATCGATACCGCAAGGATAAAGACGATCCCCTTGAGGATATAATCTGCCAGCGTTTTCCAAGTGATTTCCAAAATTACAATTCCTTTCTTTTTTACAAATAGCGGTGAATGATCTCCTGCATTTTTTCGTAATTGCGGAGCATATCCATGGCAAGAACGAACTGATTTCTTCCTCTCTCGAGGTTATGCTCGGGGTGCGTGGTCTTGAAATACACATCCCCTCGCAGATAGTCCTCCAAAAAGCGGGCGGCAAGCTCAAAGGTCATCGTAACCGCACCGAGGGCAAGACTGTCCAATTCCGCAGGCGTACAAAACTCACGGCAAACCGGAACAAAGCCGGCGGAAAAGGCCTCAAACAGCTCCAGATTCAAGCCGACGCGGGACAGATCCGGCTCGTCCTCCATGGCGTTGTTGGCCGAGAAGCGGATGGCGTCTCCGAAGTCGTAGGCACAAAGGCCTGCGGCCATCGTGTCCAGATCGATCACGCAGACCGCCTCGCCGGAATCACGGTCGATGAGGATGTTGTTGTACTTGGTGTCGTTGTGCGTTACGCGCATCGGCAGGCGGCCGGCCTTGCGGTCGCGCTCAAGCTGACCCCAGATAAATTCGTTGTCGCGCAGGGTCTGCGCTTCCTTGGCGATCAGGTATTTTCTGCCCGTGTTATTCTCCTCCAGCGCACGGAAAAAGCGCTCCATACGAACGGGGGTATTGTGAAAGTCGGGCAGTACGTCGTGTAATCGCTCGAGGGGAAAATCGCAAAGCTGCTTCTGAAACAGACCGAAGGAATAGCCCGCGCTCTTGAGCACCTCGGGATCGTTGGCCTGATCGTAGGTGACGGTGTTGGGAACGTAGCGATAACAACGCCAGAAATTGGCCTCGTCCTCGAAATAGTAATTCGTGCCGTCGGGCCGCTTGAGAAATTCGAGAACGCGACCCTCGGGGTTCACGCCCTCGGCGATCAGCTTTTCACGGATGTGACCCGTAACCATATCAATGTTTTCCATCACCCCGACGGGGTTTTTGAAAACGAAGGTGTTGATGCGTTGCAGGACAAAGCTGTCCGTTTTTCTGCGGTTGCGAATGTCAACCTTATAGGTGCAGTTGATGTTTCCGCTGGTAAAGACCTCCACGCGGAAGCTGTCAAATTCAATGCCGAAGCATTTCAGGATCATGGCGATCCGTTGGTTGCTGTAGCTCATGAGGAAACCTCTCCTTTTTGGGATTTGTTCCGCAAAGTGAAGTAAACACTTATTTCGTTATTATACCACGAAAATGAAAAAATGCAAGTACAAAAGCCTTCGGTGGGAAAAATCAGTACAGCGAAAGAATCTTACCCGTTCGGATCAGGGCCTCGTCGATGTCCTTTTTCATCGAAAGGGCCTCCTCCAGATCAAAATCCACGGCCGAATCACCCTTCATGGCAACCACACGGCCGAACACACCCTCGGCGAGAAGCTCGGTGGCCTTGACGCCCATCAGGGAAGCGGCCACGCGGTCACGCACGGTGGGATGGCCGCCGCGCTGCTGATGTCCGAGGATGGTCGTGGTCGTGGAGATGCCCGTTTTCTGACGGATCTGCTCAGCGATCTCCATCGTGCCGCCCACACCCTCGGCGTTGATGATGATATAGTGATTTTTCCCTGCATTGCGGCAATGCAAAATAGGCTTGATGACGTCCTCGTTGATGTCAAAATTCTTTTCGGGGATGATGCACGCCTCCGCACCGCCCGCGATGCCGCAGTTGAGCGCGATATAGCCGGCGTTACGCCCCATCACCTCCACGACGCTGCATCTCTCGTGAGAATAGGCGGTATCCTTGATGCGGTCGATGGCCTCCTTGACCGTGTTCATCGCGGTGTCGTACCCGATGGTGTAGTCACTGCAGGCAATGTCGTTGTCAATGGTGGCGGGGATGCCGATGACGGGAACGCCCAGACGGTGCAGATCCAATGCGCCGCGAAGCGAGCCGTCTCCTCCGATGACGACCAGTGCATCCAAACGGAAAATATCAAGCATCGCCTTGCCGCGGGAGACCCCCTCGGGCGTAGAAAATTCCTTGCAGCGAGCGGTGAGCAGCACCGTGCCGCCGCGGCTGATGATGTTGGAGACCGAGTGATTGTTCATTTCGCTGATCTCGCCGTCCAAGAGGCCCTCGTAGCCACGCTTGATGCCGAATACCTGAAAGCCGTGATAAAGACCGGAGCGCACGACAGCGCGCAAGGCGGCATTCATGCCGGGTGCGTCACCGCCGGACGTGAGAACGCCGATCCGTTTGATGCTGGTCTGATTCATTTTTGATCCTCCGTGTTTTGCTGGAAAAGACGGACACGGCCGAGCGCCGAGTCTCATTGCGTTCAGTATAATGCAATTCTTTTCTTTTTGCAATAGATTTCAATGAAAATCAAGGTTTCTCTTTCGCTTCGTCCCGATCCGCTTGCAGGCGAGAAAGAACGGGATCGGCGGCAAGAAAGCGGCCGATATATTCGTGCAAGGCGTCGGTGTCGGAATCGAGAAAGCCCGCCGTCGAATCCGCTGCCAAGGGGACGCGAAGCGTAATGCGACCCGTCGCATCGGAAACGTCAAAGGCAAGACAAGCCTCCTCCCGCGCACAGCGAAGAAGCGCCGAAAGCAGGGAAAAGACGCCGCCGAGCGATTCGAGCCCTTCCGGCGGCATCTCGTTTTCCGCCAATTTTGCGAACAGCTTGAAAAACAGACTCTTGGACGGAAAGCGAAAGGTAAAGATCCCCTCTTTGGACTTAGCGGAATAAGAAACGTCAAGCGGGACGTCTCCCTCCAGAAGATACACAAAGCGCAAAAGATCCGTCACCGTCAGCGTGAAACGGCGGGGACGCACCGAAACCGCGAAGCGGGACGCCTTTTTCAGAGAAATCACCATACCGACGTCAGCGGCGGCACCGGAAAGAGCCTTCAAAAAGCACTCCGGATCGCAGGCGAGCATCTCCTCCGGCGACCCCTCCTCTTCCCTTTGCTCCAAAAAGGCGAGATAAAGCGAGCTGCTTTGGTGAAATCGCTCCCATCTCGCGCGGATCTCGCCGTGAAGCTGTACGCCCCCACGCAGATGAAAGTGTTCACCGAGGGCAAAGGCAAAGTCTGCTCGCTCCCCGCTCAAAAGCGAATGGATGAGCATCGGATGAAAGGTGTTAAAATCGCGAAAAAAGCGAAGGGATATCTTCCCGTCCGTCTCGCGGTGAACGTAGACCGAATACTCCTCCCCTGCAAATCGAGCCTGAAAAATCCTCTCCGGCAACAAAAGCTTACGGTGGCGATTCAGCCAGCCCTGCCAACGGCCCTTCGGCATCAGAAGGGCCGTTGCAAGGCGGTTGCAGAAGATCATTTCTCCTTCCGGCCCCAGCTCCACCAGCGGGATCATCGGCGGTAAAAAGGGCAAAAAGGGCTTTGTCGGGACAGAGGCTTCCTTGACAGGAGCAGGTTTGTTTTTTCGTTTCGTGTCTTGTTTCATTGGTTCTCCGAGCTATGTTGTGTGTATTTCTTCCTAAAGTCATTATAGCATAGTTTGACGGAAAACAATACCGATTTTCAAAAAACGGGGAAAGGTTTTTTAAAAAAAGCATTCCCTTTTGACGCCGTTTGTGATATAATGACAAAATACTGGGTTTTTATATCCCTACGCAAGAACCACAGAAAGGAAACACAAGCACACATGTCCTATTATTCCGAAACGCTCGACCGCATTGCCCTGCCCGTCGTTGCCCTGCGGGGTCTGGTCGTATTTCCCGGTATTGATACCAGCTTTGAGGTGGCCCGTCCGCAGACGGTGAAGGCCGTTGAGATGGCCCTCAAGGCAGAGGGCGTGCTCTTTTTGGTCACACAGAAGGACGCCGCGGTGGAAGTCCCCGAGCCGAGCGATCTTTACAAGATCGGCGTGGTGGCACGCATCAAGCAATCCGTCAAGCTCCCCGATCGCTCGTACCGCATCATTTGCGACACCCTCTCCCGCGCCGAGTCGCGCGGGTATTTCCGTCTGTCCGAGGGTCAGCTCACCGCCGAGGTGATCGAAAAGCAGGTGCGGATGATCGATTCCCTGACCGAGGACGCCTCCTGCCGCAGCATCGTCTCCTCCTTAGAGGAGCTGTCGGGCTATCTGCCCAAGCTCTCGCCCGACGTGGCAAACGCCGTTCAGACCATTGACAATATCGGCTTTCTGGCGGATTTCGTTGCCTCGAACGTGCTTCGCCGCACAGAGGATAAAATGCGCATTCTCGAGGAATTTGATCCCTCAAAGCGCGCCGAGATCCTCAAGGAAATCCTTGAGCGTGAAATCGCGGTGGCCAAAATCGAGGCCCGCTTGAATCAAAAGGTGCGCCGTCACCTCGACGAGCAACAGCGTGAGGCCTTCCTGCGCGAGCAGCTTCGCGTCATCCAAGGCGAATTGGGCGGCGAGAGCGCCGATCCCGAGGAAGCAGACCTTCTCGCACGCATTGCCGACGCGCCCCTTCCCGACGAGATTCGGGAAAAGCTGAGCGCGCAGGCCAAGAAGCTCCATCAGATGCCCTTCGGCTCCTCCGAGTCGGCTCTGATTCGAAACTACGTCGAAACCTGTCTGGAATTGCCGTGGAATCAATACACAGACGACTGCGTTGACCCCGAAAAGGCAAGAAAAATCCTCGATCGGGATCACGACGGTCTGGAAAAGGTCAAGGAGAGAATCATCGAATATTTGGCTGCCGCCAAGCTGCGCGGCAAGGCACAGGGACAGATCCTGTGTCTGGTCGGCGCACCCGGCGTCGGTAAGACCAGCGTGGCCTCCTCCATTGCCGAGGCGCTGGGCAGAAATTACGTGCGCGTGTCCCTGGGCGGCGTGCGGGACGAGGCTGACGTGCGAGGTCATCGCAAAACCTACATCGGCGCGATGCCCGGTCGCATCGTCAACGCACTGATCCAGGCCAAGAGCATGAACCCGCTGATTACCAAGTCGGAGGCCAAGCGGTCTTAGGAAGACAACATCATTTTT
>JAZRZQ010000048.1:0-6359 GCA_045601445.1 Eubacteriales bacterium | reverse complement strand
GTCTCTAAGCCTCAGCTCGGTGGAAGGTGCACTTCGTAAAATGGTCGCCGCAGGTGAACTGAAACGCGAAGGTAACGGAAAAGCGACTTGCTATTTTAGATTAAAATAAATACTTGATGACGAAAAAACTCTCTGCCGAGTATTCAGCAGAGAGTTTTCGTTATAATGTCGATTAGTCTTCTTCTAATAACTTAGAAGGGGATATTTTTAATACCTGTGCGATTTTAAATAAGGTTTCCAAAGAAACACCGCGCACTGTACCGGTGCCCTCAACCTGCCCAACAAAGCTTACGCTTTTGCCGATAAGCTCAGCAAAGTATTCTTGCGTAAAACCTGCTTTTCTTCTGTAATATGCAATCTTTAGTCCAAGAGTTATATACTTGTCCGGGAATTCTGTCTTCATTTTGTCGCCCCTTTTCCTTTATACATATATTTTACCGAAAAAAGGAGTAAATTATTATAAGACGAAACTGCAGATATATTTACTTTGAGTGAAAGATGGTTTATAATAAGTAAAAAATCATTTACTCTGGAGAAGTATATATGCATGCTAATACCTGCTGCTTTTTTGGTCACAGAACCATAAACGAAACGGATGAGTTGCGGACGAAAATAACCGAAGTTGTTGAAAGACTGATTACTGACGAAAATGTGGACACATTTCTGTTCGGCAGTAAATCGGATTTTGACCGCCTATGCCTTGAGCTCGTGACCAAATTAAAAGAAAAATACCCACACGTAAAACGAATCTACGTGCGGGCAGAATTCCCGTTCATCAATGACGGTTATCTAAACTATTTGCTAAAATCCTACGACGAAACCTATTATCCCGAAAAACTCCACGGCGCAGGCAGAGCCGCCTACGTCGAGCGCAATTATGAAATGATAAGGGGCAGCCAATACTGCATCGTCTACTACGACGAAGAACTCAACGCCCCCACCACCCGCAAAAGCGGCACCAAGATCGCGCTTGACTTCGCCATTAAAAAGGGTAGAGAAGTCATACTCTTCTCAACTAAAAACTGACTTCACTTGAAAAGCGAAGTCAGTCTGTTGATTGGTATTTATCTTTTTGCCATAATGGCTGTTGTTGTAGGAGTCTTACTTCTTCCACACTTTTTTGCACCAAGTGCGCTTGTTGCATTTGGGGCACTTCAAGTAGCGGGTCGTTCCCATGTGCATTGCGTTTAAGGCTGTTGAATAGCTGGGTACGATTTCGTGACCGCAGTTTTTGCACTTGTAGGCGCCCACGCTGACTTCAAGCTTTAAGGCATAGAAGCACGGGATCAGAAATACGACGCAAAGTCCGAGAATCGCGACCAATTGCCACACGCCTTCCGGAATCAGAAATCTGGCAACAAAGAGGCCCGCCAGAAGTCCGATGATGCTTACGATCATAATTGCCCACATAGCAGTCCAAATCGTTTTGTTTTTCTTCTCCAATTCCTTTGCCATTTCAAGCAAAAGCTGTTCGTTTTTTTGATTGTTGTGATCCATATTGATTTTCTCCCCGTTTAATAATTCGTTTACGCTGATGCAAAGAATATCACAAAGCTCCAGCATGATCGAGGTGTCCGGCATTGCGATCCCGCGCTCCCACTTGGATATTGCTTTATCAGTGATATTCAGCTTTTCTGCCAACTGCAGCTGCGTTGAGCCGGCCTTTTTTCTGCACTCGGCAATGAATCTTCCGATTTTGATTTGATTCATGGCTTTCTCCTTTCACATACAGTGTAACGATTTTTTCGCATTGAGTACACCCACCGTCGGTTTAGAGGGGAGAAGTAAACCATCGGTAGAGCAAAAATGCGCACTTGAAATCGAATGATATTGATCTATCATATCATAAACCGATCAAAATTTCAATCTTTTGAAAGATTGTTGAATATGTAATCTTGGTATGCTATAATGTTTTAAATGATTCTGTTACAGATTCGCAAGGTATTTTACCGACAAATAATCGCTTGTTAAAGGAGCGTAGTTGTATGAAATCAATCAAAACCATGCTGTTAGGCATCGCCTTGTTAATTGTAGCCGCCTGCGGGCTCCCGCTTTGGATCGGTGGAGCGGCGATCGGTGCCGTTATGTTTTTCGCAGGGGGAATGATCGGACTAATCCTTTGTGTAAAAGGCTTTTTTAGTAAAGAGTAAGCGATTTTGTATGAAAGGCAGGAAGGTATGATGAGAAAGAATTTTGGAGCTAAAACTTGGCTGTATCCGATGCCCGTTTTGATTGTGTCGGCCTATGACAAAAAAGGTGTTCCTTGTTGTATGAATGCCGCTTGGGGCGGTGTTTACGATACGAATTTATTGATGGTCTGCTTGGCCGACGATCATAAAACCACGAAGAATATTTTGGAAAGCGGTGCTTTCTGCGTGAATATTGCCGATGCCAAGCACGTTCTTCAAGCGGATTACGTTGGAATCGTGTCGGGAAACACCGTTTCCGACAAGATGGAGAAGGCAGGACTGACATCCGTTCGATCACAATACGTAAACGCCCCTGTGATCGAGAATTTCCCGATGACGGTCGAATGTAAACTGTTGAAATTCAATGAGGACGGTATTTGTATCGGCGAGATTGTCAACGTCAGCGCCGATGAAATGGTTCTTGGCGATGACGGAATGATCGAGCCCGCAAAGCTTGAGGCGATCACTTATGATCCCGTTCGGCACGGCTATTATAAGCTTGGCGAAAAGGTCGGCGATGCGTTTTCCGACGGAAAGAAGCTAAAATGACATATCGAGAAAACTCAAGCGAATTCAATCAAGCGGATGATACTCTTTCCGTTTTGACTGCCGCAGCAAGCAACAGTCACTATTTTTTGGATGAGCTCTACGGAGTATTGGCTGCCGCGGGGATTCGGGCAAGAGTCTGCAATCTGATGAAGAGCAGTACCGGTATCCTGCCCTTTCACCGTTATTGGAAAAATGCGGAGAGTGTCTTTCGTGTGTACGTTCACGATGAAAAAGGGAAATGCGTTTTAGAGAATATGGATCTGGATTCTGCGCTGAAGCTCTATCCTTGGAACGTGTTTAATATGCAAGAGGGAACAGGCCCTCACAGAAAAATGTCGCCCGAAGAGGCGGCATCTGAACGGCGAATTGCCCACGGAGAACTCGTTTCCCACGTAAGGAATATGCTTCCCGAGGCAAAGCTCTACTATCAACAGATCTGGTCGTATGACATCGGCTTCGACCGATTTGGCTATCAAATGACCTCTCGGGCCCAACAGCTTGATTTTTCCGATCGCATTCGCCGATATACGAAGCTTGTTTGCGATGAATTTGATCTTGAAACCATTCCCTGCGGGGATGCGTGGGATTTGGCAAGAGAGCATTCGATCGCGCAAAATATGTGTGCTCGTCTCTCGGTCAATCACGGCGAAGGGGATTACTATCACGACGGCGACGTCGGCGGCGGACAGCTTCTCAATGCTTACGTTTGGTTTGAAACCTTGACGGGCCTTTCCTGTCTTGGTAATTCTTTTCGTCCGTCCTACTCTGACGAACGAGGCACGTATTCTCTTTCCGAGGAGCTGGTGCTTCTCTTACAGGATGCGGCTCACCGTGCGGTTCAGGCGAGAAAATAAAGATACGACGCAAGCGCTGTCGCCGACACCTTCAAAGGAGTCGGCGGCATTTTTTCATTGAAATCCATATAAAAAATGACGAACCCCTTTTCATCCTCGTTTTTTCGTGGTATAATACTTTTAATATGGGTATTT
Source organism: Eubacteriales bacterium (assembly GCA_045601445.1). GTDB lineage: Bacteria > Bacillota > Clostridia > Oscillospirales > SIG627 > RGIG5579. The sequence goes on along the minus strand of JAZRZQ010000048.1, from coordinate 2,632 downwards.
ATGCATTGGGAAGGGAGGTTTCGTATGGATCATTTCAAATTGCATTCTGAATACGCCCCAACGGGCGATCAGCCAGAGGCCATTGAAAAGCTCAGCAAAGGCATTCTGAACGGTCTCAAGGAGCAGGTTTTGCTGGGCGTTACGGGTAGTGGTAAAACCTTTACCATGGCAAATATCATCGAGCGTGTAAACCGCCCGACCCTCGTTCTCGCTCATAATAAAACTCTCGCCGCACAGCTTTGCAGTGAGTTCAGAGAATTTTTCCCCGAAAACGCGGTGGAATATTTTGTTTCCTATTACGATTACTATCAGCCCGAAGCATATATTCCGGGGAAGGACGTTTATATTGAAAAAGACTCCGCGATCAACGAGGAGATTGATAAGCTTCGCCACAGCGCGACCTCGGCTCTCTTTGAAAGAAGAGACGTTATCATCGTAGCATCCGTATCCTGCATCTATACGCTCGGTGATCCCAAGGAGTATTCCTCAATGACGGTGTCACTTCGCCCCGGAATGCTCCTATCCCGCGACGAGCTTTTACGTCGCCTTGTTGAAATCCAATACGAGCGAAACGATCTGAATTTTGTTCGCAATAAGTTTCGCGTGCGCGGTGACGTGGTCGATATTTATCCCGCCGGCAACAGCGAAACTGCCGTTCGGGTCGAGTTTTTCGGCGATGAGATCGATCGCATCGTGGAATTTCACGCCTTAACGGGAACAGCCGTTGCTCAGCTTAATCATATCGTGATTTATCCTGCCAGCCACTATACGACGAGCATCGAAAAGCGCGAGCGTGCCATTCGCGAAATTGAAGAAGAGCTTCGCGAAAGGATGGCGTATTTTGAAAACAAGGGAAGGATTCTGGAGGCACAGCGCCTGCGCGACCGCGTTAATTACGATATGGAAATGGTGCGCGAGATCGGCTATTGCAGCGGGATTGAAAATTACTCGCGCGTTTTTGCCGGAAATCCGCCCGGAAGCACCCCTTTTACTTTGCTTGACTATTTTCCCGACGATTTTCTGCTGATGATTGACGAATCTCACGTGACCATTCCTCAGGTGCGTGCAATGAGTGCGGGCGATCGAGCGCGCAAGGAGAATCTTGTGGAATACGGCTTTCGACTTCCCAGTGCGTTTGATAACAGACCGCTTCGCTTTGACGAATTTGAATCCAAGATCGGTCAGACGCTTTACGTCAGCGCCACGCCCGCAGAGTTTGAATTGAGCCGCTCGGAGCAGGTCGTTGAGCAGATCATCCGTCCGACGGGACTCTTGGATCCCGAATGTGAGGTGCGCCCGACAAGCGGACAGATCGACGATCTCATCGGTGAGATCCATACTCGCGTGGACAAAAAAGAGCGTTGCCTTGTCGTTACACTCACGAAAAAAATGGCGGAGGATCTGACGGATTACCTGACCGAAAAGGGAATACGCGTTCGCTATATGCACCACAACGTCGAAACGATGGAGCGAGTCGAACTGTTGAAGGATCTGCGCCGCGGTGAATTTGACGTTCTTGTCGGTATCAATCTGCTTCGCGAGGGACTGGATCTGCCCGAGGTCTCGCTGATTGCCATTCTCGACGCCGACAAAGAAGGCTTTTTACGAAGCGAGCGAAGCCTCATTCAGATCATCGGACGCGCGGCACGACACGTTTCGGGTAAGGTCATTATGTACGCCGATACGGTGACCGACTCGATGAAGTCTGCGATCGATGAAACTGCACGGCGCCGTGCTCTGCAGGATGAGTATAACCGAAATCACAACATCACGCCGAAGGGAATCGTGAAGAAGCTTCAAAGCTTGCCGACGGTGACGGAGCGTGCCAAGGAAAAGGGCAGTAAAACGAAGAAAAACAAAATGACGGCAGCTGCGCGTGCCAAGCTTTGCGAAAAGCTCCGTTTTGAAATGATGGCCGCCGCCAAACGGCTTGATTTTGAAACCGCCGCCGCGCTTCGCGATCAGCTCAGGGCATTGCAACAAGAACAAAAATAGAAGGATAAAAACAGTGGCACAAGAAAACATTGTCATTAAGGGTGCAAGAGTACACAACCTGAAGAACGTCGATTTGAAGATCCCGCGCGACCGCTTTGTCGTTATCACGGGTCTTTCCGGCAGCGGCAAAAGCTCGCTTGCGTTCGATACCTTATTTGCAGAGGGAAACCGTCGCTTCGTGGAGTCGCTTTCTTCCTATGCGAGAATGTTTCTCGGTCAGGTGGATAAGCCTGATGTTGACAGCATTGAAGGCCTTTCTCCCGCGATTTCCATCGATCAGAAGACAACCTCGAAGAACCCTCGCTCCACGGTCGGCACTGTTACCGAGATCTACGATTATCTTCGCTTGCTCTACGCTCGCATCGGTATCCCGCATTGCCCGCATTGCGGCAAGGAGATCCGCGGCCAATCCGTCGATCAGATCGTCGATCAGATGATGACGCTTCCCGAGGGGACCCGCTTTCAGATCTTGGCTCCTGTCGTCAGAGCCAAAAAGGGACGCCACGAAAAGGTGTTCGATGAAGCACGCGAGGGCGGCTTTGTGCGTGTCAAGGTCGACGGATACGTTTATGACCTCTCCGAGGTGCCTGAGCTGGATAAAAACAAAAAACACGAGATTTCCGTCGTCGTTGACCGC
>JAZRZQ010000047.1:0-13313 GCA_045601445.1 Eubacteriales bacterium | reverse complement strand
CTGTGCGTACTGTGCTTCGTGGATCTTGGCACCAACGGATGTGCCTGCCCTTGCAAGCTGATTTGACAGAGAATAATGTCCTTTTATGTTTTCTGTCAGTTTTAGAATTTGAATTGCAAATTTCGTTGACATATCCGCAAGTTTATTCTCAGCCATTGAAATTGCCTCTTTGAATACATTATATCACAGATTTCAATGGTTTTCAATGAAATCGCGCGGGGCGCGATGAAATCCGAGCAAGCTCGGATGAAATCTGCTTCGCAGATGAAATTAAATCCGTCCCTTTACCCCACGAAGTCGGATTTCATCACGGAGTGATTTCATCCACCGCAGGTTGATTTATCCCGTCCGATAGGACGGATTTAGTTGAAAAGAAACAACCTTTGTCTGATAGACAAAGGTTGTTTCTTTTCGTGGTGCGAGAGACGGGACTTGAACCCACATAGAATTACTTCCACTAGCACCTCAAGCTAGCGCGTCTGCCAATTCCGCCACTCTCGCATCTGCAACAATGGTATTATAGTTCGCGAATACGGATTTGTCAAGGGTTTTTCGAAAAAAATTTAGCAATCCCTCTAAAAGCGAAAAAAAGCCGAATTCGGGCCTTTTCACACATCAAAGCGCCTGACATAGAATGAATTGAGCCGACCCGACGTCGGCACAAGAAAGGGGAAACACGATGAACTGTGCATGCAATCTTTTCAGCAAAGACGTTTTGCTTTGGGTGATCCTCATCGCAGTGGTCATTCTGCTCTTCTGCTTCAGCTGAGGAAACGAAAAACTGCGTGTCCCGTTTGGGGCACGCAGTTTTTTTATGCTTCTCCGTCTTGCTTTTCCAAGCGCTCGCTTGGCGTCAGAAGCGTCCACTTTCTTGTTTTGGCAAAGACAAGGCCTGCGAGCATAGAAAGCGAAAAGACGCACGCGGCGATGACGGCCGTGGCGGTCTCGGAGCAAAAGCCCGAGGCGATGAGCATCGCCAGCACGCCGAAAAATGACGGGAGAAAAAAGATCATAGCGCACAAAAGGAGCGTACGGGAAGAAGAATCCTCCACGATCACGCGGTCACCGACCTCGGCACCGACGGTGTTATCCGTCCAAACGGTGACGACCTTGCGACAGCCCGTACAGGCGGCGCTGCAAGAGGCACAGGCATCCTCCCGTTCGGAGCGAAGCAGGATGCGATCTCCCTTTTTCTCGATGACAAGGCACTCTTTTTTCATGAGCCGATGACCACCCTGACCGAATACGTGCCGACGGCGTAATACTTTCCTTGGCTGGCCGAGGTCTGCACGATCTCGATGGGAACGTCGTACTCGCCCGCGGTGTCGAACTCGGAAAGGTCAATATTCAAATAAAAATCGTCCGTGGTAGCCGAATTGATCGTCTGTGCCGTGCCACGGATGCGGAATGAGAGTGCATCGGTGGTGAAGCGGTAGGCAAGGCCACCTGCGGGTGCGGTGACGGCAACGTGGGTATCGGTAAATTTCATCCGCAGATTGCGTGCACGGTTGTCGCTGATATTCAGACTGATCTTTACGTCACCCAAGGTCTCTCCGAGGCTGACGCCGACGGGGAGTGCGAGCTGATCGGGAGTAAGGGTCAAATTGAGGGTGTTGGTATCGGTCTGCGTTTCATCCACAATGACGGCGGGGACGCTTTCGACCGTGTCGATCAGGGCGGGCTCGCCCTTGATGATGACGCTTGTCGGGGTGACGGTGTAGCGCATCTGCTCGCTCGTCCAATAGCCGTTTTTGCTCGTCACGGTCAAGGGAACGACCTTGGTCTTAAAGACGGTAAACAGTACGCGGACGTTGCGCGTGGGCAGAACGAGGTAGTCGGTCGGGATGCTGATGCCGTCGCGGTCGAAGAGTGCGTACTCAAGGTTGTTTTCAAAGCTCGAGGTAATCTCTCCGAGCGGGCCGGTGATGACCTTGGCGCAGTCGATGGTTTCGAGAATGGTTTTCGGCCCCTTGACGGTGATCTGCGGGACGGCGCTTTTTGCTTCGATGCCGATCTGCTCACCGACGGTATAGCTACCCAATTCCACCCGAACGGGGACGGTGACCGAGACGGTCTGATCGACGAAGATGCTCGCCAGCTTCGGGAAGCAATCGGCAAGCTCGGTTTCCTCGGGGACGAGCACCTTGACCTCGGCCTCGTAGTTGCCGGGCTTGGTGATGCCGCTCAGATCGACGTAGGCCTGCAGATCGCTGGCCTTGATCTTGTTCAGATCGCTCCTTTTTCCGACGAGGGTCACGTCGGCGAAGATCTCGTCTCCGCCGAGCGCGGAAAACGAAGAAGAGAGATCCTGAACCTGAACCGAAACGGAGCTGAAGGTCTTTTTATAATCGGGAGCTTCGGCCTCCTGAACGTAAAACCACAGCAGGAGAGCGGAAAAAACGGAAAACAAGATCGCGAGGATGGAAGTTCGCTTACCCGCTTTTTTCGTTTCATCCGTTTGTTTTGTCTTGGTCGCGTTCATCTTCCTCTCCTCCTCTCCGTTTGATGATGCTCTTTTTCTTTTCCTTTTGCAGTCCCAACTCGTTCATCAAGCGATGCTTGAGAACGCGCGGGGACACGCCGCGGTCGATCTCACCGTTTTTCACCACGGAGATCGCACCCGTTTCCTCGGAAACGACCACGACGAAGGCGTCGCTGATCTCAGATACGCCCAAGGCCGCGCGGTGGCGCGTACCGAGCTCGTTGGGAACGTCGGGATTTCCCGTCAAGGGGAGAAAACAGCCGCAGGCGTGGATCCTTCCCTGACGCACGATCATCGCGCCGTCGTGAAGGGGAGCTTTGTTATAAAAGATATTCTCGATCAGATGGCTCTCCACGGCGGCGTCGATCTCAACGCCGGTTTTGATCTCGTCCCCGAGGCGTGTGCTTCTCTCGAGAACGATGAGCGCTCCCGTTTTGGATTCGGACAGCTTTTTGGCGGCGGAGCAAAGCTCATCCACCGTTTTTTCCTCCTCCTGCGACTGCCCCTCGGCAATGCTTTTCAGATTGCGGAAATTACCGCCCATTTTCTCCAGCGCCGAACGAAGCTCGGGCTGAAAGATGACGATCAGAGCAATGAGCCCGACGTCAAAGACGCGCTCCAAAAGATAGTTGAGTGCATTCAGACCGATAAAATCGCTGATCCACATCACCAGCAGAATGGCAAAGATGCCCAAGGCAAGCTTGCCTGCACGGCGCTGACGAACGAACACAAACACGTAATAGATCAAAAACGAGACGATCAGAATGTCCAAAATATCCGTCAGTTTAATGGAGATGATCTGATTCCAAAAATAATAGAAAAAATCGGAAATGGATTGAAGGACGTTTCCCATTTCACAAGCTCCTTCCCATAGATTTATGCGTTGTAAAGCAAATCAATGCTGGAATCAATAAATTCCTGCAGTTCCTCCTGCGTAAAGCCTCGCTGACTCATCACCGCGATCAGATACACCTGCTTGGCAAGTCTCTTAGCCTTCTCGCGGCTTTCCTCCTTGGCCGACAGGGCAGCGATGCGGGCGATGAGGGGGCAGTTCATATTCAAGGACAGCGTGATCTCGTCCTCGGGAACGGAAAGACCGGGGATGGTGTTGCCGTACTGCTTGAGGATCTCGCCGAGACGACGCTTCTCCTCGGAAAGCGTGATCAAAGCGGGGGTCTTGGTGGTTTTCATCACCTCTTGTACCAAGCTGATCTTTTCGGGAACGACCTCGCGGAACACCGCCTGCAGGCTCTCGTTTTCCTCAGCCTCTTCCTCGCCGCGAAGCACCGAATCCAATTCGGAGTCGATGCGAACGAAATGCACGGCGTGAGACTGCATCTCCAAGAACGAAAGGAAGCGGGGATCGAGGATCCCGTCCATCACGGCAACGGTAATTCCCTGCTCGGTAAACAGATTGATATACCCGACCTGCTGGAGCAGATCGTTTGCGTAATAGACGGTGTTCTCCGCTCCCTTGCCCTGATTTTTCTCCAAATACTCGGGACAGGTCAGGTAAGCGCCGTCGGTGGTTTTATACAAAATGATGTCCTTGACGCGGTCGAAGAACTTCGGATCGCGCGTACAGCCGTACTCCACGAAGGGCTTGACGTCGTCCCAGATGGCTTCGAGGGCGGGGCGGTCGTTGTTGAACATCGCGTTTAATTTATCGCAGATCTTTTTGGTGATGTGAGAGGCGATCTTGGTGACATAGCCGCTGTTTTGCAGGTAGCTTCGGGAGACGTTAAGCGGAAGCTCGGGACAGTCCAGAACTCCGCGAAGCAGCATCATATTCTCGGGGATGACCTCCTTGATATTATCTGCCACAAACACCTGATTGTAGTAGAGCTTGACCTGCCCCTCAAGGCTTGCGTATTCATCCTGCAGTTTCGGAAAATAGAGGATGCCCTTGAAATTCAAGGGGAACTCCGCATTGATGTGGATATAAAAGAGCGGGTCGCGCTCGTCACGGAAAAGGGTCTTATAAAAGGAAAGATACTCCTCGTGCGTGCACTCCGACGGAGCCTTAAGCCAAAGCGGATTCGGGTCGTTGATGGGGTTTTCGTCCGTGTTTTCTCCGACGACGGAAAGGTAGATCGGCACGGGCATAAACGCGCAGTATTTTTCCAGAATATCGCGGAGCAGATCGACGGAAAGGTAGTCCTTTTCCTCCTCGGTCACGTGCAGGGTGATCTCGGTGCCGCGCGCGGCACGGGTCCCCTCGCGCATTTCGTATTCCCCGTTGTCACTGCAGACCCAAAGGGCGCTCTTGGCACCCTCTTCGATCGAGAGGGTGTTGATCTCAACCGTGTGCGCGACCATAAAGGCGGAATAAAAGCCCAGACCGAAGTGACCGATGATGCCGCTTCCGCTCTCGTTTTCCCCCTCGTATTTTTCGATAAATTCCAGTGCACCGGAAAGCGCGATCTGATTGATATAGCGGTCGATCTCCTCCGAGGTCATTCCGATTCCGTTGTCAACGATCTTGATCTGCGAGAGGGCTTTGTCGAGGATGACGTCGATCCGATAGTCCCCGTCGCATTCGGCCTTTCCGAGTGAAACGAGGCGCTTGACCTTGGTCACGGCGTCACAGCCGTTGGAGACCAGCTCACGCAGAAAAATATCCTTATCGGAATAGAGCCAGCGCTTAATGACGGGGAAAATGTGTTCGGTATCAACGCTGATACCGCCTTTTTTGATTTCTTGCATCGTGTTTCTCCTTTGCAGTTTATCGGGAAGTGGGTACGGGCTTGACCATCGTCACGACGATCAGAAAGGTGGCGCGATCCGTGCGGATCGGAATCTCGGCGCCCGGCTTGACCGCAACGCCGCCGATCACGTAGCCTGTTTTGGTTTCCTTGGCCGAGGCCGAGGCCTTGCAGGTGAGCGTAAGGATCTCAAGCTGCTGATCCATTCGATCGATGTTCTGATAGGTGGTTTTCTTTTCGTCGACCTGCAGGAGCACACCCATTTCCTCTCGGGTGTTGTTGTGAAGCATCACGTCCCCTGCCGTCGGGTGATTCATTGACTGTGCAGTCACGTTTTCGATCAGGAAGGTATACTCGACCTGCACCTTTTCCTCTTCCCCGAAAAAGCTGTGAAGCTGCTCCTGAAAGACGCCCGCGACGACGCAAGCGATGATCAGGATCAGAAGAATCAAATCCATTACGGAAAAGCCGAAGCGTTTGGGTTCTTTATTCATTGGTCTGTCCTTTCGAGTCGGGTTGTTCGGCAACGACGTCGACCGTCATTGTCAGGATCTGCTGATCGGTCTCCACCGAAAAGGCTTCTCCCACGGCAGGCGGGGGCACGGAAAGCGTGGCGGTGACAAACACGTGAATCTCGTTTTCCGCATGAACCTGCTCAACGCGATCGACCGTGCCGATGACATCGCCTTGGTCGTAGAGCGTTTTCCCCTCGGCGGGAATGGCCTCGGACAAAGGCTGCTCGATGCGACAGGAAAACTCGACGCGATACGTTTTATCAGAGAGCGTTTCAACGGAAGAAGCTTTTAAAACGGCGATGGCCAGAGTCACCACGAGGGCAAAAATCAACAGGAAGAATACGTCAAGATAGGAAAACTTCGTTTTTTCGTTTGTTTTTTTCATACGCCCTCCCCCCGATCAAAACGGCAGACGCACCTCTTCCCGAATGCACGCCTCGCGGGCGGCAGCAGGGTAAGAGAGCATCAGCAAAAGCGGAAACAGCGCGATTTCGGGAATCGGAATCGACAGCAGGACCATCACGAAAAACAGGAGCGTCGCGCACAGTGCGCCAAGCACGGCCGCGTGCATATCGGCACGCACGCTTTTCTGCGAAAAGCGATAGCACTCAACCCAAAAGAGGATCATGGTCAGAATCAAAAAGCCGAAAAACCAGCCTGCGCCCGCGCCGAGGAAGGAAAAAAAGCTCGTTTCCGCGCCGCCGATCACGCCGTCGGGAGAAAAGCCGAACAAAGAAAGCAGCTTTGCGGCAAGGGCCGTCGGCACGACGCGAAGCACGGTAAAAAGCGCCAAGGCGGAAAGCAGGAGCAAATACAGCCCGGAGCGATAGTGCATAGAAACAAAGACCACCATCACAAGACAAACGGAAGTCCAGAGCATGGGATCGCGTACGATGAAAAGACCTGCCAAAGCAAACCAGAAGGAGAAGACCGACACAAGCTTTCTTGCCCCTTTTTCGTGACGGATCAAGGAAAAAGAAAGCGGAAGCGAAACCGCGAGCAGAACACCCGTGCCGACCGTAGGCGAAAGAAAGAGAGTCTCCGGCAGAGCGGGGGCAGAATCGAACACCGTGGGCAAAAGGCTCATCACGATTTCACGAAGCACAAGCGAGAGCCCCGCAAGCTGGGCGGCAACGGAATAAGCGCGCCACTGACGGCGAAGCTGGTCGATGGTGCGAAGAAGGCAGGAGGAGAGATAGTAGATGCAAAAAAGGGAAAAATACAACAAAACGCCCTTTCGCGCGGCAAACAAAAAGGGAAGGAGCATCAGAGCCGCAGCAAGATCCATCGGACGGAAACGAAGGCTTCTCTTGCCGACGGCACATTTACACAAGAAGGAAAAGAGCGTAAACAAAAGCAACGCAGCGTGGAAGGAGGCGGGCAGCACAAAGAGAAGCAGGGCGTGAAGCACAAGCCCCGCCTCCGGCTTGAAGAGCACGAAGAGCCCTGCGATCAGGACGGTCAAAAGCAAAATGACCCACAAGGGAGAGAACAAAACCGAAAGCACGCCGAGCAAAACGCCGACGCCGAGCATCGGCCAGAAGCGGTCGTTTCCTCTGCCCTCGGGAATATCGCTCTCCTGCAAGCCGAAGAAGGAGCGCAAAACAAAGCGGAACAAAAAGCTGTGCTTGAGCGCGTCGGCAAGCTGATAGCGCGAAAGAGAGGCGATGAGCGTGAAGAAGATCATACATACGCCGAGAAGCAGATTTTCCACACCGCCTGCAAAAAACGGGAGCGAGGAGGCGGTGAAATAGGAGAGAAGCTGTAAAAATCCGCAGCTGAAAAAAAGGATGCCGAAGGAGCGCAGGCGGGTGGTGAACACCGCACGGACAAAACGGCGTAAAAGGGACAGGAAAAAGCTCTGCTCCGCCATACGGGCAAGGGCAGTTTTAATCTTCAATTTATAAGGAAGAAGCCGTTTGCCCCACTGAGAGCTCGGGGTTTCCTCCTGTGCGTCGAAGGACAAAAACTCCGTTTCGGGGCGAAACTGTATGGCCTCCCCCAGCTTCAAAAGAAAGCGGGAGACGGAGGGGATTTTCCCTTTCATTGCCATAGAAAATATCCTTTCTTCGTTCAGGTTTTCTGCTTTTTCTCCCAGATCTCGGCCAAATCGGGACGGTTTTTGCGCGTAATGGCAAGCGATTGCTCGTGACGCCATGTTTCAATGTTGCCGTGGTGACCGCTTAAAAGCACCTCCGGCACACAGCGGGAGCGGTATTCGAAGGGTCTGGTATACTGAGGATATTCCAAAAGCCCCTCGGAATGACTTTCTTTTTCGTAGCACTCGGGAGAGGAGAGCACCCCCTCCACCAAACGGGAGACGGAATCAATCAGAACGGCGGCGGGCAGCTCCCCGCCGGTGAGAACGTAATCTCCGATGGAGATCTCCTCATCGACGATCTCGTCCAGCGCGCGCTGGTCGACCCCCTCGTAATGGCCGCAAAGTAAAACGATGCGTTTTTTCTCGGACAGAGAGCGAACCTTCTCCTGCGTAAGCACCGCCCCTTTGGGAGACAGATACACGGTATGGGGCTTTTCCGTCGCGCCCGCGCAGATCGCATCGAAGCAGTCGCAGATCGGCTCGGGCTTGAGAAGCATCCCCTTGCCGCCACCGTAGGGGGCGTCGTCCACGCGGTGGAACTTGTCCTTGGAATAGTCGCGGATCTGGTGGGCAAACACCTCGATGATGCCCGCCTTGCGCGCTCTGCCGATGATGCTCTCCCCCAGCATTGCCTCGACGGATTCGGGGAAAAGCGTCATCACGTCAAACCGAATCTTCGCCATCAGTCAAACAGTCCTTTCGGGGCACGCACGACGATTCCCGCGTCCGTGTCAATTGTCACGATCCAATCCTTGACCATCGGAAAATAGGACTCCTTCCCGTCCTCGGAGCGAATGACAAGCAGCTCCCCCGCGCCGCGGCTGGTGACCTGTGTCACCTTGCCGTAGACGGTACCGTCGGTCTGCTCGATCAAGGGAAGGCCGATCAGATCGGAAAAGAAGATCTTGTCGCCGCGGGGGTCGATCTCCTCACGGGCGACCCAGAGCGTTTTGCCCTTGAGAAGGGTGGCCTTTTCGACCGAAGAGATCCCCTCGAAGCGAACCAGAAGCACATCTCCCTGCACCCGCACGCCGCAAAGGGTCAGCGGATTTTCCTTTTCGCGTGAAAGGTACAGATGCTTGATGCCGGCCAGAGGACGGGCGCCGTCGAGCCAGCACTCCATTTTCACCTCTCCGGACAGAGCGTGTGTATTGCGGATCTTGCCCGCTTCAATAAAGCTTTGCTTCAAAATCGTATGCCTCGTTTGCGTTTGTTTTCATTATTATAATATTATAGCATAAAATCACACGGCGGCACAATACTTTTTTGACTATTTTTTGTACGAACGGGCTCTTTTTTTGCCGACGGCGGAACAAACGCATTTTTTTCTCTTTTTTTCGCAATCCTATTGACAAACAAAAACGTCTTTGCTATAATGATTAAACCTCTCGGGGTCTTTTTTTATGGAAAGAGCCTCTATGGAGGGAGAATCACCGTGCCCGTCACGGAATTATTCGGAGGATTACAATGAGAGAAAGAATCACCCTCGCCTGCACCGAGTGCAAGCAGAGAAATTACGACACGATGAAGAACAAGAAGAACGATCCCGACAGACTTGAAATGAACAAGTACTGCCCGTTCTGCCGCAAGCACACCCCCCACAAGGAAACCAAGTAAAAAAGCCTTTCAAAGGAGAAATTGATATGGCAGAAGAAAAGAAGTCCGTCCAAGCCGCTCCCGAGAAAAAGGAAAAGAAGGCCAAAGTCGGCTTTTTCAAGCGCATTGCCAACTTCTTCAAGGAGTACCGCAGTGAACTGAAAAAGGTTTCCTGGTATCCCGCCGGCAAGGTCTGGCACGATACCGGAATCGTCGTGATCGCTCTGGCCGTTTGCGGCGTGATCATCGGCGTATTGGATCTTGCCTTTACTAAGGTGATCCTTTGGCTCGGTATGATCGGTTAAACCTTTTCAAGGAGTAAACCATGCTTGAAGATAACCTGACTCCGCATTGGTATGTCGTGCATACCTATTCGGGGTATGAAAACAAAGTTGCCGTCAATCTGGAAAAGATCGTCGAAAACCGCAAGGTCGGCAACCTCATCCACGCGATCAAGATCCCGATGGAGAAGGTGCCCGAGGCCGAGGGCGGAGACGGCGTTGCCGAACGCAAGATCTTCCCCAGCTACGTTCTGGTCAAAATGATTATGAACGACGAGAGCTGGCACATTGTCCGCAACACCACCGGCGTAACCGGCTTTGTCGGCCCCGGATCGATGCCCGTCGTATTGAGCGACGAGGAGGTTGCCGCTCTGGGCGTGGAAAGCGCGACCGAGGCACTTCCCTATCAGGTGGGAGACAAGGTTCGCGTCATTGCAGGCCCTTTGGCCTCGCACATTTCCTCGGCTATCGTCGAGGAGATTTCTGCAGACTACAAGAAGGTCAAGGTGCTTGCCGATCTGCACGGCAGAAACACCAAGATCGAGCTCGATTCCGCTTGGATCGAGTTATTTTAAATTCGGTTTAACGCCCGAGAGGGCTTAAATAACTGCAACAAGCAGTTGTGGGAGGGAATCCAAAACTTCGGATCCCGATACACCACGAAAGGAGTACCATTATGGCAAAGAAAATCGTAGCTTACGTCAAGCTCCAGCTTCCGGCTGCAAAGGCAATGCCCGGCCCCCCTGTCGGCCCCGCACTCGGACAGCACGGTGTCGCAATCCCGAACTTCTGCAAGGAGTTCAACGAGCGCACCAAGAATGACATCGGCCTCATCATCCCCGTTGTCATCACCATCTACTCTGACAGGACCTTCTCCTTCATCACCAAGACTCCCCCTGCAGCCGTTCTCGTTAAGAAGGCTGTCGGCATCGAGTCCGGCTCTGCCGTTCCGAACAAGACGAAGGTTGCAAAACTGACGCAGGAACAGCTCCGTGCCATCGCCACCCAGAAAATGCCCGACCTGAACGCCGCTTCCATCGAATCTGCCATGAGCATGATCGCAGGAACCGCACGCAGCATGGGCGTTACTGTGGAAGAGTAAGAAAGGAGCGAGCAGATCATGAAAAAAGGTAAGAAGTATCAGGCAAGTGTTGCCGCGATCGACTCGACCAAGCTCTACGACGTAGAGGAAGCGTTCGAGAAGGTAGTTGAAACCGCAAAAGCAAAGTTCGATGAGACCATCGAGCTTCACGTCCGTCTCGGTGTTGACAGCCGTCACGCTGACCAGCAGGTCCGCGGTGCAGTTGTTCTCCCCAACGGTACCGGTAAAAAGGTCCGCACGCTCGTATTCGCCAAGGGCGACAACGTAAAGGCTGCGGAAGAGGCAGGCTCCGATTACGTCGGTGCTGAAGATCTGGTTGCCAGAATCCAGAACGAAAACTGGTTTGAATTTGACGTTGTCATTGCCACGCCCGATATGATGGGTGTCATCGGCCGTCTCGGTAAGGTGCGCGGACCCAAGGGTCTGATGCCCAACCCCAAGGCAGGTACCGTTACCCCCAACGTTGCCAAGGCTGTTCAGGATGCAAAGGCCGGTAAGATCGAGTACCGTCTCGACAAGACCAACATCATCCACTGCCCCATCGGCAAGGCGTCCTTCGGCATGGAAAAGCTGGCTGAGAACTTTGAAGCACTGATGGGTGCGATCATCAAGGCGAAGCCCGCCGCAGCGAAGGGTCAGTACATCAAGAGCTGTGTCGTTGCTTCTACGATGGGCCCCGGTGTTAAGGTCAACGCCGCAAAGCTTGCGTAAAGTTTTACTTGACAAATCAGATTCGATCTGTTATAATTCATCCGTTACCTAAGACAACAGGTGAGGGTCTTCCCTCTTAATTTTGCCTGTCGAGGAAACCCTACCGGCAATCGTTACGGGCATTTCTTCGGCAGAAGGAATGCCCTTTTTGTTGTCGAAAATCTGAAATGGAGGTAGAAAGATGCCCAGCGCAAAGATTCTTGAAAAGAAACAGGCAGAGTGTGCCGAGCTGACTGAAAAGATCCAGAATGCCGTTGCCGGTGTTCTCGTCAGCTATGCAGGCATTACCGTTGAGCAGGATACTCAGCTCCGCAAAGCACTTCGCGAAGCAGGCGTTGATTACAAGGTTTACAAGAATTCCATGACCGGAAGAGCTTGTGAAGCTTGCGGATACGGCGAGATCAAGGCTCATTTGGAAGGCATGAACGCTCTGGCAATTTCCGCAAATGATCCCATCGCTCCCGCAAAGATCCTCAAAGAGTATGCAGACAAGATCCAGACCTTTGAGATCAAGGCCGGCTTTATTGACGGCGGTGTGATCGACCAGGCAGCTGTTCTCGAGCTCGCAAGCACTCCTTCCAAGGAAGAAATGCTCTGCAAGATCATGGGCAGCATGATGGGCCCGCTTTACGGACTTGCATACGTTCTTCAGGCGAAGATCGACAAGGAAGAAGCAGGCGAAGAAGCTCAGGCTTAACGTTTTTCCCAATTTTACACTAAAAAACATTATTTATTCGGAGGTAAATTAAAATGGCTACTGAAAAGACCACCCAGATTCTGGAAGAAATCAAATCCCTTACCATTCTTGAAATGAAGGACCTTGTTGCTGCTCTCGACGAAGAGTTGGGCGTTTCCGCCGCTCCCGTTGCCGTTGCCGGTGCTGCTGCTCCCGCTGCTGCTGCCGCTGCTGAAGAGAAGAGCGAGTTCGACGTTGTTCTGACCGCTTTCGGCGACAAGAAGCTCGACGTTATCAAGGTTGTCCGCGAGATCACCGGTCTCGGTCTGAAGGACGCGAAGGATATGGTTGAGAACTGCCCCTCCAAGGTCAAGGAAGCAGTTTCCAAGTCCGATGCAGAAGAGATCCAGAAGAAGCTGCAGGAAGCCGGCGCTACCGCAGAACTCAAGTAAGATTTCTTACCAAGAGCAAGGAAGAGAAGTGTTTTGCTTCTCTTCCTTTTTTTGTTTTGGCTGTTTTTTGGGCGCGTGGAAATCAATGCTATTGATTTTTTTGCGAGAATATACTATAATAAAATCAAATCCTTATCAAGGAGGCTACGTAATGGAAATTTTAGTCGTCATTCTCGTTGTTTTGCTCGCTCTGATTCTCAGTTGCATCCGCATTGTGCCGCAGGCGAGCGAATTTGTCATCGAATTTTTGGGGAAATATCGCACCACCTGGGGCGCGGGGATTCATTTTCTCGTTCCCGTTCTCGAAAAGATCTCCAAGCGTATCACGCTCAAGGAGCAGGTGCTCGACTCCCCGCCGCAACCCGTCATCACCAAGGATAACGTCACGATGCAGATCGACACGGTCGTTTATTTCAAGGTATTTGACGCGAAAACGTACGCTTACGGTGTGGTCAATCCCATCACTGCCTTGGAAACGCTGACCGCAACGACGCTGAGAAACATCGTCGGCGGACTTGATCTGGACGCGACGCTCACCTCGCGCGATCAGATCAACGCGCAAATGACGGGCTTTTTGGACGAAGCGACCGACCAATGGGGCATCAAGGTCACGCGCGTGGAGCTGAAGAACATCGTTCCGCCCAGAGAGATCCAATCGGCAATGGAAAAGCAGATGAAGGCCGAGCGCGACA
>JAZRZQ010000046.1:0-3685 GCA_045601445.1 Eubacteriales bacterium | reverse complement strand
CCCCCTGCACGGTGCTTGTCTACGATCGCTTCGCGCTCGTGGAAAGGTTCACCACAGAAACACAACTCTTAAAATTCAGCAAGAACCTTTCAGCTTCTCGCCCGACCAAGGGCGAGCAAAAAGAAAACCCGCCACAAGGATGGGTTTTCTTTTTGTGGTCACAGAACAAAATTACAACCGCCGATGTTGCGGTCAGCCGTTTTGGTTCCTTTTTTCGTTTCACTCGGGGATTCTCCCGTAATCTGTCGATAATATCTGCAAAAATAGCCTATGTTTTCAAATCCGCTGGCGTACGCCACCTCTGCGACCGTAAAACTGCCTTCACACAATAGCTCTTTCGCTCTCTCGATGCGCAAATGATTTCTGTATTTTAACGGAGACATTCCAAATTGCTTTTGAAACAAATTCCTGAACGTATTTACACTGACGTGACTTGCCTCGGCATATTGCACAATCGGTAAATTTTCGAGATATGTCTGCTCCAGCAAGCGAACGCCGTCGGATATTTTTGAATCGATATCGTGCCCGATCGACAAATAGGACGTTAATGCATAAATTGACCCGAGCAATCGGTACATCAGTTCATTTTTTCGGAGTGTCGCGCCGATCGTCTTTGATGCGCTGCAAAGCTCAAAGCTCGTCATTATTCTTGCAAATCTGTTGAACTCATCGTCCTTTGCCAGCACGGTGATATCCTCAAAAAGATAGACGTCCTCATTGCTTTTGTCATACAAATCAAAATTCAACAAAACGAAAGTCGTGCTTTCCGCCGTGTATTTCATTCTGTACTTTTTGTACTTTGGTATAAAGACCAGTTCTCCATCTGATACCACGACCGTTTCTTCCCGATCGTCGTAAAAGGTGGCTTCTCCCTTCCAAACATACAGAATTCCGTTGTTTCTTCTTCCGTAACAGCTATTATCGGTCATTCTTCCGGAAGGGCGGGTTCCCGAAATGACTGAAATGTCGGAGATGCGCAGGTCATCAAAAAATTGATTGTTTACCGTCATACCTTTTTCTCTGTGTTAATAAGCACTTGTTCAAGTACTGCCTTACAGTACCCGCATCTATGACATATTTTATCACAAGAAGACGTTTTTGTAAACCAGTTCTCGGGAAAATTCAGATTACTGATGATATAAGGTGCGATAGCTCTGCCGAATCCGGGTTCAAAAAGGTCGAGCGTATTGCCGATATACCGACCTCTGGCATAGGCATCGATTACCATTCCGGGAAGTGAGTGCATACGGGTAGCGAGTTTAACCGTATCGAAGATACCTTCATAGTGGTGAATGTCCTCGGGGCGCACCCACGTATTTTCCAAGAGCATATGCCAGTTTTCCTTGTTTTTCAAGGCTTGCCAGCAAACGTAAGGTGTAAAATCATCCAGATTCTTCACCTCGCATATCTCGGACTCGTGCGCCACGAGATTGTCGTGAAAGCTCTGCCCGGAGCAGTTGACAAAACAACCGCTGTTAGCAAGCATGATCAGCTTTTTTCCTGCTGTATCTGCCCACTCCTTCAGCAACTTCAAGCGTGAAAGATCTCTGTTATATTCCCTTTGCACGTGGAAGGAGTCGAAAAGATCAGAGAGATACTCCATTCCCTTCACCGTTCCGATGCGCATATTGACCGAAGCGCGTACATCGATGGTGGGGAAATGCTTTTTGACCGTATGCGCGATCGCGGGAGATGCTGTGGTAACGATATCTACGCCGCAACCGACGCTCTCCAAATATTCGATCACAGAAACGACCGTATTAGCAAGCTTTTCGGAGATTGCGTACTCCCCGTAGCAGTTTCCGTTGAAGAGCAAGTCCAGCTTCACACCCATTTGCTTGATCCTGCGAAGTTCTTCTTCCGTTCTCGCTTGGGCAGACCAGTCGGTGTAGCCACGGCGCGTTGCGATCACGCTCCTACCCGTTGCGATATCCTGCCAGGCGAAAAACACTTCGGATATGTAATCTCTATACGTTGCGACAATTTGCGAAAACGGCTCCTCGCCGTTTTCGTATAGCTGAAATCCTACACAATATTTCATGATTTTCTACATAATATTCGGTCAATCGGTATCCGATTTATCCTTAACCTTGGCGTTCGGAGAGTTCAGGCCCTCATACGGAGCCTTATAATCCACCTCAATTGCCTCTTGAGACCAATCTATCTTCCACGGTTTCCCTGTCCTGAACGGACTTTCAAACTTATTTTTCAGAACACCGCGTTTTTCAAGGCTGTTCATACACGCTCGAGTACAGCCTGCCGCGCCGCAGATCGCCTTTCCCGTTTTATAAAGCATCGGAGGTTGATGAACGAAGGGATTGATCGCGGAAGATTTGTACTCTTCGCCTGTTTCGCTAACAAAATATTCCCCTCTTTCTCCTTCTTTCACAGGCTCCTTGCCTTGGAATACGATATCACATTTTTTCATATCGACATCTGCCCATTCGAGTTCGTACCCACCGACATTTTCCTTGATCGTTCTGTCGGCAGGAATACAACCGCCGGGACATTCACGCACACACGCCATACAACGATTGCAAAGAGTACCGGGCTCCATGATTGGGTCGGGCTCAAGCTCAAGCTCGGTAATAATGATGCCAACGCGAACGCGAGGGCCAAATTCGGGAGTCAGCAGCATTTTAGAATATCCGATCTCACCAAGTCCGCACAAAAATCCCGCAATACGCATACTGATCATGACGTCCGGTGCAGCCTTGCCGGGCGCCACGGGTCTGGAATAATTCTCGCGCAAATAGCCCAAGTTGTCAATAGCACGCCAATCGCTTTGATGTCCCATAGGAACTGCCTCATAACCTTCATCTTCAATCATTTTGCTCAAATTGATGACGGTCATAGGCATATAAAGATAGGTGATACCGCCGTAGCCCATTGCGGAGTAATTTGAAAAATATGTACCTTCCTCAATACCTCTGAGTGATCCGCGCAAAACACGGAAGCCGAGAGCTATGATCGACTTTGCCTTTGGCATGATCTGCTTGGGATCCATTTGGATCGGCGCGTTGCTCCAACGGTCAATTGAACCGATACCCACAATATCGGCACCCATTCTTTTTGCCATTGCCTTAATTTCCTGTGATGTTATCATATGTAATACCTCCGTTTTGTTCATATAATACGTTAATAGTATAGCATAAAACTTAGAATGCGAAAAGTAACAAAACACCCGAGTTGTTACACAAAACAACTTCTGCTATCAATTTGTGCAAAGCAGGATCCTTTTAAAAATCACCACTATGTCGATGGTTCAAGTCCATAAGGTCCGGAAAAAGTTGCAAAAAACAAAAGGTCAAAAAAAACAGCCCTAAAAAACCGAAAAAGCCTTGTGAAACAAGGCTTTTTGGCATAGGTTGCTTTTTTGACCTATGAGGATGGCTCCCCCTGTTGGACTTGAACCAACGACTCCCTGATTAACAGTCAGGTGCTCTACCGACTGAGCTAAGGAGGAATAATGTTGGCCATGACCTATCTTCCCGGGCAGTCTCCCGCCAAGTATTGTCGGCTCCGCAGAGCTTAACTTCCGTGTTCGGAATGGGAACGGGTGGACCCCCTGCGATAAAATGACCAACTACCACGCACCGAGTGCGCCGCACTCGCGCGCTTACGCCGGATTTTTGCCTCCGGATACAGCAAAAGTTCCGTCGCGCGGAACTTTTGTGTCAGCATC
>JAZRZQ010000045.1:0-3621 GCA_045601445.1 Eubacteriales bacterium | reverse complement strand
CCGACGCCGACACCGACGCCCACGCCGACACCGACGCCCACGCCGACGCCGACGCCGACGATCACCCCGCCGTCGGATCCGGTTCCCAATGACGTTGTCACGGCTGAGATGCTTCGCATCATCGACGAGGAATTTGTTCGGCTGATTTTAGCAGAGAGAAGTCGCCTCGGTCTGGGAACGCTGAGTCTGGATGCCGAGCTGGATCGCGCCGCACAGCTTCGTGCCGTTGAAACGGTCACGCTCTTTTCCCACACCCGCCCTAACGGTGAATCTTGCTTCACCGCGATCGACACCACGGCCTATCGCTACACCCTTGCGGGAGAAAACATCGGCTACACGACTCACGTGGGAGAGGGCTATCTGACGCCCTTTACGGGCAGTCAAGCCCAGCTCGAGGCAGTAGCGGCCTTTATGTTCAAGGCCTTTAAAGAAAGCCCCGGCCATTACGCCAACATCACCAAGCCCGAATTTGTGCATCAGGGCGTCGGCGTGACCTATCAGGTCGACCCCGAGCTCGGCGTACCGGTGTTCTACTTCGGCCATTTCTTCGGCACGCTCGCTTCATAACACCGCTTGATAAAAAATCTCCGCAGAATTTAGCGTGATGTCCTTAACGGACAATCACGCTAAACTATGATTGCCCATGCGGGCAAGTTATGAGTTATGGGATGCTCCGCATCGTTATGGTTGGCTTCGCCAAGTGGAAGATTGCAAGGGCAATCATATCATAACGTTTGCGATAGCAAAGTCATAACTTATAACTCATAACTCTAAACAGAAAAGCAAAAAAAGAGAGAGTCTTACGGAATTTTGCTTCCGCGTTACTCTCTCTTTTGTTTTTATAGCAAGTTTCGCGTTTGTTTAACAAATGCACAGGGCTATGCCCATACCCTTATTTTATTTCTCCGATAAGGACAACAGCCATTGCTTGCTTTTTTCTTTTTTTCTTTTTTATTTTAGTTTTTCGTTCGCGAAGCGGATCAGATTTTGCCAATCAGTACGGGCAAAATAGTGTCTTCCCGCGCGAAGATGATAGCCGAGCGAGCCTTGATAGAATACGTCACCGACGACAGGCAGGCGATCCTCACAGACAAAGCCGCCTTCAAAGGCCGCTCCTGCGGCGACGCAGGATAAAAATTCGTTATTGGGGTCTGCCCATTCATCCTCGGAAGCACTGCCAACCAAAACGGGACGCGGTGCGATGCACGCGATCAGCCAATGCTGATCGAAGGGCAAGCTCTCGGCGCCGTTTTCTGCCTTAACATATTTTTGAAAATCCTCACAGAACCAGCGATGGAACTTCGTGCCGATGAAGGCAACGTCCTCCCCAGCTTTGCCGCGGGAGAGCGAAGCACCCATACAACCCGAATCATTGGAATAAGCAGCGGCAAAACGCTCATCCGTGGCGGCCGCCAAAAGCGCCGTTTTACCAAGGCGGGAATGACCGCAGACGATGCCGCGGGCCAAATCGAGAAGCTCGGGGCGGGTTTGGGCATAGTCCATCATTCTCTGTGCCGCCCACGCCCACATGGATATTTTCCCGGCATCGGTGCCGAGACGGTGCCCGTTTTCAAACAGAACGCCTGCCAAACCGTCGGTAAAATCCTCGCGGTCGCAGGAAACATCCTGATAGTTGACTGCCAAAAAGGCGTAGCCGTTGTCCATAATCTCTTCAGCGGGCAAATAGCGGTTGGGAACGTTTCCGTCAAAATTCAGGCTGACGAAAAACGGAACGGGATCGGGAGAAATCGGGTAGGAGAAATAGAAAGAGAAGGTAAATTCCTTATCCTCCCAAAGACAGCGCGCCGTAATTTGATCACACTTTGCCTTCCCTGCGCAGTAGTTGCGGTTAAAGGCATCCTCCTTTACGGAGAACTCGATCCGCTGGGGCTTTGGCGGAAGAGTACCGTAGGCTTCGGAAAGCAGAACGGATAGCATTTCCTCTCGCGATCGAAGCGGCGGGAGATGGCGGCTGTTTACAAGCTCTTGAATCATTCTAATACCTCTTATTCAATGATAATACCCTTCGGGCGTCCGGTAACTTGATCCAGAACACGACAAGCAAGGCAGTGATCGTAATAGCGTTCAAATTCGATCTCGTGCCTGCCGAAAGAGTCCTTAAAATGCTCGGCAAGCTCTTTTGCCTTATGGTCGTAGCCGTTTGCCTTGGCGATCATAATCTCTGCCCAAAGCTCGCAATACTCGGCGTGGATCAGAAGCAGTCTCCAGGAGACGGTCTGCGGACGGGTGGGCATTGCCAAATGCTGCTCGGCAAGTGCCCGTTCCTCGGCGGCAAGCTCGTAGACTGCCTGCAGACGGGAGACGCGGGAGGGAG
Organism: Eubacteriales bacterium; assembly: GCA_045601445.1. Classification (GTDB taxonomy): domain Bacteria; phylum Bacillota; class Clostridia; order Oscillospirales; family SIG627; genus RGIG5579. The sequence continues at coordinate 1,286 of JAZRZQ010000045.1, read as the reverse complement.
CAAAATAACGGGACACCTTGGAATCCTCGCTCTTCTCCCCTTCCATATAGGCAAAGTCAAACGCGTCGGTGATACGGTTGAGAACGGAAAGCGCCTTTTCGTAATCCGGCCCATAAATATGCTCAAAATAATCATCACGCACCGCCTCGTAATCGCAGTCGCGATTCATCAGCGCTTCGGCGTAGATATAGACGGGGAAGGCATTCGGAAAGCCGCTTCTCTGCGAGCCATCCTGCACGTAGCCGTCGACCTTCATCACACGAAGGGAGCGAACGTCCTCATAGAGACGCTTTGCCAAGGCGAGGCCGCCGACGTCCAAGAATTGATGACGCCAGAAGTGATACTCGTAGGAAAAGATCGTTCCCTTGAAGTGCTCGCGCCAAGCCTCGATATGGGCGAAGGTATGCTTCAGAGAGGCGGGAGACGCCCAATTGTTGCGCACGTAAGGATCCGCCTCGGGGAGATCGTCAATGGAATCAATGCTTTCGGTATAGGAGCGACCGATCGGAGCGTACAGAAGCGAGAAGCGCGCGGGGTTTTTGATAAAGACCTTTTCGGGGGCAAACATCGTGTCAAGATAAGCGATGAATACGATGCGCGTATCAAGCCCGCGACGGGTCAATTCCTCATCCAGATCGTTCATAATCATCATATACCAATCGGAAGGGCGCATCTTCGAGCATTCCTCACACTCGCAATGGTTCTTCGAGCCGTCGGAAAGCCAGACGTGCAGGTAGTCAATGTTGCGATGAGTCTCGGCATAATCGCAGACCTCGCGCACCATCGCCTCGCGCACGTCGGGGCGGGACATACAAACGTTGGTAAAGATCGGCGCCTTGCGGTACAGCTCGCGCTTTCCGTCACGGAGTGCCAGCACGCTCTTCTGCTCCTCGGTGAGCGTGATGTGGCTGTAATCGTTGTCGACGCTGTTGTTGCACGGGAGGCCGAAAGGACGGGAGGTCCAGCCGTGGCCGATGTCGTGGAACATCAAGCCGCGCTTTGCGATCTCCACCTCGCAAGCGCGCTTCCACTGCAAAATCTGCTCGTCGGAAACGGGCTCGGGGATGCGGTTGGCGGTGTTGTGCAGGTGGGTATAATAACGGCTGTAATAGCCGTTGGGAACGAACCATTCGAGCATATAGACATTCATCTCGAGCTTGGCGTAATAATCGGCGCACTCGAGCATACAGGTCTGACTCTCGCTGCCCTCGTTGCAGAAGCCGCGGAAGCGGTGATCGGCCTTTTTGTGGTAGGAAACCGCCTCGATGGGCTTGAGCGGGACGTAG
>JAZRZQ010000044.1:0-14872 GCA_045601445.1 Eubacteriales bacterium | reverse complement strand
ACGCTAAACTATGATTGCCCATGCGGGCAAGTTATGAGTTATGGGATGCTCCGCATCGTTATGGTTGGCTTCGCCAAGTGGAAGATTGCAAGGGCAATCATATCATAACGTTTGCGATAGCAAACTCATAACTCATAACTCATAACTCTAAACTGAAAAGCAGAAAAAGAGAGAGTCTTACGGAATTTTGCTTCCGCATGACTCTCCCTTCTGTTTTATTGCCGGTTTCGCATTTGTTTTACAAATGCATCGGGCTGCGCCCATACCTCTATCTTATTTCTCCGATAAGGATCTCACCCATTCTGCGGAGATTTTTTGTTATTCGCCTTTTCGGAACAGAAAACGAACGATCGCTTCCAGTAGCGAAACAAACGCTTTTAACAAGCGCTGTCCGAGGCTCGTCTCCTTCTCCTCCGGCTCGGGCACAGGCTCGGGTACAGGCTCGGGTACAGGCTCGGGCACAGGCTCGGGCACAGGCTCGGGCACAGGCTCGGGCACAGGCTCGGGTACAGGCTCGGGTACAGGCTCGGGTACAGGCTCGGGTACAGGCTCGGGTACAGGCTCGGGTACAGGCTCGGGTACAGGCTCGCGATATTCGACCCCGAGCGTTTTTAAAATGCCCTTGGCAATGGCCTCTCCCATCCGCTCGCGCTCGGGTGCGCTGTCGACAATGGCGAGATCGGCCGCGTTGTCCACGAAGGCGCACTCCACGATGACCGCGGGCGCGATCGTCTCGCGGATGAAGCCAAACCAATCGCGTCCCTGATCGTTCATTTTGGTCTTGGCACCGCGGCTGTTCTGACCGATTTGGGTGATCTCGTAGAGAATGTTCTCCGCGAGCAGCTTTCCCGTGCCGCCGCCGTGGTGGTAATAGGCCTCTGCACCGTCACCGCCGCCCGCATTATTGTGAACGGAAACGGCGAGGGTCGGCCCGTAGGCGTTGCATTCGGCAATTTCCTCCTCCAGCGGATCGTTTTCATCCGTCGTTCGACTCAAAAGCACCTCGATCCCGTGACGGGACAGCACGCGCTCTGCCGCGAGCGCAATGTCTAAATTCAAGTCCTTTTCCCGCACGCCGTTTGCCCCCGCACCGGGGTCGCTGCCGCCGTGACCGGCGCTGATAAACACTCGATTCATCCTTTTCCTCCTTTACGATTGGATTTTGCTGTAAATATTGGCAATCACCTTGTTGATGTCTTGGTTGTATTTTGCGTGGAGGATCGCGTTTCCCGAGCTCGTGTAAAGCGTCATCGAGGGATAAAGGCTCATCACTCCTTCGACCGTGCCGTCCTCGCTCGGGGTATATTTCGCCAGCGTGCGGAAAGGCTCGTATTCGCTTAAGTTCGATCCGAGTTCGATCTGCACGTCCGAGCCGTCGCTTATGCTCTTGGCGTAGGAAAAACGAATATACCATTCGTTTTCGTTTGTCACAAGCCTTCGCGTGGCCGTGTATTCCTGATACCCGATGTCACGCAAAAAGACCTTGTTTTTGTCGTAAAACGCACAGCGGTTGATGCGGTTGCCGATAAAGGTCGTGTTCGGCGGGATCATAATATAATCGGACACGACGAAGGTCGTCATCGCCATGGTCTCGTCTTTTCCCGTGACAAGCTGGGCGTTGTTTGTGACCGCGTTTCGGTCAAACAGGTTCTTTCCCGTGACGAACAGATCCCCGAGAGGGGACAATTCCGTTCCGCAGGGAACGTATTCCGTTGCCGTCTCGCCTTTCTCGATCTGAATCATCACCGTTCCGCTTTCCCCCTCGTTTATGCCGTAGCGGGTCAGGCTGAAAATCATCCGATTATCTTCCGAATATGCGTTCTCCTCCGTGATGGTAAAGGTCAGCGGAAATTTGTAGTAGTATTCCTCGTTGCCGCCGAGGGTGAGCGCAAGATATTCCGTATACCAATTTCCCGAGCTCTCCGTGATTGAAAGCGTGTAGGTTCCCGCGGGCAAGTAGCTCAGTGAGTCGTTTAATTCAATGTTGGTGTCCCACTGGATATCCTCCGCGCAGGACCATCCGATTTCGGACGTTCCCGCCGGAGCAAGCAACCCTACCTCGGCGAAGAGGTCGCGCTCCTCGGTGATTTGAAACAGATTTTTCGAAGGGATCTTGCCCTGCTCGATCCAAACCTCGAAGGGAGCCTTCAGCGCTGACGCATCCGTGATTTTGAGCGTGTTGCCCGCGGCGGAGCGCTTCAGTGCGCCTGCAAGCTCGGAAGCAAAAGGCAGCTCGTCGCGGTCGGCCTTCTCATCGAGCGCTCTTTGGACCGCCTCGCCCGTCACGGGGTTTGCCCCTGCTCCCTCAAGGCTCGGGGAGATCACGTAGTCTCTTTTATCGAGCTTTTCGTCGAGCGCTCTTTGGATCGCCTCGCCCGTTACGGGGTTTGCTCCCGCCTCTTCAAGACTCGCGGAGATCACGTAGTCTCTTTTGTCGAGCTTATCGGAAAGGGCCTCCCAGACTGCCCCGTTCCACACCAGACACTTGCGGTCCGGCAAAACCTCGTCGTCGATCGGGATGACCGTTCCCGAGATCGCGTTTTCCTTCCACGTCTCGCCGTCCTCGCGGCAGGCATCCTGAATGCTCAGCACCATTTTCTGGCTTTTTGCCAGCATCGTCAGAGTCTCGTCTTCAAAGCGATAGCACGCCACCGAGAGCTGAAGCCGAGGCGCGAGCATCAGCTCCTGCGGAATGCAGATGGTAACGGCACCGTCCTCAGCTCCGATCGGGCCGGAAAAGACCTGATCCTGTCGGGGCGTTTCAAACACGAATCGGTAATGCACGCTTCCCTCGGGCAGCATTCGCTTCGGCAGGATCACCTTGATCTGCGTGGCATTATGCTCGCCCTCGTATCCTCCGAAGCAGTATATGGGGTGGTTGTGATCTTGTGACAGATCAAAACAAATCTCTCTCATCCTATCTCCTTTCAAGCAATGACCTCCCAATCCTCGGTCATCTGTCGGTAAATGTGTTGTACGTAGGAGTTTCCGCCGCGCTTTCGGTACAATTCGTGCAAAGCGGCGGCATCCTCCAATTCATAAATCGGGATTTTCTTTTCATCCAGATATTTGTAGTAAATGTTGGTGATAAGGTCTCGCAGAACACAGCGATCCACTTCCTTTTGAAGCTCAAGCTCCTTTTTTTTAGTTTCGTCCTGCCCGACGTGCTCCTTCAAAAGCAGGCGGATCTCGCTGATCTCCCCACGAAGCGATCCCGTTCCGCTGATGCGGCCGAGCCAGTTGCCGAGCTTGGTGCGAAGAGAGGGGAGTGTTGCCGTCAAAAGCGTTCCGACGGACAGCGCGATCCCGAGAAATGCCGAAAAGTATTCAATCCAAAGCGGCATAGCCCTTGTCTCCCCGTGCGCGATTCCATTCGCACACCGCGCTTTCGATCATCGCGCAAAGCTCGCTTTCCTCCACCGAGATGTTGCGTTCCTCTAAAAATTTCTTTGCCATCGAAACGGCGCTTTTCAATTTCGTTTGACCGTCAGCGCCTTGAAGGGTCTGCTCGACCGCCTGCATACAGATCCGCGCCACCTCCGATAAAACGCCCGCCTTTCGCCCCTCCTCGAGCCAAAGCGTCAGTGCCCGTCCGATCTTGCCGACGGCAAAGCTCAGCACGACGCCGAGCACCGCCGGAACGAGCCTTGTCAATAATTCCGTGATCCATTCCATTGTTTCTTCCTCCTATTTCTCCCGTTTTGTTTGTTTCCCGCTTGGTTCTCCTCATCCTCTTTTTCGTCCTTATCGCTTCATTTGCGCCCACCCCCTTGATGTAGCGATGATTATACCACGCTTTTTCGATCTAAGGGGAATGAAATTACGAATTGACGGCATAATTTTATTGACAATTACGAATTTTCGTGATATAATATCAAAAAAAGAAAGGGGTGTTCCCTTGGACAAGGTTCTCTACGCCGCGTATGAAACCAAAACCCGCCGCGAGCTTTGCCTCGGTGTTTGGAATTCGATGCAGGCACTCTCGCGTGCGATGCAGATCACGCCGAAGAGTGCGTGGGCGCTTTTGTATCGAAGCCGAACGGGAATGCGCTATTCTCGTTTGGGATTTACGGTGCATCGCATCGTAACGAAGGAGAAATAAAAAAGTCTTTCCGACGGCGTCGGAAAGACTTTTTTCGTTACGTCCGTTTTTTCTTGAATTGCCTTGCCATATACAGCGAGGCGGCAACAAAGCTCGTGCCGATGGCAATGCCGAAGGTGGTTTGCAGGGTGGCCGAGCCGTATTGGCGAAAGGCAGCCCAATCGGAAAAGACCACGGCGCTCATCGTCCGATAGAGCGATCCGCCGGGGATCAACGGCACGACGGCGGGAATGGAAAAGACGGTCGTGGGCGCCTTTAACAGACGCGCCATTGCCTCCGCAAAGAGCTGTGCGGCGGCCGAGGAAACAATGGAAGAGAGGATGATGCTCTGCCCGAGCGGTCTCTCCATCAAAAGATACACGGCCCAGGTCATCAGACCGCCGAAGGAGCCGACGATCAGATTCTTTTTTCCGATGTTAAAGATCAAGCCGAAGCCCATCGAGCCCAAAAAGCCCATGAAAAGCTGAATTGTCGTTGCCAAATTGCTCACCTCCCGAAAATGAGAATGGAGATCATAAAGCCTGCGGCGAGCGCGGCGGCACGCAGAAGGCTTTCAAAGAGCTTGGTCGAACCGGAGATCGTGTCGCCAATGAGCATATCTCGCACCGCCTCGGTAATGGCAATGCCGGGGACGAGAAGCATAATATCCCCGATGATGACCATATCGCTTTGAAAGACCGGCACGATACGGTGAGCGGCGCCGATCCCGAGACCGACGATCAGAGAGGCCAAAAAGAGAAAAAAGACCTTGTTTGGCGCTTTGGGAGCAAGATAGATCTGAAACAGACAGACCAAAAGCCCGAAGAGCGCGGCAAAGACCGCTTCGGCAAGCCCGCCTCCGAAAAAAACGGAAAACGCGCCTGCGGCGAGCGCACTGCCCGCGTAGAGCTTGATGCGATGGGGCTTGGATCCGGCGATGGCATCGAGCTTTTCGCGAAGCTCGTCGATCGGCATCGGCTCGGTACAGCAACGGCGGCACAGGGCGTTCAGACGGCGCAGCTTCTCGTAATCGGTGTTGCCCGAGGAGATGATGCGCCGCGTCTGCGTGCGCTCGACGCCCCCGTCAAACAGCACCGTCAAAACGATGCTGGAGGTGATGACGAATACGTCGGTTCTTACCGCGCCGTACGCACGGCACAGATAATCCAGACTGCTCTCCACGCGCCCGATCTCAGCACCTGCCGTTAGCATCGCCTCGCCGAAATCGCAGAACAGATCCATTAGGGAATCGGTGTAGCGTAAATCCATAAGTCACTCCGTTTTTTGATGTCTACATTATACTGCAAATTTCGAAAAAGTAAAGAGAAAAAAAGATGAGTTTTGATTCTTCGGTGTCGCCCCGCACGGTTTCGGCATAGGATAAAGAGAAAAAGAGCGCCGAGCGGGCGAAAATTCAGCAATTTTCTTGACAATGACGTCAAAATGTGATATTCTCAAATCACGATAGAGGCGCACCGTGTCAAGAGTATTCCGTTTTTTTGATGCTTGCCGAAGCAAGACGGAAAAAAGGGGCAGGTGCCGAAGCGAGTTTTTTTCGGCAGAAGGCTTTGCTGGCAAGCGGGATAAGATCCCCCCTGCTGTCGCAGATTTTTTCTGCGGAGTGCTATCCGACTCATTGACAATGATGTCCCGTTGGGGTCGGTGGCTGCTTTGCAGAGACCGACTTTTTTTGATGAGAGGAAGGATTATTTATGAAAAATACGTTGTTCCGCGGCGCCGCCACTGCGCTGGCGACTCCCATGCTTGAAAACGGAAAGGTCGATTTTCCGACGCTTGCCAAGCTCATCGAATTTCAGATCGCCTCGGGCATTTCCGCTCTTGTGATCGTCGGAACGACGGGCGAGGGCTCTACGCTCGGTGACGAGGAGCATCGCGAGGTCATCTCCTTTGCCGTCAAGTCCGCCGCCGGTCGCGTCCCCGTGATCGCGGGCACCGGCTCGAACGATACTGCCTACGCCATTGAGCTGTCCCTTCACGCCTGCGAAGCAGGTGCGGACGGACTTCTTTTGGTCACCCCCTATTACAACAAGGCCACGCAAAAGGGTCTGATCGCGCATTTTACCGCCGTGGCGGACGCGGTCAACAAGCCCATCATTCTCTATAACGTCCCCGGACGTACGGGCTGCAATCTCAAGCCCGAAACCGTTTCCGTTTTGGCGGATCACCCCAACATCGTGGCGGTCAAGGAGGCCAGCGGCGATCTGTCGCAGGTGGCGAAATTGGCTCAGCTCGCGGGCGATCGCATTGACATTTATTCCGGAAACGACGATCAGATTCTCCCCGTGCTCTCGCTGGGCGGCGCGGGCGTCATCTCCGTTCTCTCCAACATCGCGCCCGCCGAGACCGAAGCGATCTGTCAGCGCTTCTTCGAAGGCAAAAACGAAGAGGCCATTGCGCTTCAGCTTCGTTATCTGCCCCTCATCAGTCTCCTCTTCTGCGAGGTCAATCCCATCCCCGTCAAGGCCGCTCTCGCCGCTATGGGCTACGGGCTGAACGTGCTTCGTCTGCCGCTCACGCCTATGGAAGAGGCAAGTGAAGCGCTTCTTCTGGCGGAAATGAAAAAGCAAAATCTCTTGTAAGGAGTCAAAAACCAATTATGTTGAAAGTCATCAAGTTCGGTGGCACCAGCCTTGCCAGTGCTTCTCAGTTTCAAAAGGTAGCCGCGATCGTTCGTGCGGATGCAAGCCGCCGCTACGTGGTTGCCAGCGCTCCCGGAAAGCGCTTTTCCGACGATATTAAGGTCACGGATCTGCTCCTTTCCTGCCACCGTCTGGCCGCTCAAAAGGAATCGATCGATCCTCTTTTCGATCAGATCTGCTCCCGCTTTCGCGACATCATCCGAACGCTCGGGCTGTCGCTGAATCTCGAGGAGGAATTTGCCGCTCTTCGCGAGCGCGTTCTTGCGGGCGCGAGCGTGGAGTATCTGGCTTCCCGCGGAGAATATTTTAACTCCCGCATCCTCGCTTCGTTTTTGGGCTTTCCCTTTTTGGACGCCGCCGATTATATTGTGTTCAGTCAGGCGGGTAAATTGATGGAGGAGGAGACCAATCTTCGCCTCTCTGCCGCACTGAAAAAGAATCCCCGTGCCGTTATCCCCGGCTTTTACGGTGCCGACGTGACGGGTGAGGTTCGCACCTTCTCCCGCGGCGGCAGTGATATTACGGGCTCTTTGGTTGCCCGCGCCGCCAAGGCCGATCTGTATGAAAACTGGACCGACGTTTCGGGTCTTCTGATGGCCGATCCGCGCATCGTGAAAAATCCCCGCGCCATCGAAACCGTCACCTACCGTGAGCTGCGCGAGCTGTCCTATATGGGTGCCAGCGTGCTTCACGAGGACGCCATTTTCCCCGTGCGCCGCGAAGGAATTCCCATCAACATCCGCAATACCAACGCTCCCGAGGACGCCGGCACGATGATCGTCGAGGCCGCCGAAAAAAGCGAGGGGATCGTGACGGGCATTGCAGGCAAAAAGGGCTTCGGTGCGATCTATATCGAAAAGGGAATGATGAACAACGAGCTCGGCGTCGGCAGAAGAGTGCTTCAGGTGCTCGAGGAGCGCGGAATCAGCTTTGAGCACCTTCCCAGCGGCATCGACACGCTGACCGTCGTGGTCAATCGCTCGGATCTGGTCGGCCACGAAAACGAATTGATGTGCGCTCTGCAAAAGGCCGTTGCGCCCGACCGCATCCATCTGGTCGAGGATCTTTGTCTGGTTGCCGTGGTCGGCCGCGGTATGATTAATTCCCCCGGTACGGCCGCCCGTCTGTTCACCGCTCTTGCCAAGGAGCAGATCAACATCCGTATGATCGATCAGGGCTCCAGTGAACTCAACATCATCGTCGCGCTCTCCGAGCAGGACTACGAAAAGGCCATCGGCGCGATCTACCGTGAATTTGTAAAATAAGGACGAAAAAACAGCAATGATTTGTTCCAACCTTTCCGTTCGGGGCTCTTCGCTTTACTTTGCCGACGTTTCGGTCGCGCGCCTTGCCGAGGAGTTCGGAACCCCTCTGTATCTGATGGATCAGGCTCGCATCCGCGAAATGTGCCGCGCCTATCGCCGTGCGATGCAAAACGCCTTCGGCGATCGCTTCGAGGTGCTTTACGCCAGCAAGGCCTGCGCCTTCAAGCAGCTCTACCGTGTGATGCGCGAGGAAAATATGGGGATCGACGTGGTCTCATCCGGTGAGATCTGTGCCGCCGCGGCCGCAGGGTTTGATCTTTCCCGTGCCTATTTCCACAGCAACAACAAAACCGACGCGGATCTTGCCTACGCTCTGGAAATGGGAGTCGGTGCGTTCGTGATCGACAATATCGAGGAAGCCGTCGCACTGGACGGCATCGCAGAGGAGAAGGGAAAGAGGGCGAAGGTACTGCTTCGCATCACCCCCGGCATTGACCCTCACACCTACGATGAGGTCGCCACGGGTAAGGTCGATTCCAAATTCGGCTCTGCCATTGAAACGGGGCAGGCCATGCAGATCACAGGCCAAGTCCTTTCGCTCCGATCGCTTGATTTAGCGGGCTTTCATTGCCACGTTGGCAGTCAGGTCTTTGATGCCGACGTCTTTTTAAGAAGCGCCGAAAAAATGATCGGTTTTATCGCCGAGGTGCGCGATGCGCTCGGCTTTTTGCCCGAGGAGCTGGATCTCGGCGGCGGTCTCGGTGTTCGCTATCTTAAGGAGGATCCCGTCTACGATCTTTCCGAGATCATTGCGCTGATCGGGGACTGCTTGGTCGGCCTTTGCGCCGCGCACGATCTGCCGATGCCCCGCATTTTGATGGAGCCGGGCAGAAGCATCGTGGCCGATGCGGGAATGACCGTCTATACCGTCGGTACGGTGAAGCGCATTCCGGGCTATAAGAATTACGTCTCTGTCGACGGCGGTATGACCGACAACCCCCGCTTTGCCCTTTACGGTGCACGCTACAGCGTGGAAATGCCCGAAAAAATGAACGAGGAAAAGAGCTTTTGCTGTTCGGTGGTCGGCCGTTGCTGTGAGAGCGGTGATATTCTTGCCGAAAACGTCCTCTTGCCCGAGGGCATCCGTCGCGGCGATCTGATCGCGTTTTTGACGACGGGCGCGTATCATTTTTCGATGCAGTCCCACTACAACCGCATTCCCAATCTCCCCGTGGTGATGCTCGAGGATCAAAAGGCGACTCTTGCCGTCCGTCGGGAAACGGTAGAGGATCTGCTTCGCCTTGAACTGTAAACTTCGAACGGTAAAAAAATCCGTACCTGCTATTGCGAGACTTCTCATAAGGAAGTCTCGCAGTTTTATTCGCCTTGCGGCGAGTTATATTGCTTCGCAGTGATATTCGGCTGACGCCGAGTGTTATTCGCTTCGCGAGTTTTGGTGGCGAATAAAATAACACTGAAACCGCAAGGGTTCAATATCACTATTGCCTTATGGCAATAATATCACTCCGACAAAGTCGGAATATCACTCTTGTTTTCTCTGCTGATTTGTGATATAATGGAAACATCGTAGGGCGGGGGCTTGCTCCCGCCGTAACGAAGGATTTATGCTAATAAAGCGGCGGGAGTAAACACCCGCCTTACAAAATAGAGGGGTATGGGCTTTGCCCTGTGCCTTTGTTATACAAAGGCGAAACTGGCGATAAAACGAAAAATAATAGTTTACTTAAAAGGAGAAAAGGTATGTTTTCACTATTTTCTAAAAAAGTTATGAATGAGGAAGCAGCAAGAGCTTTTTGGGCTTGGTTTGAAGAACAAGAGTCATGGATCATCAATTGTCTTTCTAATCACGATTCAGCTTTTGTTTGGGCAATTGACGAACGGTTAAAGCCGGTGTTCCCCTATTGTAAGAAAGAACTTGAATTCCAATTGGGATATAATGAAGGAAAAGGAGAATTCTTTTTCTTCCACTTTGGAAACAAAAATCTTATTAAAGATGCTGATGCTCTGGCACGAATGATGCCTAAAAACATTTCTGAACATTGGACTTTTATAGCAGAAAAATAACAACAAACCCCGACAGATTTTTGAAAGTCTATCGGGGTTAATTATTTGTATACTGCGTCGCAATTATATCTTTTTGGACCGTCGAGGAAGCCGGTCCCTACAAGGAGAAATCAAACTTCCTTATGAGAACCACCCTTTTCGCAGGTACGGTTTTTTTATGCTTTGGTCTGCTCGTAGCCGAAGAAATGATCCAGCCAACGGGTGCAGAGGGGGAACCAGCTTGCCATGTGATCGCTGATCTGGTTCGGGCCGTCGGGCTCACATCCCGCGCGAAGGGCGGATTGGGTTGAAGGCTCGAACAGCGAGCCGCCGTGCGGGCCCCAGCCGTAGAGGTGAAATTCGGAATTGACGCCCGCTCTCCGCAAGGCGCAGATCAGCTCCAACGAGTTCTCGCAGGGGACGGTCTTATCGGTGTAGGTCGTCCAAAGGAAGGTCGGCGGCGTGTGCTCGCTCACGTGCTTTTCCAGCGACAGCCGATCGAGGCTCTCCTTGCTGAAATCTCCGCCGGAGGCACGCTTGATGCTGCCGGAATGGGCGTTTTCTCCTGCCAGCACCACGGGATAGGCCAGAATCTGCGCGGTGGGCGCGAGAAGCTCGGTGGGCTTTCCGATGGCCTCGGCAAGCCAAGGCTCGTGCCAATACACGCCAAGCGTCAGCGCAAGGTGGCCGCCTGCCGAAAAGCCGATGGTGTAAAGACGGGTGGTGTCGATCGCCAGCTCCTCGGCGTTTTCACGCAAGTAAGCCATTGCCATAGCCGCCTGACAGAGCGGCTCGGGGAAGCGTGCCTTTTCGTTGAGTCCGTAGCGGAGAACGGCGGCCTGATAGCCGAGGCCGAGAAAACGAAGGGCAATGGCCTCGCCCTCACGGATGGACAGCGCTCCGTAGCCGCCGCCGGGGAAGATCAGAACGGTCGGACGGATCTGCATCGCATAGGTGGTGTTTTTTTCGATGCAGTATAGATCAAGAAAGGCTTCGTTGTCTTGGTAGGTAAGGGAAATGCTCCGATGGATCATAAGACCTCTCCTTCATTTTTTCTTATTGTAACACAGAGATGAGACTTTGGCAATTCCCTTTCAAAGAAAAAGAAAAAAACCGTCAAAACATCTTGAAAATGCGGGAGAAATGCTGTAAAATAATTACGATTGGTGCTTTGAAGCAAATTCAAAAAGGGAGGTCGTTTGATGAAGGAGCGTCATTCCAATCTTCACACACACACGAACTTTTCCGACGGAAAGCATTCTCTGGCGGAAATGATCGATCAGGCCGTCTCACTGAACTTTGTTTCGATCGGTATTTCCGATCACAGCCCCACCCCCTTTGATTCCGGCTGTTGTCTTCCGGATCACGACGCTTACGTTCGCGCCGTGCGCGAGGCCAAGGAAGATTATGCGGATCGCATCGAGGTCTACCTCGGCATCGAGAAGGATTATTACACAAAGCTTGACCCTGCCGATTACGATTACGTCATCGGCTCTGTCCATTACTTCCCCTACGGCGACGAGGTGATCCCCGTCGATCAGACCGCCGAGCATCAAAAGCGCTTTTTCGACTTGGTCGGCGGCGATCGGATGGAGTTTGTCAAGCGCTATTACGACACGCTCGTTCGCCACGCGCAAACGAGGGCCTTTCAGATCCAAGGGCATTTTGATCTGCCGAAAAAATTCGGCTATTTTGATTTTGAGTCTGAAGCGCTTTGCCGTCTCGAGGAGCAGGCGATGGACGAGGTGCTTGCCAACGTCCCGTTTTGGGAGGTCAACGTCGGCGGCATCGCCCGCGGTCTTCGCACCGAGCCTTATCCGGACAAAAAACTGCTGGGACGCCTTTTGCAGCACAATGCCAAGCTGCTTCTCGGCTCGGATGCGCACCGAAGGGAGCATCTTAGCTTTCAGTTCGATCAGACCTTGGCGCTGTTAGCCGAGATCGGCTTTTCTTCGGTCTGGCAGCTGCGCGGCGGCGAGATGAAAGAGATCCCGATCGCGGGATTTTTTGAAAAAGGAGAGTGAAGCCGATGTATCCGATTATGCGTTTCTTGGGCGGCAAGCCCAAGGCCTTTACCCTCAGCTATGACGACCGTTTGGAAAGTGATTTTCGCTTGGCGGAGCTGATGCGCCGCTATTCGATCAAGGGTACCTTTAATATCAATACGGGCTCTTATCCTGCCGAGGATAAAGAGGGGTATTGCAATCTTGCCCCACACACCCGAATGAAGCTCTCTCGCTTGCAGGAGTTCTACCGCCTTTACGCGGACATTGCCGAGCTTGCGATCCACACCGCCGACCACCCCTTTTTGACCCGCCTTTCTCCCGAAGCGATCACCTGGCAGGTCATTTCCGACCGCCGTGCGATCGAGGAGCTGACGGGCAAGCCCTGCCGAGGGATGGCCTATCCCCAAGGGCCGTACAATCAAACCGTGCTCTCTTGCCTGCCCGCCTGCGGCGTTGCGTATGCCCGCACGACGAAAACCACCAAGGAGTTTACTCTCCCGCAGAATTGGCTGGAGTTTCACACCACCTGTCACCACAAAAACGAGGCCCTCTTCGAGCTTGCCGATACCTTCCTCACAACTACTTCCTATCTGAAAATGCCCCTTCTGTTTTCCGTTTGGGGACATACCTACGAATTGGACGATATGGATCAGTGGGGAAGAATGGAGGAGCTGTTTGCCCTTCTTTCGGGAAAGAACGAGGTCTGGTTTGCCACCAACATCGAGATCTGCGACTACGTCAAGGCCTACGAGGCGTTGCAGTTCTCGTGCGATCTGACCAGTGTCTACAACCCCACGGCCACTCCCGTTTCCTTCGCCCTCTTCTCTCGCAAGGAGCTGATGCCGGAGGTTACGGTGCAGCCGGGCGAGCTTTGTGATCTGAAAAAAATCATTGCCGAAGCAAAGGCAAGGTAATAAAAAGGAGAAAAGAAAATGAATTTTTTTGATGAATTGAGGCAGTACGATCCCGAGGTTTACGCCGCGTGCAACCGCGAGCTGACCCGCCAGAGAAACAATATCGAATTGATTGCTTCGGAAAACATCGTTTCCAAGGCCGTTTTGCTAGCCGCAGGCACGGTTTTGACCAATAAATACGCCGAGGGCTACCCCGGAAAGCGCTATTACGGCGGCTGTGAGCACATCGACGAGGTGGAGACCATCGCCATCGAGCGCGCCAAGAAGCTCTTCGGCGCCGATCACGCCAACGTTCAGCCTCATTGCGGCGCTTCCGCAAACCTTGCCGTCTTTTTCGCTTTGGTTCAGCCGGGTGATACCGTGATGGGTCTTTCCCTTGCCCACGGCGGTCACCTTTCCCACGGCTCTCCCGCCAACATCTCGGGTAAGTATTACAACATCGTTCCCTACGAGGTCGATGCCAAGAGCGAGGTGCTCGATTACGAGGCCATCCGTGCAAAGGCTCTTGAGTGCAAGCCGAAGATGATTATCGCAGGCGCCAGCGCTTACTCCCGCACCATTGATTTCGCCAAGATCGGCGAGATCGCCAAGGAGGTCGGCGCTTACTATATGGTCGATATGGCACATATCGCGGGCCTTGTTGCCGCAGGGCTGCATCCCTCGCCCGTGCCCTATGCCGACGTTGTCACCACCACGACCCACAAAACGCTTCGCGGCCCGCGCGGCGGCCTGATCCTCTGCAAGGCGGAATTGGCCAAGCAGATCGACAAGGCCGTATTCCCCGGCATTCAGGGTGGCCCGCTGGAGCACATTATCGCCGCAAAGGCCGTTTCCTTTGCCGAGGCAATGACCCCCGAATTCCGTGAATATCAGAAGAAGATCGTTGAAAACGCCGCCGCTCTTGCCGAGGCAATGGAGGCCGAGGGCTTCCGCATCGTTTCGGGCGGTACGGATAATCACCTGATGCTCGTTGACCTTCGCAACTTCGGCGTGACCGGTAAGGAGATGCAGGCGCGCTTGGATGCGGTTCATATCACCGTCAATAAGAATGCCATCCCCGACGATCCCGAAAGCCCCTTCGTTACCAGCGGTATGCGCCTCGGCGCTCCTGCCGTTACCAGCCGCGGCTTCGGCGTGGAGGAGATGCGTAAAATCGCAAAGTGGATTCGCGACATCGCGACCGATTTCGAGGGCAACCGTGAGCGCGTCAGCCGCGAGGTCGTAGAGCTTTGCGCGAAGTTCCCCATTTACGAGGACTGATATGAAGCTGATTTTAGCGTCGGCCAATCCCGGAAAGCTGCGTGAGATCCGTGCGATCCTCGGCTCGAAATTCGAGTCGATCCTCTCGATGAGGGAGGCGGGCATCGATCACGACACCGTGGAGGATGCCGACAGCTTTCTCGGCAATGCCCAAAAAAAGGCAAGGGAGATCGCCGAGCTCTCCGGCTGTGCCGCCTTGGCGGATGACAGCGGGCTTTGCGTGGATGCGCTGGGCGGCGCACCCGGGATCTATTCCGCTCGCTTTTGCGGCCGCCACGGCGATGACGAGGCCAATAACCGCCTTTTGATCGAAAAGCTTCAGGGCGAGGAAAACCGCGCCGCGCATTACGTCTGCGCCGTATCCCTCGTCTTTCCCGACGGGACTGAAAAGCACGCCGTCGGCGAAATGCACGGTCGCATCGTCGATGTGCCCCGAGGGGAGGGCGGCTTCGGCTACGATCCGTATTTCTATTTAGAGGAATACGGCTGCACCGCCGCCGAGCTTTCGGCTGAAAAGAAAAACCGGATCAGCCACCGCGCCCGCGCGCTGGAGGCCCTTCTGCAACAGCTTTGAGCAGGCGTGAATGATTGTTCTTTTTTGAAAAAAAGAACCAAAAAACTT
>JAZRZQ010000043.1:0-3045 GCA_045601445.1 Eubacteriales bacterium | reverse complement strand
GGAAAATGCACCTTGGAGTTTATCACGCAATACAGAAGTCATGATGAACAAATGTGGCATTGTGCAATTCATTCCAAGAAAAAGCCTTATTACAGAGAATGCCAACTGCACTTGCCGGAAACGGAAGCAACTTTCTTTTGGAATGATCTTCGTCCGGATCGCGAATGGTAATCTACACTACTTTTTGTCTTTTTTACCCCTGCTTACAATATTTAGTCGCTCTTTATTTAGTCGCTCTTTCGCAAAAAAATCGTGTCCTTGCCGTTTGGCAGGGACACGATTTTCATTTTTAGCGCATTTCGCGGAACATCGAAAGAAGCTTTAAGACAACGCTTTCGCCGGTTCCGGGAACGTAGCGGCACATAAAGACCTCGTAGCCACCGTGGGGAACGGCAGTTGCAGAGGGCATATAGCCGCGATAGTTGAGCGAATATCCGCAGGGGAAGGTCATCGGGAAAGAGGAGGCATCGCGCATTTGCTTTCCGTTGGTGTCAAACATTTCAAAGGGGAAGAAGCCCATCACCAGATCGCCGATGCGCAGAGCGGCAAGCTCCATTTCCTCCGTTTCGGGCAGAGAGGCACGCAGGAGGATGATACCCGGCTGGAATCTGGGAACGATTCCCGCCGCCAAGGCAATCTCAAGCTTTTTGTCGGGGTCGCTCTCGGCATTGACCGCGCGGGCAGCATCGCAAAGATGGTCGGTCGTGTGATTGACGGTGCAGGTCAAGGTATCCACACGCAAATCGAGCACGGAGGCATCCATCGGCTTGGGCTGCTTCAAGACCTGCGCAGCGGCCGTAGCAAGCGCCTTGCCCACGCCGGTATAGTCCTTTTTCATCGGTTTTTCTTCGGCAAGGCGTGTCGTGGTATTGGTATTACCGCAAGCGCCCTGCAGGTACAGCACGAGGCCGCCGGTCTCCTCCTCCAGCTGATCGCGCAGGGGGCCGACGAAGTCCGCGTTGACGGTGAATTTCTTTTCGCCGAGCGCGCAGGCGGCGTGCGACTGATAGCTGACGAGGATGATATCCTTGCCGCCCTCACGGGTGATGCGGACGGCGCGCAGGCTCAAATCGGCATCGGTTTCGTGTGCAGCGGGCTTGCTCTTATTGACGCCGGCAATGCCGTGCCAGCTTCCGTCTTCCAAGCGATAACGGCGAACAAAGCTGACCTTTTCCGTGATCGTCTCGCCGCCCTCCATCGAGAGCAGGGGCTTGGCATCGGCAACCGCTTCCACGCAAGCGGCCACGATGGCGGGATAACCGATTCTCTCGCGCCAATCGATCACGCTCGGATCCTTCGAGGCGGAGCAGTCGGGGCTGGAATGATTGTGGGGCGTATGAAGAATGATGGCATCCTCGGAAACGCCCGTTGCTTCCGAGATCATCGGGCGAACGGCCTTCGAAAAATACTCGTACACATTGCGAACGTCCATACCGACGAGCAGAATTCTCTTCTCTTCCTGCTCAAAATAAACGGCGGTGGCGCAAATATCCTCAATGACCGTTTCACCGGGGTTCGTGGAATTCATTCGAACCGTTTTGTCGGGATTAAACGCCTTTCGGCAGTAACCAACCTTAATATTAGACATCGTTATATGCCTCCCTATGCATTTTTTTCATTATAGCACACGGTGAAACGAAAATGCAACACTCTATTTCGGAAAACGTGCTTTTTTTCCTGCTTGATGACAACGCCTTCGTCTTTGATGATTTAAAGTGTCGTCAATATTTCATCGTCGAAGGTGATTTCACCCACCCGCAAGGGTGGATTTAGTTGAAAAAAGCACCGACAAAGTCGATGCTTTTTTCTGCCTTAAACGAGTGAAAAGGTGTCTGAACAAGGGTAAAAACGAACAAAAGGTGTCTAAATATTTTAACATTATGAATAGAAGATAGCAAACCAAGAACGGACAGAATCTCTATCATCGGCTGAAAATGTATCAACGGTTTCTAACGTATTAGAATCAATAACCTCCCATTTCTTAACTGTTGTTCTACACATGAATCGACAAGTGTCAACTGCAAAAAATTCATGAATTGTAAGTTTTCGTTCGCGAATTACTTCACCTGTGTGGGGGGCAATCAACTCCAAACATTTATCTTTTCGATTGATACAAATCGTATTACTGTTTACATATATATTTTTTACAGCAGCCTTGCTTTGAGTTCTCCATATTTTTTCTCCTGTTCGAGAGGAGATGCAATATAAGCCATTCTCCCATGTCTGAGCAAAAATGTAATCTCCGTCAGCAGAAATTGAAATTCCAAACTGTGTGATATAAGCATCAAATAAACGATTTGTCCAACTTGCAACCGAACCATCCGCATAGTAGATAGTAACGTTGTTTAGATTCAAGTCCACCCACAAATAGAGGATGGGCAAGGCCTCGTATGCAACAAAATAATGTCCGGGTATATGCAACAAATAAGCAGTGCTATGACCAATGCAAGATTTTCTTCCGGAATCAACAATCGTTTCGTATGTGATCTCAGTAGGATTGTTTGACATAAACAGCCTCACCGCCTTTCTGTGTTTATTATACCACACTTTTGTAAACAAATCAAGGCGAAAGCCTTGTATATCATCAATTCCGCAGGAATTGCATATCATCAACACGCAGTGTTGCATCTCATCAAGCCGCAGGGGGGTATGCACGGCTATGCCGTGATGATATACCATCGCAAAGCGATCCCAAATCAAAATTCAAGGATCTCTTTTTACGTTTGGAAGCAAGTGAAATATTTGCCTTGCGGCAAATGTGAAATAATTCACTTCGTGAATTGTGAAATTTGATGCTATCGCATCAAGTGAAATGAAATAAATCCACTCACGCCCGCAGGCATTTCACACGCCGCAGGCGTATTTCACACGCGAAGCGTATTTCACAAATCCCGCAAGGGTGGATTTAGTTGAAAAACCGACTTGTCGAAACAAGTCGGTTTTTCTGTCTATTGGCTACAAAAAAAGATATAATGAAATCCTTGCTGATGCAAGGATGAAATCAGCTAACGCTGATGAAATCTTCGGCTTTGCCTCAGATGAAAT
>JAZRZQ010000042.1:0-31681 GCA_045601445.1 Eubacteriales bacterium | reverse complement strand
GACAGATTCCTGTCGGAATCTGTCGTTTTCTGGTGGGGGAAGGTGGATTCGGACCACCGAAGTCAGTGACAACAGATTTACAGTCTGCCCCCTTTGGCCGCTCGGGAATTCCCCCATATTCATTTGTCACAGTGGAGCTGGTGAAGGGACTTGAACCCCCAACCTGCTGATTACAAATCAGCTGCTCTGCCAATTGAGCTACACCAGCGTAACTCACCGGCGACGCAAATTATCCTAACATAAATCAGCGGATTTGTCAAGCATTTTTTAAAAGATTGACCTAAAAAAATCAGGCAAATGCAATTTTCTTCCCTGCTATTGCAAATAAAGTACTTGCTATGATATAATGATATAATAACGTTAGTAAATTTAAAACATTTGCCTGGTTTTTTAGGAGTTAGCAATGAAAAAGGATGAATATTGGTCGATAGACCGATTGCTCCCAAGGATCACCTCGAACGATCCGTTTCGGAGAGTTCCTAAAAGTGGTGTGCCGATTGCGATTCTATCCGAGCCCGGTGATCTTGACCGCTTCAAGCATATCGTTCCGACACAGGAAAGCCGCGTCATACGTTCCATTAAACTTACCGATGAATTTTTGCCCAAACAATCAGATCTGTTTTCAGATTCATTTGAAACAGTCTCGTTGTCCTTTGTCCCTTGCCAAGCGTATCTTCCCTCATTTTCCAAGTTGACCCCGTTGCAGCAAAAATATTTCTTTTTCTTTCTCGATCGAATTGAGAACGGGGTAAAAATACGTCTTGCATTTCCCTATTTATGTTTATATCTTTGCCGTTTAATTCCGATCATTGCTTCGCAGCAGACGATACCGGAGCAGTTCTTTTGGGTCTGGAAGAATTACCGTCAAGATTTCCCCCTCTGTGATAAGCTGTTTGCTGAATTTTTATTTGACGTTTGTGTTTATGCACGTATTACACCGCCTTGGGATGCTCTTGAAGAGATTATATTGCAACAAGATTGGCATATCAGGCCGTTTATTGTCAATTTGTATCTTTTCGACTATCTGTTTCGTGACGGCTTTACTCCGAATGCGGCACAGATTGATTTTGTGCTGCGTCAGTTGACCGGTATGAGCTTTCGAAATTGCAAGGCTTATCGTGTTAATCAAAATTTTGCAAGTGCATGCGAGGAAGCAATCTTTGATTCCTTTCGTTCGGGTTTATTCAATCGAAAAGATCTGAATGAGGTGCTGTTTCGCATTCCCATTCCGTCATTTGTCACCACGAAGAGAAAACTCTTCTCCGGATTACCGATTGATGATATTCCGCGTCTTGAGATCTGCATGGAAAGCTATCCCTATCTAAACGATGAAACCATCAGAGACCGCTTTGATGAGTTGATTCGCTATTTGGAGAATCGGATTCGTGCGATCTTAAAAATTAAAAATTCTTTGTCAAGAATTCATATTTCCGATGAGCACAAAAAGTTTCTGGAAGGAATTTTAATTCGCTATTCTCACCTTGCACCGCAGTCCGAGAATACACAGCAAACCATCGCGATAAACGAGAAATCTGCTTCCCTTCCGCCTCGCAAGATCGAGGTCTCTCTTGAGGATGCGAACGCAATCGAGCGGGATTCGTGGGAATTGACTCGTACACTGACTGAAATCTACACGCATCAAAACGAGGACTTTATTGCCTTCGATCCGAAGGATCAGAGCTTCGATCAGAAATACGAGAGCGAGCTTAACGGCATTGATAAAAGACCCCCTCTTTCCGAAAACGAATTTTGGGAGCTCGCCTCTGCCGTAACCGAAGAAGAAGAGCGCTTGATAAGACTTTGTCTGTATTTCGGTAAGGATCGTGCGCGAGAGTATGCTCTTTCGATCGGAAACTTCTTTGAGGCGATGCTGGCAAGCTGTAATCAAAAGGCGGCGGATACCGTCGAGGATGCCATTTTTGACCCGAGCGGTGAGCTTTACTCTGATTATCTATTACAGTTAAAAGAAGTTTTTCCCGAAATAACAGACGATAAGGAGAATGATGATGAGCCAAAACGTTAAAATTCCAAAGCGAATTTTAGGCACTCTCTTAAACTCTGCCGGCGCGGGTGTAGTTCCCCGTCACGGACTTGAATATATAGCGATCGGACGTGAAAAAGAGATTTCTGCGCTGATTCGCGATTTGGATAATCTTTCCCTTGGAATGGGAGCGTTTCGATTTTTAGTTGGAAAATACGGAAGCGGTAAAAGCTTTTTAATGGGGCTGGCAAGGGCCAATGCTCAGGAGAGAGGCTTCGTTACTGCCGACTGCGATCTTTCTCCGGAACGTCGTTTTCAAGGAACGAACGGTCAGGGGCTTGCAAGCTTTCGTGAATTGATGCGCAATCTTTCTACCAAAGCAATGCCTGACGGTAACGCTCTCCCTTCTATTCTTCTTGGTTGGTTCTCTGAAATTCAAAAGAAAGGGATTGTTGAAAATCATTTCCCTCCGGAATCCGATGAGCTCTATGAATTTGTTCGAAGAGAAATTTTTCGCGTATCAGAGGTTCTTCGCGGAAACGTAAACGGTTTTGATTTTGCCAAGGTACTCAATTTATACTATTCGGGCTACGTGAATCAGGACGACTTGCTTTGCGAGGATGCTATGCGTTGGCTTCGCGGCGAATTCTCGGGAAAGACACAAGCGAAAGCTTCCCTGCTACGCATAAACAGCGCGATTGACGATCATAATTGGTATGATTTTCTCAAATTGTACGCTGTATTTTTTCGACAGATCGGCTATCAAGGCTTTGCGATCTTTTTTGACGAATGTGTCAATCTGTATAAGATCCCAAATCGAATTTCTCGAGAAAATAACTACGAGAAAATTTTATCGATGTTTAATGACACGATGCAAGGAAAAGCAGAGGGTCTGGGCATTTTTCTCGGCGCAACTCCGCAAATGATCGAGGATACTCGCAGAGGGCTTTATAGCTACGAGGCATTAAAGAGTCGTCTCATCCCTGCTAAATTCGTTCAAAGCAATACAAGAAATCTTCTTTCGCCGCTGATTTATCTCGATCGTTTAACCGATAACGAGATCTTCGCTCTGTGTAAGCGACTTTTGCTCCTGCACAGCTCGTATTATGCCTACACCTCTCGACTTCAAGATGAGCAGCTCCTGCAGTTCCTTCGAGTTGCATTCGGCAAAATGGGCGCCAATGAGATGATTACGCCCCGCGAAATTACACGAGACTTGCTGTCCGTCCTTGACGTAATGTATTCCGATCCGAGTGTCAGCTTCGAATCTTTGCTCGGCGATCAGAAGCTCTTTAAAGCGGAAGAGACGGATGAGGAACAAGATTTTATTGATTTTAACGAGATTGATCTATGAAAACAATAGAACAACGCGCGCAAGAGGTCTTTTCACAGTTTTCACCTTTTATTCGCGATTATATTTATCGGGTTGGTTGGGATGAGCTTCGTCGGATCCAGATTCTTGCGGCGGAAAAGATCTTCTTTGATGATTGCCATCTGCTTCTTTCCTCTCAAACCTCGTCGGGAAAAACGGAAGCGGCGCTCTTCCCTATTCTTTCCTTGATGGATAGAGAAAGTCCCGAGCAGTTTCAAGTTCTTTATATTTCTCCGCTGAAATCTCTTATCAATGACCAGTATTCCAGAATGGAAGAGTTGTTGCGAGAAAGCGGTATGCCTGTGTTCCGTTGGCACGGTGATACGCCGAGAAGCCATAAGGAAGCCTTTTTAAAAAATCCGCGGGGAATGCTACAAATTACTCCCGAAAGTCTCGAGAGTATGCTTGTGAAAAGAAATAACGACATTCCTCGTCTCTTCGGCAACCTAAAATACGTGATTATCGACGAAATTCACGCATTGATGGGGACGGATCGCGGAAATCAAATTCTCTGTCAGCTTCAGAGACTTTCTCGGTTGATCTCGTATGAACCGCGAAGAATCGCGCTGTCTGCGACCATCGGTGATCCTTCGGGCGCGGAGAACTGGCTTGCCTCCGGAAGCGACCGAGAGGCTAAAACGATAAAAATTTCTTCGGACCGCATTTCTTGGAAGCTTGCGCTTGAGCATTTTATCATCACACACGCCGAGGATCATAAGATTACGAACAGCGCCGATGAGTTTATCTATCGCGCAACTCAAGGAGATAAATGCGTCGTTTTCTCAAATTCCCGCGAAGAGACGGAAGAGATCACCGCAAATTTGAGACATCTTGCTATCAAAAAAGGTGAACCCGATCGCTTTTATATTCATCACGGCAATCTTTCAGCTGCGATTCGTCAGGACACGGAATCTGTATTGAAAAACGATGAACGTGCAATTACAGCCTGTGCCACCGTTACGCTTGAGCTTGGTATTGACATCGGAAAGCTGAAGCGCGTCATCAATCAATCCGCTCCAACCTCTGTTTCCGGCTTCTTACAACGCCTTGGACGAAGCGGCAGACGCGATGATCCTCCTGAAATGGTA
The DNA here is from genome assembly GCA_045601445.1 of Eubacteriales bacterium. Classification (GTDB taxonomy): domain Bacteria; phylum Bacillota; class Clostridia; order Oscillospirales; family SIG627; genus RGIG5579. The sequence goes on along the minus strand of JAZRZQ010000042.1, from coordinate 27,240 downwards.
ATGACCTTTCGCGAAGAGGAGCCGCTTTCCAATGCACCGATTTTTCAGCTGATTCCTTGGGATCTCTTGCAAGGAATCGCAATTATCGAGTTATACCGAAGAGAACGCTGGATTGAGCCTGCTTCAGAAAAGCCTCTGCCGGCCAGCCTTTTGTTTCATCAAACCTTGTCAGTGCTTGCATCCAACGGTTCTTTGACCCCTGCACAGCTTGCGTCTCGAGTTCTTCCGCTCGCACCTTTTCAAAACTTCACTCGCGATGATTACAAGCTCCTCTTGTCGTCGATGCTGAAAAATGATTATTTGTCAAGGACGGATGAAAAGGAGTTGATTCTCGGTTTGAAGGGCGAAAAGCTACTGAATCACTATCAGTTTTTTGCCGTCTTTAAGGATAGCCAAGATTTTACCGTCCGATGTGGTTCGGAAGAGATCGGTACGGTTGCCTCCTCTCCCCCGATCGGTGAGCGGTTTGCTTTGGCCGGTCGTGTCTGGGAGGTTGAGGATATTGATTCTCTGAAGCGTGTTATTTATGTAAAATCAGTCGAAGGAAAAATGAAAATATCCTGGCCCGGAGATCAAGGATGCATCCACACCAAGATATTGGAAATGATGAGAACGGTACTGCGAGAGGACGAGGACTACTCCTATCTTCTTCCCAATGCCAAGGAACGGTTGAAGAAAGCAAGAATTCTGTCGAGGAAATCGCATCTTACTGATAATTTTATTCTCCCGATGGGAAATTCAAGCTTTGTGTTCTTTCCTTGGCTTGGCACGAAAGCCTTTCGGACGATGAAGAGGATTTTACAAAAGCATCTTGCCTCATGCGGAGAGATCTTCGACGTTCAATCCGGCTCGTGTTACTACATAACCTTCCGTTCTGAAAGATTGTCTCCGAGTGATGTGATCTCTCGACTTAAGGGCTATGCGGAATCGTCCGACAATGAAGCAAAATCTCTTCTGAATGCAAGCGAATATCCGATCATTGATAAATTTGACGCTTGCCTTCCCCAAGAGCTTCTTTTAAAGTCGTATGCGAACAATGCATTAAATCTCTCGGAGGCAAGGGAGAGAATTATTTCGATGTGATAAAAAGAGCGGTGCAATTTGCACCGCTCTTTTTATACCAGATCCGTTTCGCCTTGATAGCTGACCGCACTGGCATCCAGCACGCCGTCAATCTTAGATATGGAGTCGATCAAATTCATGCTTTGCGGCGTTAATTTGATCTCGAGGCAAAGCTCCGTTGTTCCGGCGGAAACGGTTTTTGACTTGACTTTCGATTTTTTAAGGCTGCCCAAGGCCTCCAGAACACAATCCGCAGCATCATTTTGATAGCGAACGATAAGGAGATATGGGGAACTTTTGCTGTTGCGTTTGATAAAATAATACGCAAGATAGAGCACGCCGAGGGAAAGATTTGTAATGATGGGAATGTAGATGAGACCGGCACCGGCCATAATACCAACTGCGATCGACCAGAACATAAATACCGTATCATTCGGATCTTTGATAGCAGTTCTGAAGCGGACGATCGAAAGAGCACCGACCATACCAAGGGAAAGCGCAAGATTTGTCGTAATGGTCATAATCACCATCGAGGTAACCATTGAAAGCAAGATCAGAGAAAAGCAAAAGCTTTGGTTCAGCGCAATGCCGTGATAGGTTACTCGATAGATCAATATAACAAATAAGCTCAGAAAGAACGAAACCAAAAGACCGGAAGCAATACGGTCACCTGACATTGTGGCTTGAAATTCATTGAGAAAGGTAGTTTTGAAAAAATCGATCACAATATTCATATATTCTCCTTAACGAAATGCCTCTCGGCAATTCGCATATTTTGATATGGCGCAGTTAATTTTCGGAATATCGGAAAGCAAAGTGGAAAGATGCCGGGGAAAGATGCTGTCATATTTGACTTCGAGAATCACCGATTCTTGAGGCAAAACGGGAATTTTCGGCGGGCAAGGCTCGAATAAGGATTGGCTGAATCCGGAAACTGTCAGCTCGTCATCGAGCGTGATCCGAACGTTTCCTGCGGGATACAGAAAGGCTCTGCGTCGGTACTCCACGAAAATTGAAGGGCGAAGTGCTCTGTGGCAAAGTAAATGATTCATTTCCGCTATCAATCGATCGTCGGATGGAACGGCATTCCCGCTTGCAAGATGCTGTGCTTGCTCAAGGGTCAACCGAGTAGCATCCTTAAATGATTTTTGCCCATCTTTTCTCTTTTTTTCAAGTCGGATCAAATCTTGATTTTTGTTATAATACCGAATGCGGTATTTCGTTCGCTTTTCAATTCCGTCAAGCTTATCGTTTAATGCGGAGGAAAAGAGATCGTCAAAATAAAGACTTGTGATCCAATATGAGCCATCGTTAAGAGCGTGCGAGTCATAGGAGAGAACGTGGGACAAGCGCTTTTGGAGCAAGAGAGCGAACGGTTTTGGAATGTAGTACTTTAATTCGTTTCTTGGGTATGCCACGGCGATCTCCTCTCCAAGATTTTGGTATGATTATGAATGATACGCATAAAATCATAACAGTATTATTCTATCAAATGTCAACTTTTTTGTCAACTCGGAGGAAACATGAAACGCACCCTCGTTCTGCTCTCAACCATTCTTTTGCTTTTTCTGTTCGCTTCCTGTCAAAAAACAGATGAAGGGGGCTTGCAAGGACCTCTTTTGAGTGATTTTGAATTACCTTCTACGCTTGAAATTGACGGTGTCGTTTCAAAAGGAGTTATGAGTTATCAAAATGGCATCTATTCTTTTTTGCATCAAACGCAAGATCAGATTACGTGCGGGCTTTTGGAATCGTATGAGAACGGAGAATACAAAAGAGAATTTCAGGGAATACAGTACATTTTTCGAACCGTTAAGCCGCCGCTTGGGAATCTGTTTAGTATCTTAGAGAAGGTGAATCATGAAGAACCGGTATCAATTTCGGAAGAGATGACTGAGGGGAAAGCATACCGAAATGTTACATATCAATACGATAATGAGATCATTTCGATTGTTTTTGATAAAAAACATAAAAACCCAATTAAAATATCGGCCGTTTTAAATGAAATTGAAATTATTGTAACGTTTTAAATCAGAAAAACTTATGAAATCGGAAACAAAGGATGAAATTGTGAATAAAATATAACAAACGGAATAACGAGACAAAAAGTCGGAAAAAATAAGAACACACGAGTCGGTGAATTTATCTAAATTTGGAGTGAAATACCTTGATTGTAAAAAGAGGAGATATTTATTACGCAGACCTCAGTCCTGTTGTCGGCAGTGAGCAAGGCGGTGTTCGGCCGGTTGTGATCGTGCAGAATGACGTTGGCAATAAGCACAGCCCGACCGTCATAGCAGCAGCCATTACGAGCAGAACGACAAAAGCGAAACTTCCGACACATATTGAGGTTTTTGCAGAAGAAAACGGATTGAGTAAAAACTCGGTGATTTTGCTTGAGCAGATACGTACCATTGACAAAAAACGATTGAAAGAAAAAATGGGTCATTTGGAACCGGAAACAATGGAAAGGGTTAATCAAGCGATTAACATTAGCTTTGGGTTATAAAAAGCAGGCGGTAGAAACTACCGCCTGCTTTCGTCTATCAAGGTTAGAACGCCCGAAGTAAAACTTTTGACCGATGTTCGGTCAGCAATCAGTAATGAAAAATCGTCGCCGATTCCGACACAGGTGCCAGGAAATTCGTTCCCGTTGTTCTCAATGGAAACCATTTTTGAAATGTGAAAGCAATGCGAGCGATATTCCGATAAAACTTGATCGGTCGAAAGATAAAACAGCTCACGGAGCTTCTGATCGATTGCAATAACAAGGTTTGTAAATTGCTCAGGCGTCGCAACGTCTGCGATTGCCCCGAGTCTCTCCTTCAAATCTGTAGGAGTGTATTCGGGTAAAACAACGTTGATGCCGATGCCGATAAGAATATAGGGAGGAGCTTGCTGACAGAGGACGCCGCATACCTTTTTTCCGTTGTAATACAGATCGTTGACCCATTTTATGCCGCAATCTACACGGAAGATCTGAAGGATAGCACGCCTTACGGCAAGCGCTACCCGCGGTGTCAAATTGTCACATGGAATTTCGCGATTCGGGATAGCAAAGGTCATATACAGACCTGATGATGACGGAGAATAAAAGGACTTTCCGACTCTTCCCTGCCCGTTTGTTTGTTCGTCAGCCATAATAATATAAGGCACGTAATCTTGATTTTGTATTAGTCGCTTTGCATACAAGCTGGTCGAGTCAATGCTATCGAAATAGCAAATACGGTCACCGAAATATTTCGACAATAATTCAAGATCGATCATGATTCAAATTCAATGTCGAGGATGCGAAAAATGCGATACGATTGATCCGGCAGCTTTATGAGTTGATAGATTTGCGGCACGGCTTCACCGGAAGCAATGCCTTTTCGGAAGGTGCCGTTATTTTTGAAGATCTTGTAACGAACGTAGTAATTAAGAACCTCGGTTTCTTTTCCTTCGATCGTTTCGTGTGAAAGAGAGTGATAAGAAACGTAGGGTTCGAAAATCATCTGCATCGTAAATTTTGGTTTTTCCTCGAAATAATCATCAACAAAGAAGGCAGGATATTCGTTGTAATTTCCTTCGATGACGGTTTCAAAATAATCCAAGAAAAAACGGCATTCCGGATCTTCATTTTGGGCCTCGTCGCTGATTTTATATGTCGTTTCAACACCGCCTGAACCAAACACAAAATCGCGAACCAAAGATTGATATGCTTTGTTTTTATGGATATTTTCGTCGTAATTGGCAGGATAGTAAAAAATGGAATCAACCGGATCGCTCTTTTTTTTGAAGAAAGCAAAATACAGTGCTGTTAATAGCAGAGCAAATGCAACGATGATTGAGACGATGCAAATTGCTTTCTTTGATTTGAATACTTCCTTTAGCATGGAACCTCTCTATCTGGAAAAACGAAATTTTGGGTTGTTTTTCCTATTATTTTTGCGTAAGCGTTGCAGAAGAAGCGGGAGCAAGGTGGCGGATAAGATAAACAGGCAAAACGGTGATAGAGCCTTGAAAAAAGAATAGTTTTCCCCGGCACCGATCAGACCTAAACTAATCCAAACAATGCTTGTAGCAGATGAAACAATCAATGACACTACGCTGTTTTTAGAAATGAGGGCGACCAGGATCGCACAAATGATGCAACAGGCCCACGGTATCATGGCGTAATAGCGCTCAAAATGATCCATTCTGAGCAAAATCAGCGCAAAAATTGCGTTGAAAGCAAGGAACGCACCAATGGTAAACAGCAACATAATGAGAATACTCTTCCACGAGTAACCTTTGTTATTTTGATTCATAGACCACACTCCTTTTTTTAAAAATATATGGCGTGGTCGAGAAAAAATGCTAAATCAGTTCGGATTCATCGGTAGAATTGCTTAAAAAGCTTAATATTCGGTTCAGTTGAGCGTCATACGAGTCGAAGGCACAGGTAACAAAGCAGCGACAAATGTTCCAGCCCAAGCTCTCATAAATAGCAAGGTTGGAAATTTCGATTGCGGATAGGTTTGACTTTTGGTTCAAAACCGTCTGGTCGGAGATGATGCCGAGAATGAACTCGTCATTTTCATTCACAACAGCAAGATCGATATAATATCTCCCGTTCATGACTCCGGAAACAACGCGATAACCTCTCTTGATCAAATCGGAAGAAACACTCTGTAAAATAACGGAATCATAAAGCTCTTCCGCGATCTGGTAAGTTGCATTAGAGACGGGCGCCACTGCCTCCAGCAGTAAATTCTTGACCGCAATCGGTGCGGGAAGGATGGACGGAGTGTGTCGAAGCTCTTCAAAATCAAACGATGCGACGATCGTAATATTTTTCTGCGCTGAGGCTAAAAGATTGAGGATGGATTTTTTAGGGTCGTTTCCTGCGAAGGTCAAAAACTCATACGGGAATCTTGAGCCGTGACGACTGCGGTCGGGAGAAAACGTCAGCGAAAAAAAGACACGATCAGTAAAATGAAGCTCTTCGTTCAATGCGCTGATGAAAATATGCATCGAATCGGAAAGGCGGCTTGCTAATTCGGAATCGTGACGCATTTTCAGAGCAAGCAATCTCAATATCAAATTCTTTTGCTGTGAAGTTGCACACACACAGGAAATGCTGTCTTGATTGCCATTCATAGCAAGATGGGCCAACTGATCAACAATGTATTGCGCTTCCTGAAGATTCGCTTCAGGATATTCGGTGCCGTAGGCCCCGTTGATACGGATCAGATCAATCGTTTTTTCGGCGACCGGCATCGGAGGAGAATAAAGCCTTGACGTCGAATGAATGGAGGATGCATAAGAGGATTGTACCGCCGCAAGCGCAGGCGATTGGCTGTAAACAGCTGACATTCGGTATTTTTCATCCACTACATTCCACAGGCAATCGAAGGCTGAAGCATTTAAATCAAAGCGAAATTCCCTTTTTGTGAGATCTGAGGAATGAAGCCCTGCGAAAGCAACCTTTTTACCTGCGGAAAGAAGCCAAAGAAAATCATCGACAGAAATTGCGTTTCTGGATTCAATCAAAATCAGATCAAAGCATTTTTTCTCCGTTGAAAATAAGCGTTTGGCGATACTGACGTCAGAAATGATACACGGATAGTATGAAAAGATTTGAGGTTTTTTTTGATCAAAAAGCTCCACGGGGCTAAATTGATCCGGCAGATCGCGAAGAGAATCAAAGCGGTTGACCGATAAAACGGAATCAAGCTCTGACTTCCTTTTTTCTCTTATTGATTTCATCGCGTTTCTTGCTGCCGTTTTCGCTTCTTCCGGATGAAACCGCTCAGGAAGGAGGTTTGGCCGAGCGATGAAATTATACTCACATACCGCCTTAAAGAATGCTCGGAGAAAACCGCGCTTTAACTCTGATGCAACGATTCTTCCGCTTTCAAGCGATATGACCATATTTTTCATTCCAAGCAAAAGCGCACGTTCGCGAAGAGACAACCAAGTGCACCATCCCTTGATCTGATCCACGGAAGACAGGATCGAGGAAAGACTTTGATATAGGGTATTAAAATAGTCGCTGTCATTCGGCGCATAGCAGTGCTCAATATGGTTTTCCGTCATCAGATCAAAGGAATTGACTGCAGCCTTATACCGTGTTTCAAGCTCGCGAAGTCTATTCGCCTTTTCCGAAAAGCCGGGGGTTTCGATAGCTTTGCAGAAGTCACAAACGAATTCGAAGAGATTTTCATTGGAAAAATAGTTCTGAAAGATGTAATAGCACTGATAACACAGATCCGTAGCCTCTTGCAGTTGTCCCCAAGCCTCTTCCCCACTATCCATTGGCACGCAGAGCAGGCGGAATGCAGTTTCTTTTTCTTGATTGATTTGAGACTGATTTTTTTGAAACAGAGCCAAACGTGACAAAATGTATTCAATATTCTCCACGTCGCAGTTGGGGAGCAGAAAACGCTTTGCGGTTTTTAATATTGCACGGCGCTGTGAGATTCCGCGGAGAGAACGGTCCTGCGCATAGGAATTATATCTGGAATACAGATCAATCGCATCGAGTTCAAAAATCTTTTCGTCAAAGCTGACACGAATCGTCTGGGCAATCACGTCGTATTCTTTTTTCGCCTGGATCAGTCGGGTTACGGTTTGAAAAGACTCGTCGATATGCTCCGGATCTTCAAAAAAGCTGATGGGAACGTTTTTGAATTCAGCAAACAGAGCAGTCAAATCATTGAAGGCGCGCAGAGCCCAAAGCGGTCCCATTCCATTCAGCGACGGAAAATAAACGCAGATATGATCACGTTCCGAAATCAGATTTTCAACAACGCGCAAGAGCTCCTCGAGAGATCGAATCAGTTGAGATTTATATTCGTACGAAAAATCTTTATGGCGAATCAGAGATAAAGGATGAGCGTGGACGCTATCAATTTCAGAGACGGCTTTTACGGCTTCATTGACCACGGAAAACCATTCTTGAACCGTATCGTCTGAAAGATGTCCAATTTGCTCGGGAGAAAAAATGATAGAATCGTTCGCATCACGTAATTGCTGATAACGATCGGCAGCGAGCAGAAAGGAGGAGACGATTTCCTTGTCTCCCTCCAGATCTCTGTAATATGAATTGATTTCGTTTAATGTCTTTTTTAACAGGTCTCTATCCTGAAATAAATCGTCGTGTGAAGAAAAAATGCCTGTAAAATCTTCTTTGCGGTGTGTTTTCTTTAAATCGGTTGACAAGTCAAGGACAAATGTTGGGTCAAAATGCCGAGAGGAGATTTTACGAAATTGATCGAAATGATACTTTCGATCTGAAATGTACAGCACTCTCCGATTGTTTTTCATTTCGTATTGCGCGGCATAGGAAAACAAGGTGGAGACACCGCTTCCGTTTTGAGCGGAAATCAGGGTTAGATCATTGGACAGAATTTTATTTAAAATTTTATTTTGGTTGACGTCCAGATCATAAATGAAATCAAGGTTTGTCTTATGGAGTGCGGTGATCGGCAATTTTTTGCCGGTGAGAAGCGCCGTTATGCGAGCATCCTCCGAAAATTCCTTCATTCGGGCGTAGTAGCCGGAAAAACTCGCGGAGCTGGTCGCTTTTTCGTTGGATAGGGTGAATAATCCGTTCTCAAGCTTTCGATTCGGAAGAGGATTTAGGTGACATTCTCTTGCTTTAGCAAGATCAAGAACAAGCATTTTCCGGTCAGAGAGGGAAAGATTGTTCCTTGTATGAAAGAGCGCTTCCTCATCGGTGTATTCGCTGCCGTAAGCAAAAAAGGAGCAGTCGATGAAAATGTTGCGATCGTTTTGTAAAAGTTCCTTGGAAAAATCGAAAAGCAGGGGCTTGTTTGAGAGATCAAGCTTGATGCCCGCATATACTTTTCCCTGAGGAGCAAACATCAATAGAGGCGAAAGACCGGCTCGTTCGCAGACAGAGGCAAATAGCAAGCCGATTTCAAGAGAGTTTGCGCTTTGATCGTATAATACTCTCTCGCAAAGTTTTATTTTCTTTGCAGCACCGTCAAAATAATCCTCCGAGGAAAACTTGATCTGCTTTTCTTTTAAAACTTGATAGATCTTTTTGATAAACAAAATCGGATCATACGGCGAAAAATGCTCGTCGAATTCAGAAAGCTCCTCTTCTTGCGGTGTTACGAAAAACGAAATTGCTTCGGGGACGAGAGAAAGCCCCGAAAAATAGTCATAAGGAAGGAGCTGCAAGGAAAAATCAAGAGATTGCAGGAGTTGATCCGTCGCATCTGAAACGAGAATGCGACCGTTTAATGTGGTTGGAGACGCAAGCGTAGCTAAATACGATCTATCGTATTTGACCCAATCACAAGACAGCAATCGATGCCCCGAAGGCGCCAAGAAACTCACAACCCCCTCGCCTGACAAAACATATTCAGGAGTTGTGATGATACGGATTTTTAACCCGTCAAGCGGCTTGTTCGTTAGATTTTCAAGATAAATGGAATCAAATAATGAAAATCCCGAGTAATCGTATCCGAAGCCGTAATTGGATTGATAATTGAATTTAATCTTCAGAATATCATCCATAGAATCCTCAATTCTCATTCAAAAGCAATGCGACGTAAGTCGCATTGCTTTGCTGAAACGTTATGATTTTAGCTTTTTACCGAGATCCTTCAGCGCACAAAAGCTCGTTTCGCTGATGACGTGTTCGATTTTGCATGCGTCCTGTGAGGCAATACCCTCCGGTACACCGATATTGACGAAAAACTCCGTGATGGCGGTATGCCGCTCATACATTCTCTCTGCAACGGCAAGGCCCTCTTGCGTTAGAGAAATATAGCCGTCCGGATCAATTTGAATCATATTCGCGTTTTTTAATAGACCCATAGCACGGGAAACGCTCGGCTTGGAATATCCGGTAAAAACAGCGACATCGACGGAACGAACGTTCGGGCATTTCTTAGAAAGCAAATAAATGGATTCAAGGTACATTTCGCCCGATTCTTGAAGTTTCATACTCATTTCCTTTCGGTGAGCATTTTATGAATGGACGCTGCTGCCAATTTGCCCGCGCCCATTGCGGAAATTACAGTTGCGGCGCCCGTCACGGCGTCTCCGCCCGCGAAAACTCCTTCTCGAGAGGTCATTGCATCTTCGGAGATGATGATGCCACCTCGATGATTGACCTCGAGACCTTCTGTCGTATCTTTAATAAGAGGGTTGGGGGAGGTGCCGATTGAAATGACGACGGTGTCTACTTCGAGCACGATGTCCTGACCCTCCAAAACGACGGGTCTTCTGCGCCCTCTTTCATCTGGCTCGCCAAGGGTCATGCGGTTGCATCTCATTGCTTTGACGGTTCCGTTCTTCGGATCGCGAGGGTCGTTTTCATTGACGTAACCGATGATTTCAACGGGGTTAGTCAGCAGACGAAAATCAATTCCCTCCTCCATTGCGTGCTCGACTTCCTCTTTTCGTGCCGGAAGCTCGTCCAAGGAGCGCCGATAGACAATATAAACCTCGTCAGCACCCAGACGCAGGGCGGTCCTTGCGGCATCCATCGCGACGTTACCGCCGCCGACGACGGCAACCTTGCCGCCTTTCATAATCGGAGTGGCGGAATCTGAACGGTAAGCCTTCATCAGATTGCTTCGTGTGAGAAATTCGTTTGCAGAATACACGCCCTTCAGCGATTCTCCGGGGATGCCCATAAAATTGGGGAGCCCCGCTCCCGAACCGATAAATACGGCGTCGTAGCCTTGCTCTATGAGTTCATCGATGGTAAGCGTTTTTCCGATGACAACGTTTGTTTCGATGCGAACCCCCATCTGTTCAAGGGTCGATACTTCCTTTGCTACAATGCTTTTCGGAAGTCGAAATTCGGGAATACCGTAGACAAGAACCCCGCCTGCGGTATGAAGGGCTTCAAATACTGTCACTTGATAACCAAGCCTTGCGAGGTCTCCCGCACAGGTCAGACCGGAAGGACCGGAGCCGACAACAGCGACAGAAAATCCGTTCGAGTCTGTTTTAGGTGCGGGATCCGTACAGTTTTCGTTATGCCAATCGGCAGCAAATCGCTCCAATCTACCAATGGCAACCGGTTCGAATTTAATTCCGAGAGTACACTTGCTTTCGCATTGAGACTCTTGAGGGCAAACTCTTCCGCATACGGCAGGAAGCGCAGAGGACTGCGAAATGATCTGAAAAGCAGCTTCTACGTTCTGCTTCTTCAACTCCTGAATAAAGGCGGGGATGTTAATGTTAACGGGGCAAGCGCTGACGCAGGGCGCATTTTTGCAGTTTAAGCAGCGTTGAGCTTCTGCGAGAGCAAGCTCCATTGTATAGCCGAGTGCTACTTCGTTGAAATTGTGAGCGCGAGCCTTGGGGTCTTGCGTCGGCATCTCATTACGCTTTGGTTGGATAGCCATTTCTTTCTCCTTTAAACATTCCGAAACAGATTACAGGTCGATTCGTACTGATGACGCTCGAAATCAGCATACATTCTTCCTCGGGACATCGCTTCGTCGAAGTCGACCTCGTAGCCGTTAAACTCTGGACCGTCGACGCAAGCAAAACGTGTGATCTTCTCGCCGTTGCGGTTAAGCGTCAAGCGGCAACCGCCGCACATACCTGTTCCGTCGATCATAATCGGATTCATCGAAACGGTAACGGGAACATTGAATGGCTTTGCTGTTAAAACAACGAACTTCATCATAATCAGCGGGCCGATGGTGATAATCATATCAAATTTTTCGCCGCTCTCAAGCATTTCTTTGAGAGGAACCGTAACCGTTCCCTGCCTGCCGTATGAGCCGTCATCGGTCATCATCACAAAGTTCTTCGAGCAAGCCTTAAACTCGTTTTCTAAAATAACAAGGTCTCGATTTCTAAAGCCAACGATGCTTGTCACTTCTGCTCCTTTTTCGGCAAAGGCCTGCGCGACGGGCATAGCAATGGCGCATCCGACGCCGCCGCCCACGATACAGACCTTTTTGATTCCGTCAAGGTGAGTCGGTCTGCCGAGCGGGCCGACAAAGTCCTGCAAAAATTCACCTTCATTTTTTGCGGAGAGTTGCTTTGTTGTGGAGCCAACGACTTGAAAAATAATTTTAACCGTCCCCGTCTCGCGGTCTGTTCCGGCAACAGTGAGGGGGATTCGTTCGCCGTTTTCATCGACACGAAGAATGATAAACTGACCCGGGAGTGCTTTTTTTGCAACAAGCGGAGCTTCAATTTCCATTTGCATTACAGTCGGATTTAGTGTTTTTTTGCTTGTAATTCGATACATATTACTTCTCCAATTATATTCTATTTAGGTATGATAACATATTTTAGAACAAAAATCAACATAAAAAACTTGGCTGATCATCGTATTCGAAAAAATTTCGGTTTCGATTGATTTGACAAGCTTATATTTTTCGACTACAATGAACGAAAAAGATCAGGAGACAGACTATGTTACACATTTCTTTCGACATTTCCAAAAACGTAGGTGTCGTCAAGCCGATGCACTGCACCAATAACGGCCCTGCTAACCATCGTGCGGGAGGAAACGGAAAATGGTTTCAGGCGGCAGGCATTCCCTACGCTCGCAATCACGATGCGTCTTTCTGCTCCTCTTACGGCGGCGAGCATACCGTTGACGTTCACTTAATTTTCAGAGATTTTGATGCAGACGAAAACGATCCTGATTCTTATGATTTTACCTTGACGGATCAATACGTTCAGAGAACGCTTGATTTCGGAACGGTAACTTACTACCGTCTCGGCAGTAAAATTGAGCACGAGATTAAAAAATACGGCACCAAGGTTCCGAAGGACTATGGCAAGTGGGCAAGGATCGGTGAGCATATCATTGCCCATTATACCGCAGGGTGGGCCAATGGCTTTACCTATAATATGCCGTATTGGGAAATTTGGAACGAATTTGACTGTGGATGGGAAAAAGAGGCCGGTTCCCGACCGTGCTGGCAGGGTACGAAAGAAGAATTTTTCGATTTTTACGCAACCGTTGCAACTCAACTGAAGACTCGTTTTCCTCACCTGAAAATCGGAGGACCCGCTCTGACTTCCATTGCTACGCAAGGAATGAAAGCTTTTTGGTACCGCGATTTCATTCAATATATGAGCGAGCATCGCGTTCCGCTGGATTTCTTTTCGTTTCACATTTATGCCTTCGATCCCCAAAAGTTTGTGAATCGAATCAAGCTTGCCCGCGAAGCGCTCGATGAATTCGGATATACCAATGCCGAAATCCACTTGAATGAATGGAACTACGTGTATTCCTGGAAAGCAGAGGATTTTTACAAGAATTATCAAACAATCCCATCCGTTAAGGGAGCGGCCTTTGTTTCTGCCGTGCAGATCGCCTGTCAAAATTCTCCGCTCGACGTTTTGATGTATTACGATGCAAGACCTAATACCGCTTGGAACGGGATGTTTGCGCCGTACACTTTAGATCCGCTTAAGCCGTACTATTCCTTTTTCGCTTATAACTGTCTGTATCGTTGTCAAAATCAAATTGAAAGCAAGAGTGATTCTGATTCTCTTTACGCCCTTGGTGCCTCTGATGATGATCGAATTGAACTATTGTTCTCGTACTTTCACGACCTCGGTGTTTCTCCCGATCAGGTCGAGGTCGAAATCGATCGTATTCCCGATGGAATTTGGACGGTTGATTGTAAGATCCTGAACGAAAAATTCAATCTTGAAACGGTAAAATCGGAAACGGCACTCTCCCCTTCTCACCGTTTGCAAATCCAGCTTGACGACTATTGCGTCTATCAAATCACCCTGTCCAAAACAAAGCAGTAAAAAGATCCCGTGGGAACATACAATTCCCACGGGATCTTTTCGTTATACAAAAAATAGCGTGCTGAAAACAAATTGTTTCAGCACGCTATCCCGCAAGCCTCTATTGGATTTTATATTCAATGTAGTTGATGACCAAGCAATGATCGTCTTTCCAATGAATCTGCATGTTTTCAAACTCTCCCCAATCGCCGGAATACACTCTTTTGGGCTTTTTTTCTATTCTACATAATAGTAAATTCAGTTTGCTTTCATATACATCAACATAGGTATTGCCGCCAAGCGCGCCTTGATCGTTATTGATTACTTCTGCGTAATACGCTTCGTTTGGCGACTCTACTGTTTTAACGACAGTATTGATAGCTATATTACCAAAAACAGAGTCAAGAAAAACAAGAAAGCCGATCGGAAACATCAAACAAAACGATAAGGATACTGCAAGAGTTTTTAAAAAGATGGGATTTCCATACTTCGACGCCAGATATACACAGCAGACAACAGAAATAAGCATTGCCGTATTCACCCAAAAATGCGGACTGTTAAAAATGAAAAATGCTGTATTGATTATTGACAGCGGAGCAGAAATCGCTATGATGACTCGAATAGCGACGTGGTTCTGTGTTGATTGATATACGCGCATCAGGACAACGATGCATACAGATAATGCAGCGATGAGAATGGCGGTGGCAGAAACGTCGGCGAGCTTAAAACGGTATCCTAAAAGTGCTGTGATGGTTACGCCGGCAGGATACAGGATGATCAGAGCAAACAGGACGCAAATCAAAATTGATATGATTTTTTTCATCATAAAGTTTCATTCTTTTCCGAGCATTTTTGCGTATTGATTGGAAAGAGTTTTTGATAGTATGCAAGACACGACCGTTAACACGATTCCAAGTCCATTAAGAAAAAACATACCTTGCATTACGTCAAAAGCCTCAATAAAATTACAATCGGAAAATATTTCCAACAGATCTATCTCATAGTGAAAACCGGACCATATATATGCACACAAAGCGATACTGATAGTGGTAATCAAAGAGAAAAAGGAGAAACTTTTTCTGTTTTTATAGACTCTTACAAAATACCAGTTTGCCAAAGAAAGCATAAATGCGGTTGCGGGGATTACAAGATTAAACGCCCAAAATCCATTCATCAGGCCGACACCGGTTCTTGATTCGAGCGCAACACCGATGGTAATCAAGCCGAAGGATATAAACAGCAAAACGGATTGCAAAATCGACGCCTTCCAATCGTTTAGCTTGGTAAATGACTTTTGAGGAGCAGAAACTTCAACGGTATCAGGGGACGCTCTCATCTCATCGAAAAGTTTTTTGCAATCCTTGCAAGCTGAAAGGTGTTCTTCAACAACCTTTTCGCTCTCCATGCTGCAGCATCCGTCAATGTACAGTGGGATCAAATCTTTTACAATATCACAATTCATATCGTTACCTCATTCTTTCTAATAGTTTTTGTTTGGCGCGATAAAACGTAACTCTTGCCCAGCTTTCGCTTTTTCCGAAAATCGAGGAAATGTCTTTTAACGAGAAGCCGCCAAACACAGAGAGCATAAAAACTTCTTTGTACGGTTCTTCCAATTCATGCAAGCATATCAGTGCTTTTTGTGAAAGTTCCTTTTGAACAAAGGCATCCTCCACGGTCAGATCGTTGCTTGGCAATTTAAGCTCGTCGAGAGATGTATTTTTCTTTTGTTCGTTATACCACGCAAAATACGTATTCTTTGCGATTTGGCACAGCCACACAGATGCCTTTTCTTTGTTTTTAAGAGAAGCATAGTTCATATATGCACGAAAAAAGGTCTCCTGTGTCAGCTCCTCCGATAGCGAAATATCCCGTGTCATTTTCATCAGATATTTGAAAATGAATTCTCGGTTTTCTTCGAAAAGCTTTTCGAATTCAGTCACATTTTCACCGTCCTTTCAACTATTAGATTTGAAAAAACAAAAAACGTTACAATGTATTTGGAAGAATTTTTTCTCATTCGATATAACGCTCTATCGGAAAAATGCCGAAAGCCTTGCTTACAAGGTTTTCGGCATTTTTTGGCGCGCCTGAAGGAATTCGAATCCCCGACCTTCCGCTTAGGAGGCGGACGCTCTATCCTGCTGAGCTACAAGCGCGTATTTTGTTTAGTTGGATTTTGCGCGAGAGAGCGGTGCGGTTTTTGCGCGGCAATATGAAATTAAGTCATTGGGAGAAAGAGTAACTTGTCTACCGACCCGACCCGCGCTGAAGGTGATTGCATCAAAAGCCAGAGCGCTTTCATCCACCGTTACCGGAAGAGACTTTTTCATACCGATCGGAGAGCACCCGCCGTGGACGTATCCCGTGAGGGGAAAAAGCTGCTTTTGCGGCAACATGGAGATGCTTTTTACCCCGACGGCGCGAGCGGCAGCCTTCAAATCAAGCTCGAGGTTGACCGGAATGACAAAAACAAAATACTTTCCGTTATCAGAGACGGTTACCAAAGTTTTAAACGTACTCTCCGGCGCAGTACCGATCAGAGCTGCAACGGCTTCCCCATCAGTCACCGTCGGGTCATAGCTATGCTCGCTAAAAGGAATTTTTGCTGTTGACAGCAATCGAATCACGTTCGTTTTATCGTCTTTTGCCATAGTTTATTCCTGAATTAAAAAATCGTTAACAGCAGATTCGTGTCCGCGATAAATAGAATAGCGATTCTTTGATATGACCTCAGCGTTTTTACAGATCGCGGAAGAGTTATCGTCATAAAAGATCTTAGTGTCTTCCGGATTTTTAAAAAAGTATACCTGAATAAAAGCATCACCTTTTTTTGCGTAGAGCATCGTTAACTGCTCAACTTCGTGTATCGCCGCTTTTTCACTGGCATAATACGTTACGTCCACCGAATAACCTAAATTGGTCAGTCGCTCCTTTGCCTCTGCGGAATTTGGAATGCGAACCCGAGAACAGGAGCAGCAAAGCAAAGCAGATAGCAAAACAAGGATGCAAATTAAGCGCTTTTTCACAAAATTTCCTCCCAATAGACTACTGTATTTAAATATAACATATTTTTTATCAACAATCAAGAAACTTTTTCAAAAAAACTATTGACAATTTTGTTTTTTAATAGTACAATCTTAACAAGAACAATTCCTATTAGGAATTTTGAAAGGAGAACTATCATGAAAAAATGGAGATGCACTATCTGCGGCGAGATCGTAGAATCCGAAACCAGACCTGAGGCGTGCCCTCTTTGCAAGGCACCCGGTGAAAAATTTGTCGAAGTCAAAGAGGATGCAATGGATTGGGCTACCGAACACGAGGTTGGCATTATCGACGGCGTCAGCAAGGAGATCGTTGATGGTCTTCGCGCAAACTTCGTTGGCGAATGCACCGAGGTTGGAATGTATCTTGCCATGTCTCGTGTCGCTTTCCGTGAAGGATATCCCGAAATTGGCGAGTATTGGAAGACTGCTGCCTTTGAAGAAGCTGATCACGCTTCTCGCTTTGCCGAAATGCTCGGTGAGTGTGTAACTGCTTCCTCTGAAGAGAACCTTAAGCTTCGCGTTGCTGCCGAAAACGGCGCCTGCGAAGGTAAGTTTGAGCTTGCCAAGATGGCAAAGGCCCAGGGGTTGGATGCGATCCATGACAGTGTCCATGAGATGGCAAAGGATGAGGCTCGCCACGGCAGAGCGTTTGCCGGCCTCCTGAAGCGTTATTTCGGCAAATAATTCGGTACTATTATGGTTGAAAACTATTTGGTTTGCAACTGCAAACAGGTTCGTTACTCTGATATTGAGGATGCTCTTCACAACAGCAAGCAATTCGATGACGTGCTCGCTGCTTTCGATGACGTGCAAAGAATCACTCATTGCTCCACCGGTTGCGGGGGCTGTCATCAAAAGGTTCTCGATATTATTTCCGAAATTATGATGTCAAAGTAATTTAAAACAGATCGCTTTTCCATTGGGAAAGCGATCTGTTTTTTTATAGCTCGGTAAAATAGATACCGATGGGTTTGCCGTCAACAAATTGCAGTGCGTCGAATTTCCCGTGCGCTTTATTCATTCGATCGTAGGCGTATAGAATGCCAAGGTCGGGATAGCGACCGTTGATCAGGTGATGGATTTCTTCACAGTGTTTGAAATCCTCACATAAAATGATCGCAATCGGACAATTTGACAATTCTACCCTTGTATCAAAGTTGGTTAACTCACGGTAATAGGTTGAAAGGTGCGCAATGCGATCCAGTTTATCTGTTATGAACTCCTTCCAATTAGAAGCAGTATACCGACGGAATGCTTCGACAAAGAAAGCTTGATTTTTGAAGCGCATAAACAGATCCATTCGGGAAATTCCCTTAATATGGCTCTTAACACTGTAAATCTCGCTGATTTGATAATCATGAACCCAATCAGGGTATTTTCCGATCACTCGAATCAACCATTGATTCACAGCCAGCTTTTCCAAAAGCTGTGAAACGAAAGGTTCTTTCACGTATGGCATCGGCAAGACTTGATGTCCTGCAAGATGAGACAGGAGCGGTGTGCCAAATTGCTCTGAAAGCGAGAAGCAGACAGCATTCCTCCTCTGATTTCGATCGGACGAGGAAAGCCTGTAACTATTGATAAGCTGATAGCGTTCGCATAGCTTTTCAAGCATGATCTTTGTCGAAAAATCTTGTAAAGTCAGATCGCTTTTTTTATCTTTGAAAAAGTATTTCATTAAGAGTGTGTAAAGCATCTCTGAGGTTGCGACAGAGAGACGATCGATCCACTCTAAAACGAAATAGTCCATTTCCCCAAGGTCTCCATCCCGAACGGAAGATGCGTCGGAAATCTTATCCCAAAGGTCATTTTCTCTCTTTAAATCACGCAGAATAACCTTATCTCGCTCCGAGCGTTTGATCGGTTCCCAACGGCGTAAAACCGAGAGTTTAAGATCTTCGGAGTAGGAATATAAGCTTGGCTCGGGATTTTCACTCGGTACGAAGCGGCGGGGTGGATATTTCTTCTCTTCCCTATTCTCTTTCGGAGACAGCGGTGCTGCTTCATACACTTGATTTGCGTGATCCGTAATGGCGCCGTAAAAGCGTAGCATCTTTTGATTGTCAGGCGAGGATAAATCACCGTTTATTCCGCGAAAGTCACAACCGATAAAGAAGGCCTTATACATCACTGACTCCTCCGATACCATTTTGTGATCGCAGTAAGAAACGATATCGGTACCACAAAGACGGAAATCGGTCGTTTCGAAGGAAGCAATATAGGATTTTGCCTTTTTTTGCGGTTTGGGAAAGTGGCCGTTTACGCCTACCACGTTGATGTCATAATGATCGGAAACGCAAGGAATTCTCTCGAGGTCATCCGCATCGGCAGTGTAGGCGTAGCCGTCCAAGGTGATTAAATTTCTTTCAACCGTATCAGTTGTTTTGTCCGGATTGGAGCGCTTGCGACCGGGCTCACAAAAAGCGATCGTATTCATTCTGCGATCTCGAACCGGATTGAAATCCAAGCCGGAAAACGGCGAGGAGATTGCGTTAGTGATCTGACCGTTCCGATCAAATTGATACACAAAATGTGAAGCACAAACAAAGAAGGAGTCCTCGTTTTCCGGATGAACAAAGGAGTTGACTTGCTTGTTTTTGATCGAGAGCATTCGGATCATATCACCATTGTTTCGATAAAAACTGACGTTATGATCGCTGATGACTACGATCTCATCGCCGTGATACTCGGCTCGAATGCGAAAGCTGTTTTGTCCGAAACAAATGCCGACGCATTCAAGCGTTTTAGGGTTAAACTCAATAACGGAATAGCTTTTAATGGTCTTTCGATCGTCTTGAATACCGGCAAGCGAGAGGAGAAATACATCACGAGTCGGATGGTAGTCCAAATTTGTGACCGTCATTCCGCCAAGGCGAAAGAGCTGCGTATTTTCTCGCTTCGCCGCTCTGATTTTATCTGCGTAGTCCGAAGCGATCGCTTCAAGCTCGGATAAGAGTTCCTCGCTCGGCTCTACGTAGTTTTTCTCACAAAAATCTTCGGCGTCAAAGTAAAGCTCTTCCAGCTTTTTATATGTCGGATGATCCTTTGTAAGCTTTTCCAATCTTGCACGGGCATCCAACAAGCGGTTGAGCGGTTCGTCGATTCGATTGCGAATTCGCTGTAAGATCAGATTCGGCATTGTGTCATGCTCTGTTTTTCGGTCGGAAAACTCACGGAACAAGCGATCCATATAGCTGACCTGAAAGCGATGAGCGAGCTTTTCGTGAGAATTGCGTAAACAAGCGCCAAATTTCTCCAAAACATCAAGCAAATACTTTTCATAGCCAAAGCGGATAATCTCAAAATGGTCATCGCGCTTTCGATATACCTGCAGGCCGCCGTGATCGAGAATGCTGCCGACCAAGATAAATTCGCCGCTGCGGTCGAAGGCGGTAGCGGTGGAAAGCATTCTGAAAGCGAGATTTTGGATCGAAGTCTGATCGGAAACGAGATAACGCTCATAAGGATCCGATGCGTAGGTGAACCAAAGGTTTTGTGACTCATCGAGACCGATGTTTCTTAAAAACTTAACCGATTCAAAGAGACACTTTGTCTTCAGTTTCTCGTCTATCGACAGTTCGAGAACGGTATGTCCGGTTAAGGCGTAAAGCTTTTCCCCATCCTGCGAGAACAGGAGCTTGCGAATTTGGGTGCTGACACCCTCGTACGTTTTAATCGGTGAAAAATCGGACATCTCTCTGTTCCAAAAATGAAGCGTTCCGGAGGCGTCCAAGGTAGCGATCTTATCGGGGTGAATGGCCGCTGCAATAAATTTAAAGTTATGATTTTCGAAAAATAGATTTTCATAATTCAGCTTCGCGCCGGAAAAGCTTGTAGGATGAATGCCGTTTCGATCCTTGTGGAAGAAGGTGTAACCGCGAAGCTCGCTTTGAGTCAGGTCAAGACCGGAAAAATCAAGGCCGGAAAAATCGTCATGTCGGACACCGTACAAGAGAATCACAAGATTCGAAACGATTCTTGCAGAAAAATTTTTCTTGCGGGCGAGATCAAGAAGCTTCACGAGAGAGGAGCTGCGATTGCAATCGTAATTCCAGCAGCGCTCTTTAACGTTATAGACGGGGACAGATTCATATTGGCGAAGTAAGCCCGAGACGTAGCGCTGCATATCTCGGTTATCGAGCGAAGTTTCTAAAACCGAGAGAAGGTGGTCGTTCAGACCGTGCCTTGCGGCCATACGGTATGCTTGAGAAATATAAATAGCACAGAAGAAATCTCGGTAGTTTTGATGAACAAACGAAAAGATCACGGAATCCGGATCGGAATCGTCACCGGTTTGATTGAGCATCTTGCATCCGCCGGTGAAATACTTAATCGCCGAATTGACAAGCTTTAGGATCCTTGATTGAGAAAAGTCGGAACGATCATATAATTCATCGTCGTAGAATTCCTTTTCATAAAAGGATTGATAAAGCTCATCCTCAAACAGTTCTTTAGCTGCTCCACAGGTGGAGTTCAGCTCTTTCTTTGTAAAAAAGAAATCGCTTTCGGTTTGATCGGTACAAACGAGTGTATAAGCAAGGTAAGGGAGAAGATGTTGCAGGAACATCACAGCATTGGCTCGATCCGATGGGTTTGTGATGCTTCGATCTCGCTCGATCTGTCGCTGATATTGGTAAATCAACAGATCCGAGGCATCGCGGATTTCATTTTTGGAAGGATCGAAATTATCACTGAAAAGTTTTAAAAACATCGGAAGAGAAAGAACGTCTTGCAAGTTCTTTCTCTTTTTTACCGTCATTTTGTAGATTTGGATGCCACGAGAAGACAGATATTCGTTTACCCGCTTCGGTTGAAGCTCACCGAGCTTAAAAGCAGGAAGATCCGAAAGATGTGCATGCTTGGGGCGTTCGCGGCCTGAAATAACAACGCGAACGTTGGGATAGCTGTCAATAAATTCTTCCAATTCCTCGCTGAAACGATTTAAAATACTTTGCGGAATTTCGTTCAGTCCGTCAAGCAAAAGGAGATACTCGGGTCTTTGCTTCTTGTAAGAAAATGCACGAGCGATCAAACGGGCTTCTTCGCGAAGTCCATCGGTTTTAAAGGCAGTTGAATCACCAAATAGATTTTTCAACAAAAAGCGAAAGATGAGGTCTTTCTTATCGGAAATAAGCTCCTTGCAGTCCAAAAAGATCGGGACGTGTGCAAAAAGATCCTCATCGCAGGCGTAGTCGTCTTTCTCGCAGAGAGAAAGATTATGATGAAACAGCTGCTTCATCAAGCTTGTTTTACCACTTCCCCCTTCATTTCCGAGGATGAAGAGATTCCTTGTTTCAATGACCTCGCACAGTTTTTCAAAGTCGATCCAACCTTCGCTTTCAACTAAACTTTCATCGAGGCATTTGAGGTTCGGGCAAAGAGCAGGATCAACGGAAGCGGGCGAGAAGTCAGAATCGCCCTTCCCGTTCTTTCGATCCTGTTCCACTCTGAGATCTCGGTAATTTCGAACGCGGTCCAAAAGCTCGGCGCGGTCAAAGACAGACTGGTCACGGAGCGATGCTTCAATGCGTGTTAAGATCCTGTGTTTGGCATCATCGACCGTTTTGCAGTCATTTACAACCAAATTTTGTAATGCGGAATGTCGGCTTAACGGTTCGGAAGAAAAATCAGCTTCGGAAAAAATAATTCCGAAATAATCGCGATACAGACCCTTGTCCGCTCCCCCGTTCCTTTCACGGTTATGAAAGTCATCGTAAAATTGCTTGACCTCTTTTGCCATATTACCGTTACCGGTCTTAAGCTTCGCCGGATCTGATGTGATAAAGATCAAGCACTTGGAGTGGTCCACAAATCGAAGCATGGCTTCATCCCAATCCGTCGTACCGTCAAACGGGTGATCGACAAGGTCTAAAAAAATCTCATAATCTTGATATTCGTTTTTCAGAAGATGATAAAGCTCGAGGGCGAGATCGTGGTCACCGCTATGAGAAATAAAAAAGTCGTAGATTTTTTCAGACATTGCGAATTCCCCCTAAAAAATTAATTGACAATGCAATTATAACAGAAAATTCTACAAAAAACAACAACATTCATAAAAAAACAGCGTAGACAAGCTACGCTGTTGGATTACTTTACGCAAAGCATCTTTTTTAATACGGGCAGGATCGCTCTTGCCATCGCATGAAAACCGAGATCGTTTGGATGTGTGCCGTCGACCGTTCCGTCGTTCTGCGTTTCATTCATTAGATCGGGTCCCGGGATGAGGTAGAGATTTCGGTCTCCGTTTGCTTTGGCAGTTTCAAAGTTCTTTGTAATCAAATCGAGCCGCTTTTTGTCGGCTTCGGTAAGATTTGCCTTTGGCCTTGAAAGAAAGAGGATCGGAAGATCGGGATTCTTTTTGTGAATGATTGAGTACATTCTCTCGTGCGTGTTCAAGAGATGATCGAAGGTTGGAGCGTTGTGGTCATAGTCGTAAACGAAGGCAGACATAGTCAGAGAGGCAATGTATTCGGCGATCTCATCTTCCGCCTTCGCGTTTCCGGAAAAGCCGAGGTTGATGTAGTCAGAGTCTATGCTTCTGGACAGAATGCTCTGATAGGAATTACCGGGACGGGACGCACAGCCGCCTTGGGTGATGGAAGAGCCGTAATAGACGATAGGCTTTTCGATCGAATAGCTCGGGGCCGGCAGAACCGAGGCATCTTTTTCAATTCCAATCAGCAAAGATTTTACGTTGGCATAAAGCGGGAAATTCAAAACGTATTCACGCATTCCCCTCTTCGGAACTTTCTTGATTCCCTGATAGCCGCTTAGAACCGAAAAAGGCGGCGCAAAGGTCACAAGATAGGAATACGCATCATTATCCTTTGCGTAAAGATCAAAGCCAGCACTGCCGGTTAGTGCAAAATGTCCCATCTTGGCGATTCCGTCCATTTCGGCGTGGATCGCGATTTGTGCAGAATCGGTGCAGAAGCGAACGCGACCGCCTGCGGTGTTTGTGTGCAAGCGAAGAACGGCGGGGCTGACGGTTTCGGCCACTGCTTCGGGCATACGGCGAAATTTGCCGCCCTCGTGCATTAAGCCGTAAAAGCGAAACGGTGGCTCCAAAACGTCATAAAACCGAATCACATCGAGGTCTACATTGGTATCCACTTTAAAATTCGGATCGATCTTTGAAATGTCCATTTCAATCTCCCATTGCATTTTGATATTTAATGAGTATTATACACTTTTATTTGAGAAAAGCAAGATGCATATCAATATAGAGTCATCGTAATCTCGGAGTTAGAATCGGCCAAGCCAAAATCCGACATACCGACCGTTAGTGAACACTGCGCATCCGCTCGGCATCGCTGACGAACGGTCGCCTCCGAGACGTGAAGATAACGAAGGATCGTCTCTGCGCAACGATCAAGAAGCTCGTCGGAAAGATTGCAATAATCAATAATAAATGAATCTTTCTTAATTGAAAAAAACGGATAATCTATGCCGTCAACCGTTAAAACAAGTTGCTTGCCGCCACAAAATTCGTTTTCCAAAAAGGCGTATTCGACGTCGCTTTTCGACCAGACCGTCGATCCGGTCGGCGTGATCAGCCCGATAAAATCTTCCGGAGCGGCGGCTCTGAGCGTTACCGAAGGATCCACGTGACCGGCAAGTGCGATTTTTCGTTCGATGGCTCGGTATGAGTGATAAAAACCGATGGAACGGTAAAACGGCTCGAGTCCCGCGGCAGGAACGCAGAGATTGGCGTATCCCATGTCATTTGCTCGTTTTTTTATTTCTGTGGCAAGTTTTTTAAAATGGCCTTTTTTTCTGTGTTTCGGATGAATGCCTGCGGCGTACCAATATAAAGCCTTTTGATTCGGTGATAGCATAAGCGGTAGCAAGTGAATCATCCCGATCAGCTCATTATCACTTTCTAAAACCGCAGTGTGCTCGGCGCAGAAGCGATGATTGAAGTAAAGATCTAAATAGTCGTCGGAATCGTTAAACAAAATCTTCCAGAGTTCACGCAGGGCGGGAATATCGCGTTCAATGGCACGTCGAATCATGATTTTTCCTTTCATAATTTGAAAAAAACAGGAAAGAATATTCTCGAGGTGATGATATGTATCAATCTGAATGCAGAAAGGATTGTCAGCATCTTGTCAATAAAAGATGCAGGATCGGTGTGGCTTGTCAAAACAGAATTTCGAGAGAAAGACCGATCTGTATTTACTATTCACAGAAAATTGATCCGGTTCAAAAGATGAACGAAAATCTTTGGTATTATTTTACCGCAGAATAAAGAAGGTGTCAAGTTATGATGGAACGCAAGGAATATCAGAGAAGGATACGCGAGGGAGCGAAAAAGTCAAATCTGCTTTTAGACTGTACGCTTGCTTTTTTGGTTGGTGGTCTGATTTGCTTGATCGGACAAGTGATGCTAAGCGTTTATTCTTCCCTATTCGATCTTGAACTATCAAAAAAGCTTGTTACCGTCTCCTTGATCTTTTTGGCGTGCTTGCTAACGGGAATCGGTCTGTTCGATCGCATTGCCAAGCACGCGGGCGCCGGAACACTCGTCCCGATTACGGGCTTCGCAAACGGGATGTGCTCCCCTGCCATTGACAACAAAGCCGAGGGGTGGATTCTCGGTGTTGGCGCGAAGATGTTCGTTATTGCCGGGCCGGTGATTGTGTACGGTACCGTGGCAAGTGTTGTGTATGGGATTATCTATTGGATAACAACAATATTGTAAAAATGAGCGGTCAAAAAGACCGCTCATTTTTACATATAAGATTTCATATATTCCACAAAATAGTTACTGATTTCACTCGAAACTTTTACTGCAATTAACTTTTCGTATTCACCGTGTCCAAAATCATATTGATATACAGCGTACAGATGACCGTCGATAATGTAATAATCCGTTCCTGTGGAAGAAACAAAAAGATTATCTTTACTTTGTTTGTAAAACACCAACCGAGTGTCTTTTGTATCGTCCGGCATAGGAAACTCGACTTTTTCGATTTTAGAGTTGTGCTTTTTGTCAAAAGGTTCATAATTTGATTTATCGGCAAATTCTAATAAAGCATTAAACTTGTCGGTGTCAATATCGGAAAACTCAACCGTCGTTGTGCTTTGTGTGACTGAATTAACACCAAGAATACAAAAATAAGAATAATTTTGAGGATCGTTATAGAAAGAAAGCGCATTTTGGTAGTCATTCTCTTCGCAATAAATTGTTCCTTCTATATATGAACCAATATCTGCATGATACGAATCAAAACTATCGTGTGATATTTTATTCAGTTTTATGTTTTTAATTTCAAGAGTTTCACCGGTAAGTTCAAATTCGTTCGGGAAAAGTGTACCGTAAAACCTTGTTTTCAAAGTCTTTTCATTGGTTTTGAGTGTTTCGGGTCCATCAGGGGCTAATCCAACACAACCAGTGAGCGTCAAAGCTAAAATCAGTACTATTGAAAAAATCTTCTTCATACCTTTCACCTCATTATACCTCATTATACCATATAGCAGCTTTAATGTAAATACTTTTGCAAAAGGGTGTGTCCTATATTGACAGCAGCAGAAGGCTTTGTATTAGGACTTGGTGCGAAGATGTTTACCATCGCAGGACCTGTAATTGTGTACGGTACCGTGGCGAGTGTTGTGTATGGGTTAATTTATTGTTGTGTCAACTGGAAAAAGGACATCTTTTCGTTTTTATGTCTCTCCGGTAAAACCTGATAATACCCGATAGTAGCTACTATCGGGTATTCGTTATCTAACTTTCCTTTACCAGCTTTCGGATGAGGGCTGTTTCTTCTTTGGAGATGGTTTCGTCCACGGCGGCAATGCAGGTGATCAGAATCATAGTATCGGCCTTTTCGTCCGAGCTTACTTGGTTTAAAAAGCGCTGGGTCCAAACCGCCATCTCGTTTCTGTACAGTTGGATAAAGGCCCCGGCCTTTTGGTCGTTCAGTTGCAGCAGGTCTTTGAGCAGCTGACGTTCCGGCGGGCTGACTTTGCCGTCTGCCATCATCGCCGTGAGTACTACACACGCCGTCATATAGCCGCCTTTTTGGTTGGGGTCTGCTTTACAAACCGCCGGTTTCAGGTTGGTGACCGCTTTTTTTGCCATACCAAGCAGCATATCGTAATCCATGTTCACTATTTCTTGCAACGTGTTATCCAGGTTTGCCATATGTATGCCCCCTTTTTTCGTTGTTTTTATTATACTACACCGCTGATTTAATGTAAATATTCTTCAAAAACTAATGGGTCCTACTTGACCACAAGCAGAGGGCTTTGTATTGGGCCTCGGCGCCAAGATGTTCACCATCGCAGGACCCGTCATCGTTTACGGCACCGTGGCGAGTGTGATTTATGGAATTATCTATTGGATAACCACATTATTCTAAACAAACAGGCTCGACCAAATCGGTCAAGCCTTTTTTTC
>JAZRZQ010000041.1:0-15375 GCA_045601445.1 Eubacteriales bacterium | reverse complement strand
GAGTTATGAGTTATGAGTTTGCTATCGCAAACGTTATGATATGATTGCCCTTGCAATCTTCCACTTGGCGAAGCCAACCATAACGATGCGGAGCATCCCATAACTCATAACTTGCCCGCATGGGCAATCATAGTTTAGCGTGATTGTCCGTTACGGACATCACGCTAAAGACCGTAAGCTCTTTTTTGCTTACAGAGCGTATTTTCCCACCGTTCCGTCAAAGGAGGCGGCAAAAAGATGATTCTCCTTCACGATGGGGGTGGTCAGCGTCGCAAAGGCGAGCTTGATCTTTCTTTGAAGTACGGGCGCATCGAGGTCGTAGAAATAGACGTATCCGTCATTCGCGGCGATGATTAAAGACCCGTCCCGAATGAGGGGGGAGGCTTCCACGGTCATTGCCCGACCGACCACGTAGGAGGAGGTCAGGACCTGCGCCTCGCCGACGGGATAGCTGAATTTCACATCCAGCGTTTCGGGGTCCATCGCCACCACGCCCTGCTTTGACGTCGGCAGATAGATCAGATCCCCGTGAAAGATCGGCGCACCGACTACCTCGGTCTTGACGGAGATCGGCTTGTGCAAAAGGATCTCGCCCGTCTTGGCATCTGCGATTGCACCGCGGGAAAAGCCAAAGACGTAGAGCTTTCCGTTGTGGTAAAGCGGGGTGTTGGTTCGAAACCAGAAGGCACCGGGATTGCCGATCACCTTTTTCTGTGAGCGATGATCCCAAAGCGTTTTACCGCTTGCGGCATCCAGTGCCAACAGGCGAAACCATTGTGCGTGGTAATAGACGATCGAACCGTCCGGACTGAGGATCGTGTCGGCGGGTGCGCTGTTGCCTTTCTTGCAGACGTCCCCTCGGAAGCAAACCGAGCCGTCTGCGGCATAAAGGCAAAGCGGGGCTCTTCCGTTGCCGACGTAAAGCAAGCCCTCGTTCAAAACGACCCCGTTCTTGCAATGGTTGAAGCTCAAAAGGGGAGAGTCTGCCTGCTCGGGATCAGCGGGAAAGAGGATTTGCATCTGCCAGCGCAGGGTGCCGTCCTTCAGACGGATGGCGTATACGTTTCCTTCGGAATCCTGACAGTAAACGCTGTCCTCGTCCATCGCCATTTTGTTTTTGATGCTGTTTTTCGTTTGATAAAACCAAAGGATCTTGCCGCACTCTTTATCCAAACGGTAAACGCCGCAGGTTTTGGGATATCCGTCGTCGCAGGTGGCACAGATCAGCGAATCGTCCAATTCAAGGAGGGAAGCATATTCGATCGTTCCGGGAAGCGACACCGTCCAGATCGCCTCGGCAGGTTCGTCGTGCGGATGCGTGCGGTAAAGGATCTCGGTGGAAAGTGCATCCCCTTTGACACTCGTACAGCGAACGGAGGCGGGGGTATTGTCAATGCCGCCGCTGTCGGGCACGGCAGAGCCCATCAAAAGAGAGCCCTCAACGAGGTTTGTGTAGCAGGAGTGATCGTGCCCGTGAATCCAGGCGATCAGACCGAGCTTTTTTAAATCGAGTGTTTTTTCGGCAAGCGGGACAACAAAGCGATCTCCTTCCGCACAGCGATCGTGTCTGAAAATGACGAGAGCCTTCGGCGCTTTGGCATGAAGATCGTTTTCCAAAAAGCGATACTGCTCCTCGAGGCTGTAGCCGGAAAGAAAGCCGCCCGAGCCCTTGGGGATCGACAGCACCGCGTAGCGGATCTCTCCCACGTCAAAGGAATACCAAACGGGCCCGTAAAGCTCCTCGTAGCGCTTTTCTCCGTAAGGGCCGTCCAAAAAGTCGTGATTGCCGATGCAATAGCGCACGGGACAGCCAACGGTCTCAAAACACATCCCCTCGCGATGACGCACCATTGCCTCCTCGCCCGCGATGTCGCCGCCGTGCATCAAAAACGCGGCGTTCTGCTCCCGCGCCGTTTCCTTGAGAAATGGGACGAAGCTTTCGCAGTCTCGGTTGGCGATCTCCGTATCTCCGATGTGCAAAAAGCGGTGGTCGCCCGCCTCGTCGGCAAGAGAAAGATGAAAGTCGTAGCAATCTCGCCCCGCTTCGATCGGTAAATACCAATCATCGTGCGATTTTGTCAGAACACAGCAAAAAATCAGGCTTGCCTTTTCCCATCCCGCAAGCGAAAAAAAGCCCGTTTCATCGGTCAGGCAAACGTTTTTTCCGTCGCTGATTCGGATTCGGCTGATCGGGTTGTTTTCACGGTCGAAAACGTGTCCGCAGTAAGGCATCGGAAAAACCTCCTTGAAAAGCGTTTGGTTTTTTATCATTATAGCATTTTCTGTTTTAAAATACAAGATGCCGAGGGTGTGTTTGAGTTGAAAAGAAAGTGTGAAAAACAACCCTCGTTCTCAACTTTCTCTTTACAAAAGGGCGTTGTTGAGCTATAATGATAAGGTATTTAACATTTGGAAAGGAATTTTTATGAAGCCGATCTTTACGCCTGCTGAAATGCTCCTCCCCATAGGGCAGGATTATACCAAATGGTCCGTCATCGCCTGCGACCAGTTCTCCTCCGAGCGCGAATATTGGGATCGCGTTACCTCGTTTGTCGGCCAAGCCCCTTCGACCTTGAAAATGGTCGTTCCCGAAGCCTATCTTTCTTCGGTTTCCATGCAGGATGCCTCCGCTTCCCGCAACGAAACGATGAACCGTTACTTGAAGGAAGGAATATTGAAGCCCATTGAGCCGTCGTATATCTACGTCGAGCGCACCGTCACGGGCGGAAAGATCCGCCGCGGTCTGATCGGAAAACTGGATCTGGAGGCCTACGATTACCTCCCCGGCTCTCTTGTTCCCGCCCGTGCCAGCGAGCGTACCGTGATCGAGCGCCTTCCTCCGCGCATTCAGGTTCGCCGCGAGGCGGCGATCGAAATGCCTCACGTTCTCGTTCTCATTGACGATGAAAAGAAACGTGCCATCGAGCCGCTGACCGATCAAAAAGAAAACCTGACCGTGCTCTATGATTTCGATCTGATGGAGGACGGCGGCCACATCACGGGCTATCAGGTTTGCGGGGACAAGGCCGATCGGGTGACCCAGGCCATCGCCGCCCTCGGCGAGCGTGCCGTTTCCTTCGTCATCGGCGACGGAAACCATTCCCTTGCCGCCGCCAAGGATTGCTGGCGTGCGATCAAGGCGAGCCTTCCCGAAGCGGAGTGGGAGGATCACCCCGCGCGCTTTGCCCTCGTGGAGCTTTGTAACGTGTACGATGAGGGAATCGAGTTCGAGCCCATCCACCGCATCGCCTTCCATGCCGATCCCGAAGCCCTGCTCTCCCGTCTCGCGAAGGAAGCGGGTGACGAAAACGGCAGAGAGCTTTTCTATCTCTACGACGGAAAGGAAGGCTCGATCCGTATCCGAAACGAAAGTCTCGGCGCCTTCATCGGTGCGATCCAGACCGTGCTGGATGCCTACGCCGAAGAGACGGGGGCCGTCATCGACTATATCCACGACGACGCATCCCTTCGCAAGCTTGCCGAAGCCGAGAGAAGTCTTGCCCTCTTTATGCCCTTGATGGATAAGGGCGACCTGTTCTGCACCGTTGAAAAAAGCGGCGTGTTCCCGAAAAAGAGCTTTTCCATCGGCCACGCCCGCGACAAGCGCTATTATACCGAGTGCCGCAAGATTACAAAATAAAATTCAAAAAAAGGAAATAAAGCTATGAAACGCATTCTTTCCGCTCTTTTGCTTCTCTCGCTTTTGTTGCCTCTCGTGTCCTGTACGCCCGCGCTCGTAAAGCCCACCACCGCTGAAACCGCAACGGCTGAGCAGCAAACGTCCTCGGCAGGACAGAATCAGACTGAGCCGTCGCAAACAAAAAAAGTCCCCAAGCCTCTGACTTGGGATATGATCGATGCCATCCCCATTGCAAACGATTCCATGTCGATTGATGAGATCCGCAAGATCTGCACCGATTTTTTCCGCCTTCAGAATACCTTCCAATGGACGCCGAGCAAAAATTGCAGCTACGTTATCCGCACCGGTAATAAGACTGTTTCCTTTCAAGCCGGTCATCTTTACGGCGGTATTCCGTACGCTGCACCCGGTCCGGGCGGCAACCTCTATCTCTGGATGGAGTATTACGATTCCGAAACCGGTGTTTTGGACGTCAATACGACCCCCTCTGTGACCCTCATCCCTATGCTTGGCAACCATTGCTCTCACGCTTTCTTTTGGTCTTGGGGGCGCGCGGTCAATACCATCAGCACCCGCGGTACGCGAACCTTTACGCCCAAAAATGGCTGTATTCCCGTCGGTGAATACCGCAGTGATCTCGTCACCAAGGAATGGAGCGGCGACGGGGTGAACGGTGAGCCCGCCACGGACCTCGTCTGCAAGGCCAACGGTGAGCAGGTGATGTATCGCTCCTACGCCAAGCTTTTGATTGCCGACGGCATCGTCACCAACAACTCCCGCGGCAGTGGCCACGTTGTGATGGCCTCCTCCGTTCCCCACGTCGTCACCAATCCCGACGGCACGATCAACGGCAAGGAAAGCTATCTGACCATCCTCGAGCAGACCTCTCCCCAGCACGCCTACGTGAATCCCGACGGCGTGACGCAAACGGTGCAGGGGGGAATTGATCTGAAAAAGACCTTCGAAGAGCTCTATAAGGCCGATTACATCCCCTTCACCTGCGCCGAGTTTTTAGGGAAGGATCCCGTCGAAAAGGCGACCGCAACGGTCAATCTCGCTCCCTCCGACACCGTTACGCTCGAAGCTCTGGAGAAGGCCGTTCTTTCCACCAACTACCCGATGTCCAACATCACCGTTAAGCTCTTTGACGAAAACGGAAAGGAGCTACTTGAGAGAAGAAGAAGATACGTTGCCGAGGAAACCGGCGGTAACGCGATCATCTGTAAGAATTACGAGCTGATTGATATCTTTCGTGCCTTCCAGACCTCTCTTCCTCAGAACCCCACGGGAGACGTGACCATTCGCATCCTCTGCCGCGTCAGCACGGGAGAGGAGCTGACGGCTTGGGAAAGCAAGCTTGCCCTTTCCTGAACGGAAAAACAAGTGCAACGCAGACCGCTTTGAAAGCGTCTGCGTTGCACTTTTCTTGTCAAGGGGTCAGCTCTTGGTGCGATTTTTCAATTCGTAAAATTCTTCCTCCGTGATGCCCTGATAGGCGGGAACGGCGTTTTCGCCGCCACAGCTGCTCATCGGGCCGGTGTGATCCGTTCCGCCGCAATGGTACAGCCCGAAGGTCTCGGCAAGCTCGGCGGCACGGCGAAGGCTCTCCCCGTCCATGCTCGGGTGGTCGATCTCGATGCCGTTGAGTCCGAAGGAAACGAGCGCCTCCACGCAATCAAGCCATTTGAGGGTCGGATGTGCCAGCGCAATCACGCCGCCTGCTCCACGCACCGCTTCAATGACCTCGCGGGCGCAGGGAGGCGCGGGCTTGAGCGACCTTGCCTCCTTGGGAGAAAAGGCGAGGGAACGGAAATTTTTCCAGAAGGAAGGCGTGTAGATCTTTTTCTGTATCATCGCCTTGCGAACGGTGTCCACGCAGATCCACGTGCCGTCTTCCGCGGCGTCAAGAACGTCCTGCCAGCCAAAGCCATCGGGTAAGAGACCCAAACGCTCGGCGCGCTCGATGGTCAGGCGCGTCCCCTCGGCGTAAAGCTCACAGCGCTTTCGGATGAAGGCGCGAAGCGTCGGATCGCTCGGATCGAAATCCAGCGCGGTCAGATGGAGATACATTCCGTCGTATTTTCCGTAAAATTCACAGCCCGTGATCGCCTCGATTCCTTCGGCCTCGGCCGCTTCGAGAAATTTTTTGCAGCCACCGTCGGTCTCGTGATCGGTCAGCGCCAGCGCGCGGTAGCCGAGCGCCTTGCCGAGGCAAACCAGCTCCTCGGGGGTAAAGGCGGCATCGGAATAATCGGAATGAAGATGAAGATTGGCAAATTTCATAGGGCACTCCTCGTATCAGTTTTTTTTCTTATCTTAAATCTTTTATCGGGAAATGTCAAGCCCTATCGGTGCGTGAAAGGGTGTATATTCCGCTTGATCGGGAAGAGGGTGGGGCAGCAGGGAGGCGGGAGTGACGGCGGTCTTTCCCCAACGGTTGCGTATGGCGTCGCAAGCACGGTCAAGGCGATGATTGCGCTCTTCGTTTGTGTCGGAAAACAGCGTGAGCTGAATGCCGCTTTTGGCATCCTCCAGACCGATCGCCCGCACGGTAAGAGCCCGCAGGGGCTCGTAAAAGGGGTAACGCTCGCAAAACAGAGCGTAGGCCTCCTTTACCAGCGTTGCCGTCGCATCGGTGGGGGCTTTGAATTGCTTTTGCAGACTTCGGGTGCAAAAGGAAGCTGTCTTGCATTCCACGGCGATCCCACGCGCCGTCATTTGGTGAAAGCGTAGCTTTTGCCCGATCTCCTGACACAGCGAGAGGATGAGCAGGCGTACCTGATCGTACTGCGTCAGATCCGAGGGAGCCGTAAACCCGTGACCGACGCTTTGGATCGGGGACGCAAACTGTGTCGGCACGACGGGCGACGGATCCTCTCCGTTGGCAAAGGCGTGAAGCATCAGTCCGACCTTCCCGAAGGTCAGATTCAAAAAGTACAGATCCGCTCTTGCCAGAGCTCCGATGGTGTCGATCCCGAAGCGGTGCAGGGTCGCACCCGTTTTGCGGCCCACGCCGAACAGCTCCCCGATCGGAAGCGGCCAAACCGTTTCGCGAAAGTGCTCCCGATCGATCCTCGTCAGCGCATCGGGCTTTTTTAAATCACTGCCGAGCTTGGCGAAGATCTTGTTGAAGGACACTCCCACCGAGATCGTCAGCCCCAATTCCTTCTTCATTCTCCTTCTCAGGGCATTTCCGATCGTCACCCCATCCCCGAAGGCAAGGCGCGAGCCGCTCACGTCGAGCCAACACTCGTCCATCCCGAACGGCTCGACCAGATCGGTGTATTCGCCGTAGATCTCCTGCGCCAGTCGGGAGTATTTGACGTATCGCTCAAAATGCG
The DNA here is from genome assembly GCA_045601445.1 of Eubacteriales bacterium. GTDB lineage: Bacteria > Bacillota > Clostridia > Oscillospirales > SIG627 > RGIG5579. The sequence goes on along the minus strand of JAZRZQ010000041.1, from coordinate 8,394 downwards.
GCTCGACCACGATCAGCTCGCGGCATTTTTGCTTGGCCTGCCAGATTGCCTCGCCCGTTGTCACGCCGCAGCGCTTGGCCTCTTCGCTTTTTGCCAGAACGATCCCGTGTCGCGCCTCCTTGTCTCCGCAGACGGCCAAGGGACGCCCGCGCCACGCTTCGTGATACAGAACTTCCACCGAGGCGTAAAAATTATTCATATCGCAATGCAAAATTTCCCGTTCCGTTTTTTTCACCCTCCTATTGACAAATCTCGTTCGTCTCGGTATAATAAATACGAACGATGTTTCGTGTCTTATCATAAACGAAAAATCGTTCGTTGTCAATGGTAAAATAATGAAAACTCGTTCGTCACATTGGAGGTTTTGATGAAATTTTCCGAAACTCTGAAGGCTGCGCGTAAGCGTGCGGGGCTTTCGCAAAGCGCCCTTGCCTCTCTCGCGGGCATCTCGGTGCGTACCCTGCAAAATTACGAGCTTGGCAAGCGCTATCCCGCCAGCATGGAGATCACCGTCCGTCTTGCCGAAGCGCTCGGAACGACCGCACAACAGCTTCTTTCCGCAGGGGAGGAGAGCTTGGTCGCCTCGCGCGATCTGGACGCCAAGCATCAGCTTGGGGAATTGGTGCGCGCTGTCTCGGGGTTGTTCTCGGGGGGAGAAATTGCCGAGGAGGATCGCGACGCCGCGATGGAGGCGATCATCGCCGCCTATTGGGCGGCTAAAAAGGAATCCCGAGGGGAAACGGCACGGGAGAAGAAAAAGCCATGACCGAAATCGAGCGCATCGCCAAGGCCGCCGAAGCGCTTGTCACCAAGCACGCTACCCGAAATCCGTTTGAAATTGCAGACGCCGAGGGCATTTCGGTTCGTGCGTGCCCCGATTTTCAAAAGCTCAAGGGAATGTATAAGGTCATTCTCAAGCGCCGCTTTATTTTTCTCAACGGCAATCTTTCGCGGCGCGAGGCCGCCATCGTGCTCGCGCACGAATTGGGGCACGACGCACTCCACCGTGACATGGCGGAAAACAGCATCGTTCAGGATGAATTTATTCTCGATATGACCCTCAAGCCCGAGTACGAGGCCAATCTTTTCGCCGCCTCGCTTCTGTATTCGGATGAGAGGGTACTGTCCCTTTTGCGAAAGGGGAAGAGCGCGCAGGACATCGCCCGTTTGGAAAAGGGCTCATTGGAGCTGGTCGAATTGAAAATCAGCATTTTGGAAAAAACGGGAAAGCTCGTGTAAGGATTTCCCGTTTTCCTTTTGATGCAAAATCGGGAAAATACTTGCTTTTCTCAAAGAAGTGTGATAAAATCGTGAAAGAATGAAAATCAGAAAGGATGCATTTATTATGAAAATTCTCGTCATCAACGCAGGCTCTTCCTCGGTTAAGTATCAGTTGATCGATATGACCAGCGATACCCTGATGGCCAAAGGCTTGTGCGAGCGCATCGGCATCGAAGGCGGCGCATTCAAGCATCAGGTTCCCGGCAAGGATGCGTATAAGATCGAAATCCAGATGAAAAACCACGGCGAAGCCATCGCGCTTGTCGTCAAGACCCTGACCGATCCCGAGCACGGCGTCATCTCCTCTCTCTCCGAGATCGGCGCAGTCGGCCATCGTGTCCTCCACGGCGGTGAGAAGTTCTCCGGCTCCGTTGTCGTCAATGAAAAGGTCATCGAGGCCATTGAAGAGTGCTGTGAGCTCGGACCGCTTCACAATCCCCACAACCTCACCGGCATCCGTGCCTGCGAGGAGATTATGCCCGGTATTCCTCAGGTTGCTGTGTTCGACACCGGCTTCCACCAGACCATGCCCAAGTATGCGTATATGTACGCTCTTCCTTATGAGTATTACGAGAAGTACAAGATCCGTCGTTACGGCTTCCACGGTACTTCCCACCGCTACGTCTCCCTGCGCGCCGCCGAGCTGCTCGGCAAAAAGCCCGAGGAGATCAACGTCGTTACCTGCCACCTCGGCAACGGCTCTTCCATTGCGGCCGTTCAGAAGGGTAAGTGCCTTGACACTACGATGGGCACCACCCCGCTGGAAGGTATTATTATGGGTACCCGTTGCGGCTCGATTGACCCCGCGATCGTTCCCCTTTTGATGAAGAAGGAAAATCTTACCCCCGATCAGATCGACGCCGTGATGAACAAGAAGTCCGGTATCCTCGGTGTGACCGGTTACACCAGCGACAACCGAGACGTCGAAGCAGGCTCTAAGGAAGGCAACGAGCGTTGCCGCCTCGTTGAGGATATGCTCTGCCACCAGCTCACCAAGTACGTCGGCGGCTTTACCGCGGCAATGGGCGGCGTGGATGCGATCGTATTCACGGGCGGTATCGGTGAAAACAACACCTCCTACCGCGCTCGCGTTGCCGAAAAGCTCGGCTTTATGGGCGTAGAAATGGATCAGGAAAAGAACGCCGAAGCTCGTCTGGGCAAGGAGATGGACGTTGCTACCGCTTCCTCTAAGGTTCGCATTCTGATTATCCCCACCAACGAAGAGCTGATGATTGCAAGAGACACGTACGAGCTCTGCAAATAAAACAAAGCCTCTGATAAGAACAGAAAAAAGGAAACACAAATTTCGTGTTTCCTTTTTTTATCCCGCAACGGCGATTTTGATGCGACAAGCTGCAGCCTTTGCCGCCATGCACCAAAAGGGCGAGTCAAAATCGGAACTATATGCTTACCACATAATCCTTTTTAAATCCGTGCGCCCCGAAAATCTGCCATTTGCCCGCTCCCAAGCGTTGCAAAATCGCATTACGTTCCGCTAAACATAATTTGGGGTCCGTATCAACGGATGTCATCAAGATCGGCGCATATCTGTTGTATTTTTCCTGTTCTGCTGTCAGTCCGTGCGTGTTGATATAAATATCTCCCGTAACAGCAAGGTGATGCGTATAATCGATCAAGATGGCCTCTCCTGCCAGATGTCCGCCTTGACCCTCGTACACTTCAAAATTCAGATCCCCGAAACGGAAGAAGCCGATTTGCGTGATGGGATTTTCATAACACTTCGGGCTGTCCCATAACGTTACGATTTTTTTCGGATTGACCGGCTTGTATTCGGTAAGGATTTTACAGATGTTAATATATGGCTTGTGCAAAGGGTTTTCCTCGCGGTATCCGTCAAGACCGTTATATTCCCTTTCCAAGCATTTTGCCGTTTTCTCGTTTGTCATCACTTCGTCGAAAATCGGCAAGAGCCCGCAATGGTCGACATCTGCGTGAGTAATCAGAATTTTCTTTTTGATGGAACTGAAGTCGGGAATGATTTTGTGGAAGAGATCAAGCATTTCATTTTGATAACAAGCATACCCGCTATCAATCCATAAATACTCCCCGTTGCTGTTTATGATGATCGTGTTGCTGCCGCACGGCGGCTCAATTAAAGTGATTTCGGTGTTTTCGGAAATTTTGTGTGTGCTGATGCGCGGTGCAAAGGCTTTTCCTTTTGAAAGACTCAAAAGCTCGGCAAACTTGCTGATGCTGTCAAACGTTCTGTAAGGAGATAAGCCTTTTTCGTCTAAGGTTTGCATCGCGAGATTAACGTTGATTAAAAGCTCCTGCTTGGCATCTGCGGACAGCCCCATCATTTGCGATAAGCCCAAAACGTAGGTGTTATAAAAAATGCTGTTATCGTACACGTTTTTTGAACGATTGTAGTCAATCACCCGTACTTTGCACAGCTTTTCCGCTTGGGTTAAAAAATAGGCAATTTTATCCGAATCGTCAACGTATAATCCCATTTTAAAGTATTGATAATCGGTTCCGTTTTCTTGAGAGCTGATATAGGAAATATTAAAGTTGAATTCGCTGATGAGCTTTAAAACGCTTGTAACGCTTCCGGGGATATCCTTTAAACAAAATTCCAACAAGACAATGCTTGTTTCATGATCGCCGCGGTTGCCAAGGTATCCGATTTTTTCAAGCTCGAAATCCGCTTTTTTTAGCTGCTCTTCCGTTCCGTCTGCATCAATAAACAAGATGTGAGAATCAATCGCTTTGTTATAATTTACTCGGGTGATGTTGATTCCCAATGAGGAAAAGCACTCGCTTGCTTTTAAAAAAGCGCCAATATGGTCGGGCATAGAGGTTACGTAGGTTTTTTTCATAGCAATACCTTAATTCAGAGTCTTTTTTTTCGTAATAAGAGCCATTCAAGTCCCAACACAGCGCCGTAGCACAGGAAATTGAGCGCAAGGTGTTCGGAGACGGGCAGGGCCTGCGGCAAATCGGGAAAAACGAGCGATTTTACGTCCAAATACAAAAACAAGATCGCAAATCGAAAGGGGGAAGAGGAAAGGTACAACCGCAGGCAAAGGGAAAGAAGCTTTGCCAAGGCCGCCGCCGTCAGCGTGACACCAACGGAAAGCGCGGCGCTTTTTCGCTCGAAGAGAGCCGAAACGGCAGGGAAAAACAAAAGCCAAGGCAAACACCAAAGAAGCAGCTTGCACCAAACCGCGATCGCAAACGGGATTGGAATCAGCCCGTTTTGCCAAGCCATCGGAGCGGGAAGCAGGCTTTGCGGAGCAAAGATAAGTGCTGTCAGCAAAATACCGAGTGTGGAAAAGAGCAAAAACAGCGGCAGAAGCGAGACGGCTGTGACCAGCCCCTCCCGCAGGGACATCTCTTGCTTTGCGATCAAGAGAGAAAGGATGAGCAAAAACAGACCCATCCACTCGATGCCCCATTCCAGCGTTTCGGAGTTGGCGGGAACGGGATCAAAGCGTTCGTTCTCAAGCTGTGCGACCCGATAGGCATAAATGGCCTCCAAGCGGGCTCGTTCGTTCTCATCCGTCGCCTCTCCTTGTCGGATCGGATCGTATTGATTGACCCCACAAGAGAGCGAATCGTGCAGAAGCAGGATCTCGCTTGCGTAAAACTGCTTGCCGGGGTTGGCATTGGCCGCAAAGCGAAGCGATGCTTGCAAAATCCACCGCTCAGCCTCTGCCTCGCTTTTTCCTTCCTTCAAGCGTTGCTCTTTTTGAAAAGCAAGATAGGCCTTTTCGTCGCGCCTTTCTAAAATCGAGCAAAGCGCGGCCTCCATTTCTCCCAAGGCGCGACTGCGCGGCGAATCCCGCCGATCGGGATCGGCCAAAAGGATCTCCCATTCACGCATCACTTCGGCGTAAACGCTCGCTGCCTCCGAATAAAATTCACTGCTCCATACGTCCAGCTCAAAGCGAAGTGCCGTCTCGTAGAATAAGATGCGCTGTCGAAGCATTACCTCCTCGTCGGGCGTCTCGGCAAGAGTTGTCTCGGCGCGTGCAAGCTCTGCACGCAGCTCATCACGTACGGCGGGAAAATCAATTTCGTCCCGCTCGGGCGCTTCCCGGAAAAACAGCGACAGTGCAAAAGGGAGCAGGAAGCAGCACAGCAGCGAAATCCAAACGACAGGTCGCGAAAGCGTGTTCCAAAGGCGCTTCACGACAGCGCAAGATCGAGCGAGACGGGACAATGGTCACTCCCCGTCACCTCAGGAAGGATCGACGCCTCGCGGATCTGATCCTGCAAAGAATCCGACAGAACGAAATAGTCGATCCGCCAACCGACGTTTCTCTCTCTCGCCTTCATTCGGTAGCTCCACCAGGAGTAGGCATCCTTTTTGTCGGGATAGAGAAAACGGAAGCTGTCGGTAAAGCCTGCGGCAAGAAGTTCGGAAAATTTGCCTCGCTCTTCATCGGAAAAACCGGGGTTTCCGACGTTCGACTTCGGATTCTTCAAATCAATCTCTTGGTGCGCCACGTTCAGATCACCGCACAAAACCACGCCCTTTTCCTTGGCCAGCGAGGAAAGGTAGGCGCGCAGATCGTTTTCATATTCCATTCGATAAGCCAGCCGCTTCAGTTCGGGCTGAGCGTTGGGCGTGTAGGAATTGACGAGGTAAAAATCCTCAAACTCCAAGGTAATCAAGCGCCCCTCGTCGCTGTATTTCCCATCAATGCCGTACAGCACGCGCCTCGGCTCGATCTTGGAAAAGATCGCCGTTCCGGAGTAGCCCTTCTTTTCGGCACTGCTCCAGAATTGCAGATAACCGTCCGTCGGCACCTCGGCCTGTCCCACTTGCATTTTCGTTTCCTGAATGCAGAAAAGGTCGGCATCGGCCGCCTTAAAAAAATCCAAAAAGCCCTTCTGCATGCAAGCGCGAAGTCCGTTTACGTTCCAAGAGATCAGTTTCATTGCTACCCCTCCTTTTTTCTACTGTCATTATAACTTCATTGTAAAAAAAAGTCAATTTGCTCTCAAAAAACGACAGATTTTTTGACTTGCCCGTGTTATGCTGATGAGGAAAAAGAAAGGATGGACGTGTATGAGATATCTGTCGGCAGAAAAAGACGGCGATTTTGTCGTTCGCATCAGCGGTGAGATCGACCACCACAGCGCCATCGGCATCCGTGAGCAGATCGACCGCGCCCTGTCACAAGGGAAGATCGAGCGCTTGGTGATGGATCTGAGCGCCACGGGCTTTATGGATTCCTCGGGCCTCGGGCTCATCTTGGGACGGCTGCGCAAAACCAAGGAGGCGGGGATCGACTTTCTTCTGGTCAATCCCACCGAAGCCATCGTCAAGATCCTGCGCTTGGCGGGAGTGGAAAAGCTCTTGCAGATCCAATATTTGTAAAGGAGAAGCTTATGAATCGTACGATCAATTACGCCCGCGTTCGCTTTCCCGCTCTTGGCGAAAACGAAAGCTTTGCACGTATCGTCACGGCGGGCTTTGTGATGAAGCTTGGCGTAACGCCGAGCGTGCTGGCGGATCTGAAAACCATCGTCAGCGAGGCCGTGACCAACGCCGTCGTCCACGCCTACCGTGGCCGTGACGGGAAAGACTGCCCGATCACGCTGGAATTGAAATTTGACCAAAAGAGCGTTTTAACCATCGCCGTCAAGGACGAGGGCTGCGGCATCCCCGACGTGGAGGCAGCCATGCAGCCCTTCTTTACGACGGATCGGGAAGGGGAGCGAAGCGGAATGGGACTTCCCATCATTCAGGCATTTTCCGATTCGATGAAGCTGAAAACCTCTCCCAAGGGCACCAAGATCATCGTTCGCAAGCACTTAGGATGACCTCATACATACACGACGCCGAAACCCTCGGCCTTGCCAAGGCGGGAGATGCGGCGGCGATCGAAAGCATCGTCACCACCAATCTCGGCTTGGTGAAAAGCATCGCGCTTCGCTTTGCGGGCAGGGGCGTGGAAACCGAGGATCTGATCCAGATCGGCACGATCGGAATGATGAAGGCGATCCTCGGCTTCGATCCCGAGCGTGAGTGTCGCTTTACGACCTACGCCGTCCCGCTGATCGTGGGCGAGATCAAGCGCTTTCTGCGGGATGACGGCTGGATCAAGATCAGCCGCGAAACCAAGCAAAATGCCGCGCTGATCTTTCGCTTTATTGAGGATTATGAAAAGAAAAACGGCACAGCCCCGACGATGGAAACGGTCTGCCGCGAAACGGGTCTCGACGAGGAAAAGGCCGTTCTGGCGATGGAATCTGCCCGTCCTGCCCTGTCTCTTTATGAGGAGGATGAGGAAACGGGCTTTTCTCCCGAGAAGATCATCGGCGATGACAACATCGAGTGCGCCTTTGTCTCCATTGCCTTGGAGCAATCGCTTGCTTCTCTTGAAAAACAGGAGGAGACCTTGATTCGCCTGCGCTATTATAAGGGACTCACGCAGGAGCAAACTGCGCGATTGCTCGGCTTGACGCAGGTCAAGGTCTCCCGCGAGGAAAAACGAATCCTGCAAAAGCTGCGGCGCGATTTTTTGTCGGATTGAATGAAACGAGATCCCGCAATGCTGCGAGAGATTGATTATATTGAAGGGAAAAGCCCCCCGAGTTAAAGTTTTCCTTGCCTACTTTTTAATAAAGCAGATTATCGGGTTGCGGAAGTTAGGTTTTATTTTAAAGTAAATACGAGTTAAAGTTTTCTTTGCTTCCTTTCTTTTTCAAAAGAAAGGAAGACTTTGCGTACTTTTTCATAAAGCAGATTATCGGGCTGCGGAAGTTAGGTTTTATTTTAAAGTAAATGCGAGTTTAAAGTTTTCTTTGCCTACTTTCTTTTTCAAAAGAAAGTACGGTTTTCTTTGCTTCCTTTCTTTTTCAAAAGAAAGTAGGGAAACAAAAAAAGCGAAGCCGAGCGGAGACACTTCGTAAAGAAGTTGTCTCCGTTTTTCTATACAAAAAGAAAACGACACTTTCGACAGATAAGTGTCATAGTGGGTTACATACTTTCAAATATGCGTAACGGGAGTACATATTTTTCAAACTAACCTATCTCAAAAATAAGAATATTAAGTGATATTGTGAGACAGGTCTCACAGTGATATTTTGCGTTATCACGCAAAGTGATATTGAAACTTGCAGTTTCAGTGATATTAT
>JAZRZQ010000040.1:0-2351 GCA_045601445.1 Eubacteriales bacterium | reverse complement strand
CAAATGAAATCATTTAACCGCCTTGATCGTATACGTCGCGCCCCAAGATTTCAGCACTTGAACCGATGCAAATCCAGCCTCAAGCAGTGCTTCGGTTTCGTGCTGTACGGTGAGCGGTGTATCATAGTGATAAAACTCGTCATCGCGGATTCCCTGCTCCGCTTTCAATGCGTTCAGGTTATTTCGGTGCGTCTGTTCCTCATCATCGGTGGCAGCAAAATAATCGGTCAGAATCAAGTAGCCGTTCGCCCTCAGCGCGGTGTGCAGTTTCTTATAAAGTGGGATCTTTTCGTCCTTTGTGAAGTGGTGCAAGCTTTCCACGGAAACGGCGGCGTCAAAGACGTTCTCACCCAGCGGAACGTCGAAATATGAGCCGACGATCAACGTGATGTCCTTATCCGTGAATTTCTTTTTCAGCGCATTCAGCATTGCCTCGGACAGGTCAATGCCGGTAACCCTTGCTGACGGACAGAGCGGAAAATATTTTTCCAGCTCCAAACCCGTACCACAGCCTAAATCAAGAACACGGCTACCTTTAGCTGTCGGCAGCAGACTTGCGGTGAACGGATAGAACTCGTCTGCCGCTTCAATGCCCGTCATCATGTGTTCATCGTATCCGTTTAATCTATTTTCAAAAAATTCAGCCATCTTTTCAAGCATGTCGATACTCCTTCAAATCGTAATTTTCATCTTATCCGTAATACTTATCGATTCCACCGTAGCCAACAATCAATTTCCCTTCGCGCGTCTTTTTGATAAAGCTTTCAAGTCGCTTTTTGAACTCGTCGGGGCGTTTTCTTGCCGCATCGATATAAGCGACACGAATGCGCTTGTAAGGCTCGGACAATTTCCTGTAGTTTTCAAATGCAACGGCATCGTTCTTTATGGCATCGATGATATCCGTCGGGAAAACATACGGCGCACGAATCAAGGGGAGCACATCATCCCGTATGCTTGGGTGAAGCAGCCCTTGTTCGTCAAGCCAAATCAGTCGTTCTATGTTCGGGCGCGAATAGGGACTTCCCTTTTTTCTCGGTGTAAATCGCTGTGCGCGGTGCGTGGGATCAATGTGCTTAATGGTGCTGTCGATCCAACCGAAGCAAAGAGCTTCTTCTACCGCATCGTTGTAGGAAAGCGCCTTGTCGCCCGACTCCTTCATCGGAAAAACGAACCAAATCTCACTTTCCGTTTCAAAGTGCTCGGCAAGCCACTCGCGCCATGCTTTTCTCTCACTTGTGTAAATTGTTTTCATTGTTTTGCACTGAAAATTAGATTTGTTAATTCCACAATTCTTTTTTTACTAAAATATACTCGTTACTTCGCAGCACTTCCTCAAATCCACATTTGAGGAACAATTCAACAGAAGAATTGTCAATGGCGATATCATCATAGAGTTCCTTTATGCCGTTTTCTTTTGCAATTTCGCATAGAAGCTGTAACGCCTTGCGACCATATCCTTTTCCACGATACGGAGCGTAAATAACGACATCAGCAATGTAAATCTGTCTTTCTTCGTCAAAATAATATGCTACCTCACCAACGAAAGCATCATTATCCTGAATGTATCTGTAAAAACGCTTTCCGCTGTGGTCTGTAATCCATCGTTGATGCCAATTTGTCCATTTTTCTTTTGGAAACGGGATTGTACCTCCATAGGCGTGATTGTAAGCCATCGTCTGCTCATCATCCATCATTTTTTCCTTAAACCACAAGTCCTCGATATGAGGTTCATACAATTCAAGCATTTCCTCACCTCGTCAAATACTTATTTTCCAAACTGTTCGGTCATTGGAATCTGTTTATTTCAAACCGCATTCTTTATACAGTTCTTCAATGCACGGCGATTTATATTCGATATACTGATCTATGCTGTCGGGAAAGAGCTGTGCCGCCGTTTCCTTTACCCGACTGTACTTTTTGACCGCCTCGGGATTTTTGCGCAGAAAATCTCTGAATGTAATATGGCGGCGTAATTCCTCCGAATCCTGCGGACACACATATAAATGATGCAACATCAAATGGGGTTTGTCCGCGTATTTGAAGGCTTCTCTGTCCTTGATGCCGAGGTCGCCTTCGTGGATATATCCAATTACTCCAAGCTTTCTGACAATCTCGCCAAATGCCGAATAATCCTTGATAATCACATCGATATCAATACAAGGCTTCGCAGACTTTCCTTCGACAGAGGTGCTTCCGACATGTTCAATGCCGATGATTAAATCGCCGATTTCAGCTTCAATCTCAGTCTTGATTTCTTCAAAAGCATTTTTCCATGCTTCATCATAAGGTACGACCACAACTCGTTTTGTTCGCATCGGCAACCCCCGTCAAATTCTTATTGATTCATTCCG
>JAZRZQ010000039.1:0-5339 GCA_045601445.1 Eubacteriales bacterium | reverse complement strand
ACTTTATTCACTCTCATTCACCGTCCTTTAACAGCTTTTCGGTCGCTCGGGCTAATATGCCGCCACCCTTGCGATACCATTCGTCAATCTCGGATTCTGCGCTTTGAAACGCATCGCTCTCAAACTCGGTGTAATTCCAATCGATGAATTTTTGACGCATACGGTTAAAGAAGCCTCTCGCGTCGTCTTTATTCCCAAGAGCATAATCACTGCCCAAAACAGATACGAGCTTATCGGTAACATAGCGCTGACGTGTTCGTGAGCAGTTTGCCTCGACCAAATCAAAGGAGTTCTGCTGCAGATAAACAGCGTCGAGCATTTCGGATTTTAAGTAGGTGATGTAATCCGAAAGAGCAGTTCCTTCTTCACCGACGACCTTCATCATAGAGCCGATCTCATCGCCGTGATGAAGAATGCGCTTGCAAAATTCCAGCTTTGCACCGTCAATCACACTGCTGTATTTTGACCAAGAGATCAGCGGGTCAATGGCAGGATATTTTCTCGCGTCCGAACGCTCGCGGGAAAGACCGTGAAAAGCACCGACAACCTTTAAGGTCGCCTGCGTTACGGGCTCTTCAAAATTGCCGCCGGCAGGGGAGACCGTGCCGCCAATGGTAACGGAGCCGGTACTGCCGTCCGGCAAGAGGACGTAGCCTGCTCTTTCGTAAAAAGCCGCAATATAGGATTCAAGATAGGCAGGGAAAGCCTCTTCTCCGGGGATTTCTTCCAGTCTGCCGGACATTTCGCGAAGTGCCTGCGCCCAGCGGGAGGTGGAGTCTGCGAGTAAAAGAACGTGAAGTCCCATTTGCCGATAATACTCTGCAAGCGTTACCGAGGTGTAAACCGAAGCTTCACGGGAAGCAACCGGCATAGAGGAGGTGTTACATATAATAATGGTTCGTTCCATAAGAGAACGCCCCGTTTTGGGGTCTGTCAGCTCCGGAAACTCAGTCAGCGTTTCGACAACCTCGCCCGCACGTTCGCCGCAAGCGGCGATGATAACGATATCAACGTCCGCATATTTTGATGTGGTGTGCTGCAGAACGGTTTTGCCCGCGCCAAACGGGCCGGGCGTGCAATAGGTGCCGCCTTTTGCTACCGGAAAGAAGGAGTCGATCAGTCGCACCTTGGTTTCCATTGTTTCCACCGGTGCTAACCGCTCGCGATAACACGTTACCGCACGTTTAACAGGCCACTTGAACGACATGGCTATGGGGATTTCGCGGCCTCGTTCATCACTCACCACCGCAATCGTTTCTTTCACGGTGTATTCGCCCTGATCGGCAATGGATTTTATCGTGTAGCTTCCGAGCAGATGAAAGGGAATGAAAATTTTATGTGTAAACGGGCCTTCGGGAACGGTGCCGATGTGTTCACCGGCGCGAACGACGTCTCCGATCTTTGCCGTCGGCGTGAATTCCCATTTCTTTTCCGAATTCAATCCGTCTGCATAAATTCCTCTTTCCAAAAACCAACCGGCCTGCTCTGCTAAAGCGGGAAGCGGATTTTGCAGTCCGTCATAGATTTGACCGAGCAATCCGGGACCGAGCTCTGCCGAGAGCATATCTCCCGTAAATTCCACCGGATCTCCGCATTGGATGCCGTCGGTCATTTCATAAACCTGTACTTGCGCGACGTTGCCTTTTATCCGGATTACCTCGCTTTTCAGGGCACAGTTTCCCACGAAAACATAGCATATTTCATTCATGGAAACGTTTCCGTCAAATTGTACCGACACTAAGTTTCCGTTTATGCTTACTACCTTTCCTTTGTTTTCGGTCATTGTTTTGCCTCCACCCGATCTCCGTTTAAAATGGAGTCGTATATGTTTTTGTATGCTGTTTCTCCGCTTTTGGCATCAAAGCGCCTGATGCGAAGAAGCAGTTTTAATTTTAGTCCGTAATAGAAGATGTAATCCTCGGAGAAGTTATCCATAGGCCTTAGCGTTTCCAAGATCGCCAAGCGGTAACTGTTTAAATATTTTTCTGCTTCCATCGGATTTTCGATTTCTACTGCCGCATTCGCCGCCTTGATATGTTCAGCAGAAAAGAATCTGTTTTCCGTGTCAAAGGCTTTCTTCATTTTCTCCGCCCGAACTTTGCCAAGCGCAAACCGAAGGCTTCTCTCGCTTTCGTTCCAGGTGTCGATCAAAGCGGAACCTGAGCACTCAACACTCCTGGAAGGCGATAGCGTGAGCTGTTTCATCATCTCCAGCGATCTTTTTCCCAAGTATCGTTTGCAAAGCTCTGAAAAGCGATCTTCGGTCATCGGAAGAGGGGTATTCTCACCGATTCCATCCAAAGACGGCAACTGCGATATGAAATAATACTCAGCCATAGTTATTGCTTCGCCTCTTTTAACAGCTCGGTAACCTTGGGGCTAAGGTAATTTGAAAGCATATCCACAACTGCTTCCGGCGAATAATCGTAACAGACGCCGCCGTTATTTGCGGCAATTCGGAATCCGCCGTCGAATTGATCGTTCGCCTTCAAGGTGACCCCCTTTAGCATCTTGCCCTTCAGAGCAGCAAGCAAGGTCTCTTCCAATTTATTAAGGTCCTGCGTGTTCAAAATCACCGTGATATCTTCTGCATCAGGCATTTTGGCCCAGCTTTCAACAATGCTGACGATCAGCTCTGCCAATGCATCCGAAGAATATACAGCGGTAACGTTTTCTCCAACAATCGCTTTCAGCTCTCTTGTTACACTTTCTCTGAAAGAAATCAGCAGATTGCGCCCCGCTTGACGAATCGCATCTTCGCCGGATTTCGTCATTCGCTCTGTTTCGGCTTTTGCATCGGCTAATATTCTGTTTGCCTGTGCCTGTGCATCGGCGATGATCTTTTCGGCCTCTGACTTTGCCTCTTCGACGATGGCCGTCGCTTCCGCCTCGGCGGCCTGCGCACCGTCCTTTTTGATCTGCTCAATAAGCTCCTGAAGTTGAACTTCCATCATTTTGTCTCCTTTTTGTATCCGGTTCAATTTGCGGCTGAAAAGCAAAATGAATCCAGCCTTCTCTGCAGACAGCTAGATCCATTGTTTTCTCTACCATTATTCAGTTTTTACATTATGCTATATTTTAGCATATTTTTTTCGTTGTGTCAAGACGATCGAAGGGGAGTGGTGAAAAAATATTGCATCTTGCATCAATCGCTTTCCAAAACACGCCGTTTCGTTCCTTTCGACCCTTGTGTTTGCCTTGTGCAGATTTTTTGATTGGCTTTTCGTTATGAGTATGAAGGTTCTGATTGTCGAAATCTGTCACTTGACAGAATTCGGCTTTTTGCATACAATCAAAGTAGCGGCTTTTTCTGCTGCAACAAGTTTTTTGCTATGATAAGGAGGCTGAATATGTTTACCTGTCCCATTTGCGGAAAAGAGCTTCGCGAAGACGAAATGAAATGTCCCGTCTGCGGCTTTACCCGCACCGTACAAGCACAAAAGCCCGCCGAACCGACCCCCGCTCCCGAGCAGACGGCGGCTTCTCCCGCTCCAACCTCTCAATCCGGTATGGCGGCGTTCGTTCCCAGCGGCATCTCCCGCAAGGAAGAGCCCCCGAAGAAAAAGAAGGGCAAGGTAATCGGGCTTTGCATCGCTCTGCCCTTGATTGCAATTCTGCTTGTCGGAGTCATTTTCTGGGAGGCGATCTACGGCTTTGCTCTCCGCAGCTTCTCCACGCCCGAGCGCTATTATGAGTACGTATCCGAGCACCGTCTTACTTCTGTCAAGCAGGAGGTCAAGGGGGCTTATGCCGCCTATCTTGCCGACCTGAAGGAAGAAGTGAAAAACGGCAGCACGCTTTCCGCTTCGGTTCACGCCGACGAGAATTTCGTCAAGGAGCTTCTCCACGCAAACGGTGCAGAATCCGCCGAGCTGACTGAGCTGATCGCCTGGATCAACAGCCTAAAGCTTTCCGTTGATTTGGATACCAATTCCGACCGCGACGCCGTTCACAGCGTGATCGGCATCAAGGCAAACGAGACCGAGCTGATTGCCGCAAAGCTTTTGGTGAATATGGCGGCCGATCAGCTGTATCTGTCCCTTCCCGGCCTGAGCGATTCTTCCTTGAAGCTCTCCGAGGGGGTCAATTTTAACGATATCCATTACGACGAGCTTCCCGACGAGGAAGTGATCGCCGATCTCTTCTCCCGCTATACTGCCATTCTGGCAAAGGAGCTTCCCGCCGGTGAGATTCGCTTGGAAAAGGGCGGTATCGAGTTGGATTCCGACGAGATCTCCTGCTACGAGCTCCGTTACGAGATCACCGATGCCAGCCTTGCCGCTGCCATTCGTGCGATCTCCTTTGAAATGGAGGATGACAAGGCCTTTGCCAAGGCTTGGAACGATTTCCGTGACGCGGGTCTGTTCGGTGACGAGGTTCCCGATTACAACGATCTGGTCGATGCGGTCAAGGAGCTTGCTTCCGAAATGAGATCGGAGAGCGAGGGCGAAGAGGCAATTCAGGTGGTCGAGTATATCGCCGCGAACAATCAAACCATGGGTGTTCATCTGTTTGATGATGAGTCCGACGGCGAAGTCCTCTTCTTCTTCAACGGAGAACAGCTTGTGATCGAACTGACTGCCGACGATTCCGACGAGCTTTCCTTCACCCTGCAGGGCTCCTGCGAGGGCGATGAAATGACAGCCGAGGGCAAGGTTCACATCGAAGGAATGGATGCGCTCAACATCAACCTTGTTGTCTCCGAGGATAAGTGCCAATTCGAATTTTCCCTTGCCGAGGACGCCAAAAAGGAGATGAAGGACGAGGAATTTTCCGATTATCTTGACAGCAAGCTCGTTTATATCGTCGAGAAAACCGGAGAAGAGGAGTTTCGCTACATCGTTGACTTGAAGCAGAAGGATCGTTCTCTTGTCTCTGTTCAAATGGAAGTTGCCTTGCGCGAGGCCCAAAGCTTCTCCGAGCCGGATGCTTCCAAGCAGCTTCGCGATCCGGAGCAATTTGGCGCTACGCTGGATCTGGAAGAACTCCTGAAGCGTCTGGAGGATTCCGGATTCCCCGTCGAGCTGTTGCAATAACAGATCAAACGAAAAAAGAGCAAACCGTTAGAGAGTAACTCTAAAGGACAGTTTTGCAAGAATACGGTATATCTCGGAAGAGGTATGCCGTATTTTGCTTTTGTGTCTACAAAAGCAGTGCTTGTCAGGAAAATTGATAAGGTATCGGTGAACTAAAAAAGGCTCCCTTTACACAAGGGAGGCTTTTGTGCTGACCGTTACGTATGCGTGATCTGTTTCAAATTCATTTATGATCTTAAGCTTGGATATTGAAAGATAGCTACGTATATCGTTAGGATTATCGGGATATATTTTTACCTTTCT
>JAZRZQ010000038.1:0-3143 GCA_045601445.1 Eubacteriales bacterium | reverse complement strand
TTAAAAATAAATGCTGAAGAAACGGTCGTCCTCAAGCTTTTCACTGCCTGCAGAGGCGTAGTCGCAGACCGCCACCGTAAAGGAGCGGGACTCTTTGGCGAAGGTGATCTTTCCGCAGAAGAAGCAGTCCTCACGCGGTGTTTCGATCGCCGTTACGGTGAAAGCTTCGTCGATCCGATCGGCACCGAATATTTCCTTTTCCGCAGTGCCCAAAAGCTTCGTTTTACAGAGAAGGAGCGGCCCGCGGGTGACGGTGCATCGCGCCTTTTCTAGCCAGATCTCGTCGGGTACCGAGGCGTAGGGATGATTTTGGGTGAGAAATCTGCGGTACATACGGGTTTTGGCATCTCTGTGACGGGTGATTTCTTTCGCAAAAGGATGGATCTTTGGGGTCATATCGAATTCCAGCAAGAAACGGTTTTCTCCTTGCTTTAAAGGCACCTCCGAGTAACCCTTCTCCGAAAGGACTTTGCCGCAAAGAAGGGTCTTTTCGCTCCAGACGGGATTGCGCAGAGCAAGAATCTGTCCGTCCGTCTTGCAAAAAGCGGAAACCGAGACCTTTCCCGAAGTAAAATATCCGTCGCCGATCTCAATTTTTACCTCTTTATCTTCGTAGCGGATCGCTTCGTACAGATTGATCAGGATTGTGTTTCCACGCTTCATGACGGCACTTTCCTGCATGGTGATGAAGGCGCGGGGCATATTGTTGACACAGCAGTGATTGTGGGTAAATTTCGCCTGACTTTCCACGAAAAAATGCCGTCCCGCACCGCGGACACCGCGTGCGCCCCATTTGCCGTCGCGGAATACGCCCGCCAGAAAGGCGTTGTAGAAAATGCGTTCGAAGGCGTCCATGTATTCCGCCTTGCCCGTCAGCATAAACAGCTCCTTGTAAAGGCGCATGATATGAATGGAGTCGCAGGGCTCGGAAATGGCGTTGATCTCGTCTGCGGCGTTTGCAAACATATCGTTAAAGCCTGCACTGCCCACCAGGTTTTTCTCGCGCGTTTCCAAAATTTTCGCATAGCCCTCGCAGGCGGCGAGATATTTGTCATCCCCTGTCAGTCGGTAATATTCTGCCAGTCCTTCGTAGCAGGAGGTCATTTCATAGACCTTTGCCCACGAGAAGGGTTCTTCCTTCCAGAGGTGGAAGGGCTTTTCGGAGATGGCGTTTTCGATCAGAAGCGGGGTGCGGCTGCTCGGGTCCTCAAACTCCGCAACGATCTCTTTGGCGTAGACGAAAAAGGCCTCGTTTTCCGTGTAACGGTACAGGAGCAAAAGAGGCTTTAAGATGGAACAACTGGGCAAACCGAGAAAAGTGCCCGTATCGCCGAGGCGAATGCCGTTTTCCTTCAGTTCCTCGAACAGATGGGTGGCGAGTCTTGCGGCAAATTTCAAGATCTCGGGGTCACGGGAGATCTCGTGACAGGAAAGCAGACCCCAAAGGGTGTATTTTCTGCACCAAACGTTCCAGTTGATATATTCGGGAGTGGCAAAGACGTTCAGGGAATTCTTATAACTGCCGATGTAACCGTCTTCCCGTGCGAAGGACATTACTTCGTAGGCACTTTGGATCAAAAAGTTTTTCAGCGCAATGTCGCCGCAGGCTTTGTATACCTCGCAGCCGCTGATGACCCATTTTCCCCAGAATTCACCCTGCCAAAGACCCATAGGTTCATCGTCGTCAGCCTTGGTGCGAAATGCACTGACCGCTTCCCGATAGACCGTTTCTTTGGCAAAATCGGAAAAGACCCTTTCGTAAAGGAAGGGATCACGTCTGTCTTTGGTTTTTCCCAGAAGCTTGACTGCACGCGGCAGGGGAGCTTCGATCAAATTTCGTTTTTGATATGCGATCATAACGTTTGACTCCTTTTTTATCTATGAATAATGTATCATAACCGATTCTGAAAAGCAAGACGAAAGGAAGAGATTATTCGCATTTTCCCCACGGTTTTCGATAAGCCGCTGGATGAGTTCCTTGCCTTTTTCACACCCTTGAAGGAGGCCTCCGAGGCAACGGGGTTGCCATTCCCCAAATGCACGCCCCCTTCCCCGTATGGCACAAGGATCAGGACGAGATCAACGCTCACATTATGATGGCGCTGGATAAGTGCTTTGCCCTTTGTGAATACGTAAATTGCCCCGCCATCGTGGTGCATCCCACCGCTGCCGCTACCAAGGAGGCGGAATGGGAGCTGAATCTTGCTATTTACCGCAGTCTGATCCCCGTGATCAAAAAGTATCGGGGCGTCAAGATCTGTCTGGAGAACCTTTTTGCCCGCCGTGCAGGCCGCATCGAGGAGGGCAGATTTACCGATGCGGAGACCTCCTGCCGTATGATCGATCTTTTGAACGAAGAAGCGGGCGGCGATTGTTTCGGCTTCTGCTTCGACGTGGGACATGCCGTTTTGACCCATCGGAATATCAAGGAATTTATCAAGGCCATGGGCCCGAGACTGACCATTCTGCACGTTCACGACAACAACGGTCACGAGGATCAGTACGTGCTTCCGTATTCCTGCCTTTCCAATGCCGATGAGCACGTCTGCAACTGGCAGGGCTTCGTGGAGGGACTTTCCGAGATCGTCTATTCCGGCACCCTCGCTTTCGAGACCTTCCGCGTGATGTCCACCTTCCCCGAGGCGGTGCGCACCGAGCTTCTGAAGCTGATCGCAGGCATTGGCCGTTACCGGGCACAAGAGATCGAAAAAAGTAACCAATAAAAGGAGAAATCAAAATGAAAGAACGTTTGGAAAAACTGAATATTACTTTGCAACGCCGATGAAAAGATCGCTCAGCGCCACGTGCAGCTTTTGACGGAGCTGTACGAAGGCTAAAAGTAAAAAGAACACCCTCGAGGCGCACTCCGTAAGGAAGTGCGCCTCAACTAAGTTTGCCCTTTCGGGCAAGTGAAGTTATCTACGATAGTGAAGTTGTCCTGCGGACAGTGAAGTTTCGCCTACGGCGAAATGGGCAAACTTAACTTAACTTGGTCAGCAAGACCAAACTTCACTGTGAACAAAGTGAGCAACTTCACTTTTGCGTTAGCAAAAACTTCACTTCACAAGCCGAAAAAGAATCGGTTGCTTTTCGACAAATATTTACCTTTCTCAAAGTATATAACCCACTATGACACTTTCACA
>JAZRZQ010000037.1:0-4475 GCA_045601445.1 Eubacteriales bacterium | reverse complement strand
TCTGATGGAACAACGCTTACCGACAGGAAAAAAGCATATCGTGAAATGTTTTGCTTTTGCAAAACGTGAAATAATGTGCTAACGCACATTGTGAAATATCTCGCCCTGCTCGATGTGAAATGAAATTTGCCCACGTCCGCGTAAGCGGACATTTCACATTTGCAAAGCAAATATTTCACCGCGAAGCGATTTCACTTGCCCGTAAGGGCAAATTTCGTTGCGTACCTGCTCTACGGCAGGTACGCATGAGGGTCTTTATTCGCATTGGCCTGTCATCAAAAAGCGAAGAAGCAGTCGAAACAGATCGGAAAAGCCGAGCGCCTCCACGCTTTTTTCGGCAAACAGGGGAACCTCGTGAACCACGCTTTCCCCCTTGCAGTATTGCACCGTGCCCACCACCTGCCCCGCCTCGACGGGTGCCTTTAACTCCTCGGCGGGTGTGATCCTGCATTCCAGTCCGACCGAATCGGCCTTCGCCAAAAGGATGCCGCCCGCGGTCGTTCTCGTGCCGACGCTCTTTTCTTTTCCGCCCGTGATCGGGATCTGCGGAAGGCTAAGCGTCTTCGGCTCGTAATATGCCCAGCCTGCAAAGCCGTGATCGAGAAGCGTTTTGGCCGCTTGAAAACGGTCTTGGCTCGTCTCTCCCGCCAGCACCACGGCGCAGAGCCTGAGACCCTCGCGCTCTGCCGTTGCGGAAAGACAGTATTTCGCCTTGGCGGTCGAGCCGGTTTTCAATCCCGTCGCACCCCGATAAAAACGGATGAGCTTGTTGGTGTTGGCAAGGGAAAATGCGCCGCCGCGAATCGAGTCGATCCAGATGGTCGAGTATTCCTTCACCTTCTCAAAGCGGCAAAGAGCTGCCGACATCAGCGCCACGTCGTGCGCCGTGGAAAGGTTGGTCTCGCCGTCGTCCAGTCCCGTCGGATTGTAGAACACACTGTCGTGCATCCCAAGGGCGGCGGCCTTTTCGTTCATCAGCGCCACAAAGCTCTCCACACTGCCCGAGATCAGCTCCGCCAGAGCGACCGCACCGTCGTTGGCGCTGGATACGAACACCGCCTTGAGGATCTCGTGAAGCGAGATCTCCTCGCCCGGCTCTAAATAAACCTGACTGCCGCCCATCGAAGCGGCGTTTTCGCTGATGGGAACGCTCTGATCCAATCGGATCGTGCCCGCCTCCAGCGCCTCCATGGCCAAAAGCAGAGTCATAATTTTCGTCACACTCGCGATCGGCAGCTTTTCCGAAGGGTTTTTTTCGTAAAGCACCCTTCCGGTCGTTTGCTCGATCAAAATGGCACTGCGGCAGTTTAATTTCAGCTCCGTCTGCGCCGCGGTCACGGCGATCGGAACGGCTTCGGCGGCCGCTGCGGGACAGAGCGAGGAGCAGAGCATCGTCAGCACAAGCATCACGCATACGATGCGAAGAGTCTTTTTCATCGGTTTCGCCTCCTTTTGCTCCTACCTTATGCCCGCGATCGGTTTTTTATGCTCCCAAGCCCTCTTTTTTCCAAAAAAACACAAAAAATGAAAAAAAGGTTTGACGAATTGGCTTGATGGGTGTATGATAATATGTAGACTCAGGCAAAAAAAGATTAAAAGGAGAAAAACCATGAAAAAGATTCTTGCTTTGTGCCTTTCCGGTCTGATGTTATTCGCTTGCCTCGTCTCTGTCACCTCTTGTGCTACGGATGAGATCATCGTTCACACCAACGCCTTCTTCGCTCCCTTCGAGTACTACGTTGGTACCGAGATCAAGGGCGTTGACGTTGAGATTATGAACAAGGTCGGCGACAAGCTCGGAAAGAAAGTAAAATTTGAAAACGTCGAATTTTCCGCCATCATCGACAACGTCGAGGCAGGTAAGGTTTGTGACGCAGGTGCCGCCGGCATCACCATCACCGACGAAAGAAAGGAAAAGGTCGACTTTTCCACTCCCTACTACACCTCCGTTCAGTACGTGATCTATGCCGCTTCTGCCGACATTGAGACCAAGACCAAGGACGGTCAGGAGTACATCGTTTGGGAAGCCCTCAAGGGCAAAAAGATCGGCACTCAGACCGACACTACCGGTTGGATCTACGTCAACGGCGAGATCACCGGCGAGGATTTTGACGGTCTTCTCAAGGACAGCGGTGCAGAACTGAAGAACTTTGACAACGCCCAGCTCGCGGCAGACGGCATCAGCTCCAATCTGGTTGACGTGGTCGTCATTGACGAGCTGCCCGCACAGTTCATCGTTTCCAAGAACTCCGCTCTCAAGTGCCTGCCCCTGTACTACGCAGGCGAGACCGACGCTGAGGACGCTCCCGTAGAGGAGCAGTACGCCATCTGCGTTAAGAAGGGCAACACCGAGCTGCTCAACGCCATCAACTCTGTTCTCGAGGAGATGATGAAGAAGGGCGAAGACGGCACCTCTCAGGTCGAAAAGCTCGTGATGCAGCACATGGGTCTGGAAGCAAAATAAAAACAAACGCCGAACAGAAAAGAACGGTGCTACGGCATCGTTCTTTTTGCGAAAATCGGACTGAAATGAGATAGTATTATGATGAATTTTTTTAGTCGCGTGATCGAGCTGTTCAGCACGGCGGAATATATTCAAGCCCTGCTTCACGGCCTTTGGATCACCGCGCTGATCTCGGTTGCCGCCGCGGTGCTGGGCCTTGTTTTGGGTACGCTCGTCGCGCTGGTCACCATCCGTCCCGATTCCAAGTGGAATCGCTTCCCCAAGGCGCTCTGCAAGATCTACATCACCATCATCCGCGGAACGCCGATGGCCCTGCAGCTTTTTATTATGTTCTACGTCATCTTCACCTTCCGCGGCTTCCCCGAGGTGGTGACGGCCATCATCGCCTTCGGTGTCAACTCGGGCGCATACGTGGCAGAGAACATCCGCGCAGGCATCCTCTCGGTTGACATCGGTCAGACCGAGGCAGGCCGCGCTCTGGGCTTGACCTCGGGTACAACGATGGTCAAGATCGTCATTCCGCAGGCCATCAAAAACGTTATTCCCACCATCGGAAACGAATTGATCGCCCTCATCAAGGAAACCTCTATCGTCAGTATGATCGGTATGTACGATCTGACTATGGCGGCCAAGATCATCGGCTCCGGTAACAATATGGCAAGCTACCTCGTCCCGATGAGCGTCGCGGCGCTGTTCTACCTTGCCATCGTCTATCTTCTGACCTTTGCGATCAAGAAGATCGAAAGGAGGTTGCGTGCCAGTGATAAGCGTTAAGAACGTCTACAAGAATTTCGGTGAGGTCAGGGTTCTTCGCGGCATCAGCTGTGAGATCGAGCGCGGCGAGCGCGTGGTCATCGTCGGCCCGTCGGGCAGCGGCAAAAGCACCTTGCTTCGCTGTATGAATCTTCTCGAAGAGCCGACCCGCGGCGAGATCTGGTTTGGTGACGACCTCATCAACAGCGTCGACCCCTATCTCCATCCCGATCTGATCCGTCAGGGAAAAACCTATCGCGCGCTTTTGCAAACGGGCCTTTCCGATGAGCAGGCGGTGGAAAAGATCGTTTCCGAAGCGCTTCTCAAGAAGCACGAGGGAAAAGATTTTCGCGCCTCTCTGCGTGCTTTGACCGAAGAAACCCGCATCGACATCAACCTTGCCCGTCAAAAAATGGGCATGGTGTTCCAGCACTTTAATCTCTTCAACAACCTCACCGTTCTCCAAAACCTCACGCTCGCTCCCGTTCAGCTTAAGCTGAAAACGCAGGAAGAGGCCGAGGCTAAGGCAATCGAGCTGCTTCGCCGCATTGATCTGGTTGACAAGAAGGACGAGTATCCTTCCAAGCTTTCGGGCGGTCAGAAGCAAAGAGTTGCCATTGTTCGCGCGCTTGCCATGGAGCCTGAGGTGATGCTCTTTGACGAGCCGACCAGCGCTCTTGACCCCGAAATGGTCGGGGAAGTGCTCGCGGTGATGAAGGATCTTGCCGAGGAAGGAATGACGATGGTCGTCGTCACTCACGAAATGGGCTTTGCTCGCGAGGTCGGCACTCGCATTATGTTTATGCACGAGGGCATCCTTGCCGAGGAAGCACCCCCCGAGGAATTTTTCAAGAACCCGAAGCATCCCCGCTTGAAGGAGTTTCTTTCCAAGGTTCTGTAAAACAAAAAGAAGCACAAAATGAGCGTCTGCGATAGAGCAGGATGCGTTTACCAACAGGAAAAGGGCAGAGAATTGTAATTTTCTCTGCCCTATTTTCTTGATAAGCACTACATTTTTGCCGTTTCAACGCGCGAAGCGAATATCACTCGGCGCAAGCCGAATCATACTGCGAAGCAATAGAACGTCGCCGTAGGCGAATATAACTGTGGCACCTGCGATCGCAGGTGCCACAGTTCGTGCTTCTTTTTTTGTTGTAAAATGGTCTTCCTTGTTTTTGCTTTTAGAAGGGAATGATCGGCGTCGTGATCGCGCCATCGAGCGAACCGCCGGAAGAGCCGCCGGAAGAGCCGCCGGAAG
>JAZRZQ010000036.1:0-9068 GCA_045601445.1 Eubacteriales bacterium | reverse complement strand
CTACCTGAACAAGAAGTCCGTCTGGATCTTCGGTGGTGACGGTTGGGCTTACGACATCGGATTTGGCGGTCTGACCACGTCCTGGCTACCGGCGAGAACGTCAACGTCTTCGTATTCGATACCGAGGTTTACTCCAACACCGGTGGACAGGCTTCCAAGTCCTCCAACATCGGTCAGGTTGCTCAGTTCGCTGCTGCCGGTAAGGCCATCAGCAAGAAGAACCTTGCCGAGATCGCTATGTCCTACGGTTACGTCTACGTGGCACAGGTCGCCATGGGCGCTGATATGAATCAGCTCCTCAAGGCTCTGACCGAGGCAGAGGCCTACAACGGACCTTCTCTCATCATCGGCTACGCTCCCTGCGAAATGCACGGCATCAAGGGAACGATGGCAAACTGCCAGGTCGAAATGAAGAAGGCTGTCGAGGCAGGCTATTGGCAGATGTTCCGCTATAACCCCGCCGCCGAGAAGAAGCTCGTCATCGACTCCAAGGCACCCAGCGCTTCCTATCAGGACTTCATCAAGTCCGAGACCCGTTACGCCAGATTGGCACAGCAGGATCCCGCCCGTGCGGAGATGCTGTTCCGTCAGGCCGAGGAAGCCGCCGCAGAGCGCTACGAGAAGCTCGTGAAGCTCGAAAAGCTGTACGGCGAAGAGAAATAAGGCAAAAAATTAGCCGCAAGGCGCACTTCCTTCGAAGTGCGCCTTGTTTTTTGCAAAAAAAATCGGGAGAGCTGTCAAAAAGCTCTCCCGCTCAGCGTTATTTTTCTTCTTTTCGCTCTTGATGCTCCAAAGCGTATTTACAGCACTGTAAAACGAGCAGATTAAAAGAAATGTCGTTTTCTGCCGCCGTTTGATTCAATTTCTCGAACAGAGCTTCGGTAAAACGAACGGTACGAGGAACGTTGGCAGATTTAAACTCGTTATCAATTTTGAACATCATATCATCTCCTACTACAATAATATGCTCAAAATTGGTTCATTTATATAACCGATTATGATTGCATTTTTGGTTGCAATGGAATATAATATCCCTTTGAAGGGGTGAAATAATGGAAGTATACGTGATAATAGCGGGGAGCAGGGTCTATTCCAATTATGAAGAGGCCAAGGAATATATCCTTTCGTGCTTGGAAGAAATGAACAACGGCGATCCAATTACAATTCTTTCGGGAGGATGCAAGGGAGCGGATCTTTTGGGAGAAAGGTTTGCAAAAGAAAACGGCTTTCCCGTCAAGCGATATTTGCCGGATTGGAAACAATTTGGCAGAGCGGCCGGCCCGATCAGAAATAAGCAGATGGTAGCCGTATGCCACAAAGTCATTTGCTTTTGGGATGGAAACAGCAAGGGAACAGAGTCCTTGATCCAATATGCAAAAGAAGCAAAGAAAAAAGTGTATATCAAACGAATCTGACAAGCGCGAAGGCCGATCAGCCCTTTTCCAAGCGCTCAAGATAGCTTTTCGGGGAGACGCCCATCGTTTCCTTGAAGATTTTGGAAAAATACAGCGCGTCGCCAAAGCCGGACAAAATGGCAATGTTCTTCACGCTCAAAACGCCCTGCTCCATCAAAAATACCGCGTGTCGGATGCGCAGATCGCGCAGATAGCGCGTGAAGGGAATCCCTTTTTTCTTCTTGAACAAAGAGGAAAGGTATTTCGGATCGTAGCCGATCTCGTCTGCCAGCGCGGACAGAGAAAAACGCGGATCGGAAAAGCGCTCGTTGATCCTCGAGACGATCTCGGCAACGAGCCCGCCGCTCTCGTGGCGTCCGTTTTCCAAATGCCCTAAGATATACAGCAAAACCGCCTCGCTGAAAATGTCGAGATTGTCCGAGCTTGCCTTGTGCAGGCAGTCGAAGGCAAAGTCGAGAATGCGCGCGTAATGCTCGGTCTTGTCAAACACGCGCACCTCGTCCGTCACGCCGACGCGAAGAGCCAGCTCGCCTGCGCGGCGCCCGTGAAAATGCAGATAAAAATAGCAAAGCTCCCCTTCGCCGTCGATGGAAAAGGAAAGGCTTCTCGGAATGAGAAACACACAGCCCTGCAAAAAAGGATCGCTTCTCCCGCCGCTCTTGATCCATCCATCACCCTTGACGGCAAAGCCGAGCGTGTATTGCTCCGAACGGACTCCCTCGGCCTGCGCCCGATTCGTTTCATATACGAAATTCGTGCAGATCAGATCTCCCGAGCTGCTTTCGTTGAATTTGCAGATGTTTTGCTCCATCGTTTCACCTCTTTTTCATTATAGACGATTTCCGCCCCCTTGTAAAGAAAAAACGGAAACGCTCCATACAATGATGGAAAATTTCCATTTACGGCGAGATCAGGGGGTGATAGAATATAGAAAACGATAGGTCATCGGGAGGGAATCGAAGTGAAAAAGATCATCAAATTCGGCATTTTCGGCTTGGGACGCGGTTCGAGCTTTTACAAGGTCGTTCTGGCGAACAACGGAGAGATCGTGGCGGTGTGCGACCGTGACGAGGAAAAGCTGAAAAAGGCCAAGGAGGAGCTCGGTGCAGACCTTGCCACCTATACGGATTTTGACGAATTTCTCAAGCATCCGGAATTGGAGGCCGTCTTTCTTTGCAACAATTTCAATCAGCACGTTCCCTTCGCCATCAAGGCGCTGGAAAAGAATCTTCACGTTTTAAGCGAATGTGCCTCTAACAGCACGATGGCCGAGGGTGTTGCGCTGGTGCGCGCCGTGGAAAAGAGCCGCGCGATCTATATGCTCTCGGAGAATTACCCCTTTATGATCTTCAACCAGGAGATGCACCGCGTCTTTCAGGGAGGCTCTCTCGGAAAGCTGCTGTATGCCGAGGGCGAGTACAATCACCCGCTGGATCCCTATAACGCCAAGGAGATCAAGCAGCTTCGGCCCTACTATCATCATTGGCGAAATTGGCTTCCCCGTACCTACTACGTGACCCACTCCCTCGCCCCGCTGATGTATATCACGGGCGCTTGGCCCAAGCGCGTGACGGCGATGCCCGTTTACGCTCCCTACCCCGAGGATTCTCTGCTTTGTGTGGGCGTGCAGGATCGCGCGGCGATCATCACCTCTTTAAACGATGACGATTCGGTCTTTCGCATCACGGGCTGTGCCGCCTTCGGCGCGCACGAAAACTCCTACCGCATCTGCGGCACGAACGGACAGATCGAGAACGTGCGCGGAGAGCAGAGCAAGGTACTGCTTCGCTACAGTAAGTGGGCAAAGCCCGAGGATAAACAGACCAATCAAAGCTACAATGCCGCGTGGAACGATCCCGATGAGGCACTGATCCGCGAGGCGGGGCACGGCGGCGGAGACTTTCTCGTCATCCGCGAATTTTTCGACTGCATTCGCGAGGGACGCAAGCCTCTCTTCGACGTGTATTTTGCGACCACGATGGCCTCGGTCGGCATCCTCGCTCACCGTAGTATGCTGCAGCGCGGCGTGCCCTACGACATCCCCGATTTTCATCTCGAAGAGGATCGCAGGAAATACGAAAACGATCACCTTTCGCCCTTCTTCGGCCCGAATGGGGAAGAGCCCACCGTTTCGCCCTGCTCGCATCCCGATCGGACGCAAAGAGCCGAGGAGATCGCCGCCTACGAGAAACGGCTTTCCGACGTGAAGTAAAGAAAAAGAAAGAGAAACGAAATTTCGTTTCTCTTTCTTTTTTAATATTTTGTAATGAGCTTTGCTCTCTGCATCGCGATCACGATCGGCGGCAGGAGGAGAAGCTGAATGACCAGACCGTACAGCGAGGAGGAAACGGTCTGCGTGACCACCATTTCCAGATAAAAGCTGTTTTGCTTATCAAATACGCTGAACAAATACTGCGCGATGCCCCACGCGAGGCGGCCGAAAAACTGCGCACAGACAAGGGAGGTGTAGATCCCGAGCGGCTTTTTCGGCAGATAACGGTAAAACAGACCTGCTGCCACGCCGTAGGCGGCCAATTCAAAAACCATTCTCAGCGCGTCGGGGTAGAGCTGCGGAACGGAAAAGAGCAGATTGCGAAGCAGGGGAGCGATTCCGCCGACGATCCCACCCCAAAGCGGGCCGGCGATAAAGCCGCAGAGCAGAACGGGAAAATGCATCGGCGCGAACTGCTTGCCGATGGAAGGAATGTTTCCCGTCAGAAGTGGCAAAACCATCGCCAAGGCCAAGCAGACGGCGGCATAGACGATACTGCGAATCTCGGTGGTTTTTTGGTAGGACATAAAGGCTCCTTTTCAAGAGGGATTGGAAAAATGATACCACTTTTTCCGATCTTTGTCAATTCCTCACCATTTTTTTGCATGGGGAATAGGATAAGGAGAAACCAGCTTTGAAAGGAGAAATTTATGCCACAAGGAAGCCTTGTCATCACCGTCAGAAGTGCCGAGGAGGCATTTCCCGTCCCCGAAGCCGAGGTGTTCGTCTATTTGCCCGACGGCACTCTCATCGGGCAGGATCGCCTCAATGCCGCCGCCGGCAGTATCTCGCGGGAGTTTGTGATCCCGTCCCCCGCGCGTGCGCTTTCGCTGATTCCGCAGGAGATCATTCCGTATTCGGTCTGCTCGGCCGAGATCCGCGCCGCCGGCTTTTACACCTTCCGCATCAACGGGATTCAGATCTTCGACGGAGAAAAAAGCACCCTTCCCGTCGAAATGATCCCGCGCGGCCAAAGCGAGGACGAGATCCTCGAATACGACATCACCCCTCACGCGCTGACCTTCCCCGCCGAGCGTGGGCTGGATATCCCGCCCGAGGATTCGCGCATTCTGACCGAGGTGTATATTCCCGAGCGGATTACCGTTCACCTCGGCCGCCCCAATGCCAACGCCTCAAACGTGAGCGTGCCGTTTATTGATTACATCAAAAACGTCGCCTCGAGCGAGATCTATCCCACCTGGCCGGAAAGAAGCCTTCGTGCCAACATCCTCTGTCAGATCTCTCTGGCTCTCAATCGCGTCTTTACCGAATGGTATCCCTCGCGCGGCTATCCCTACAACATCACCAATTCCACCGCTTACGATCAGTATTTCGTCTACGGGAGAAACATTTACGACAGCATCTCCCGCGTCGTCGACGAGATCTTCAACGAATATATCCGCCGTCCGGGCAGGATCGATCCTTACTATGCCGAATATTGCAACGGCAGCACCGTCACCTGTGCGGGCCTCTCCCAATGGGGAACGGTCGCGCTCGCAAACGACGGTCTTTCGGTCGAGGAGATCCTGCAGTTCTACTACGGCAACGTCGAGATCGTCGAAACCAACGACGTCCGCGCCATCGAGGGAAGCTACCCCGGCTCGCCCCTTCGCGTCGGCAGTGCGGGAGAGTCGGTTCGCATCATCCAGCAACAGCTCAACCGCATTCGCATCAACTACCCATCCATCCCCGCCATCACCCGCGTCGACGGCGTGTTCGGCTCGCAAACGCAGGCCGCCGTGCGCGCCTTTCAGCGCATTTTTAATCTGACGGAGGACGGCATCGTCGGGAAATCAACCTGGTATCGCATTTCCTATATCTACGTGGCGGTCAAAAAGCTCGCCGAGCTCAACAGCGAGGGAGAGCGCCCGCAGTATAACGACACATCCTTCCCCGGCATCCTGCGCTTTGGCGATACGGGAACGGCGGTGCAAAGCCTTCAGTTTTATTTAAAGAACGTTGCCGCCTTTAACCCCTTTGTTCCCGATCTTGCGATCGACGGCCGCTTCGGTCAGTCAACGGAAAACGCCGTTTTGGCCTTTCAGCGCTACTACGGGCTCTATCAGGACGGCATCGTCGGGGAGAGCACTTGGAATCGGCTGATCGGAATCTACCGCGAGGTCACTTCCGACGGGCAAATTACGCCTTTGCCGTATCCGGGCTTTCTGTTGCGGCAAGGCTCTCGGGGAGACGAGGTCTTGTATCTTCAGCGCCTGCTTCGTCGCATCCGCACGGTGTTCGTCACCATACCGTCTCTGTCCGCCGACGGCGTGTTCGGCTCGGGCACGCGTCTTTCCGTGCGGGAGTTTCAGCGTCTGTTCGGGCTTCTTGTGGACGGGGTGGTCGGAGAAAATACCTGGAACGCGATCACAAGCGTCTACGGCGCGGTTGTGTCGGGTTGCTTGACGGACGGCGCGCAGGAGAGCGGCCGAACCCTTCGCCTCGGCTCTTCCGGCAGTGACGTGAGCGAGCTTCAGCGTCGGCTGAACACCGTCTCGCTCGCCCTTGCGCCCTTGGAACGGATCACCGTCGATGGGCGCTTTGGTGCGGCTACCGATCGCGCCGTGAAGCAGTTTCAGGGGATCTTCGGGCTGGCTGCCGACGGCGTGGTGGGCGCTCGAACCCGTACGAGACTGAAAACCGTCTCCGAGGCCGTCAGCTCCCGCTGTCTGCCAAGCCTTTCGGCTTATTTTCTGCCTCGCGAGCGCTCGCTCCCCGAGGCCGCGCCCGCCTCGGCCTCTTTTTCCTCGGAAATGAGCGATTGGCCCGAAAACTGCCCTTGGCGCGACCTTGACGAGTGGTCTCGGCGCTGACGGTAGCGCTCGATCTCTTGGATCTCGCCCGCATCGTCAAAGCGAATGGCAAGGCGGGGCAGAAACTGCCTTCTCCCGAACGGGCCGAAGGCGGCACATAGGATCAGCAGCTCCTCTTCGAAGTAAAAATCCAACCCACCGAACAGCACCTCGCCCTCTCCCTTGTCTGCCTGTTCCTGCAAAAAGAGGAAAAATGCGTCCCGAAGCGCCAAAAGATGTTGCTCGGCGGAGAAAAAACGCTCTCTTTTCAGCCGCGGCAAGCGAAACCGATAGGCCACCGTTTGCTTTCCTTGATATTTTCCCGTCCATTCCAGAACCGTCACCTCTCCCAAGGGGCTTTTGCCCCAAAAGGAGAGGGAAGGGGGCGTAAAATCGGGCGGCGCGGCCGCTTTTTTCTGTTTCAATGGCATCACCTCGCTTCAATCTATGCGAAAAAAAGGCAAAACAGAAGAAACTTTTTCCGCTTCGGTGCATAGAATGGAGTACAAAGGGAAGGTGAGCGAGATGATGTCAAGGGCAAAAACGCTCGGTGTCGGTGTGATGAGCTTCGGCGTCGGCATTTTGGTTGCGTTTTTTCTCCCCGAGTCGGTTCTGATCGTGCTGGAAGCCGGCGTGATCGTCACCACGGGAATCTTATTTTCGAAAGGGTAGGTTTACATGAAGATCGTTGTATTTCGATCGCCGAGGTTTCTCAGCGGACTCTTTCGCAGACTCTTCGGCAAGAAAAAATAAAGAGCGGCCCGTGCTTGGCACGGGCCGTTCTTTACGTATCTTTAAAATTTGAATTTCAGGCTGATGTCCAGCGCGCGTACCGAATGGGTCAGCGCACCGATGGAGATCAGATCGACCCCCGTCAGCGCCACCTCGCGCAGGTCCTTTTCGCCCATATTGCCGCTGGCCTCGGTCAGCGCTCTGCCGCCGACGATCTCAACGGCCTTTTTCATGTCTTCGTTTGACATATTGTCAAGCATAATGATGTCCGCTCCCGCCTCCAGCGCCTCGCGAAGCTGATCGAAGGTCTCGACCTCCACCTCGATCTTGAGCGTGTGGGGGATGTTCTCTCTAGCGGCTCTGACGGCATTTGTGATACCGCCCGCCGCCTCGATGTGGTTGTCCTTGATGAGAACGCCGTCTGCCAAATTGAATCGGTGATTCGAGCCGCCGCCGCACTTGACGGCGTATTTCTCCAGCACGCGAAGGCCGGGAGTGGTCTTGCGGGTGTCGGCAATGCGAGCCCTTGTTCCTTCAATTTTGCGCACCGCCTCGCTCGTGCGGGTGGCGATGCCGCTCATGTGCTGCATCAGGTTCAACGCCAGACGCTCGCCCTGCAGGATCGCGCGGGCATTTCCCGAAATCTCTGCGATCACCTCGCCCTTTCGGATCTCGTCCCCGTCCTTGCGATGAAGCACCAACTCGATGGCGGGATCAATGAAGGAAAACACGGCACGGCAGACCTGCATTCCGCAAAGAACGCCGTCCTCCTTGGCCAAAAAGCGCCCCGTGATGGTTTTGTCCTCGGGGATGGTGGAGTTGGTGGTAATATCGCCCGTGCCGAGGTCCTCTGCCAGCGCGCGTGCGATCAGATCGTTTAAATTCAGCGGATTCATTTGTCTGCTCCTTTTTCCTCTTCGATGTAATGAGCCCCTTGGCTGGTCTCTCTTGCCAGCGCGGCCTTGGCGATCTCAAGCGCCACGACGGTCATATTGCAAATTTCGACCGTGGCGGGATCCTCGCAAAGCACCCGATCGTATTTCTCGGCAAGCGAAGCGAGCCGAGCACGCCCGTACTCCATTTCACCCTTGCGGCGCACCGCGCCGAAGGCGTGGGACAGCGCACGGCGAAGCGAGGCTCTGTCGGTACGGATCTCCTCGCGCGAGACGCGGATCTCCCCTTGACTGTTCGGAAGTGCTTCGGGGTAGGTCTTGGCTTTTCGTGCATCCCGATCGATCGCGCGGGCACAGCGGCGGCCGAAGACCAGACACTCCAGCATGGAGTTGGAAGCAAGTCGGTTCGCACCGTGCACGCCCGTACAGCTCACCTCACCGCAGGCAAACAGTCCGGGCACGTCGGTCTGCCCGTCGGTGTTGGTGCGGATGCCGCCCATAAAATAGTGCTGTGCGGGGTGAATGGGGATGTAATCGTTTGTCAATTCAATGCCGATCTTGCGGCATTGCGCGTAAATGTTGGGGAAGCGGCGGCTGAAGAACTCGCTTGTCATATTCGAGCAGTCCAGATACGCGCGATCCTCGCCCGTGCGCCGAAGCTCCTTTAGGATGTTTCTTGTGACGATGTCGCGCGGTGCGAGATCCGCCATCGGATGCTTGCCCTGCATGAAGGCCTCTCCTCTGCCGTTTCGAAGGATCGCGCCCTCGCCGCGTACCGAC
This sequence comes from Eubacteriales bacterium, assembly GCA_045601445.1. Lineage (GTDB taxonomy): Bacteria > Bacillota > Clostridia > Oscillospirales > SIG627 > RGIG5579. The sequence continues at coordinate 184 of JAZRZQ010000036.1, read as the reverse complement.
TCGGAAATCAGAAATTCACGGCCGTTCTTTTCGGTATATAGCGTCGTCGGATGAATCTGAATGTAGTCGATATGTTGCAGCTTTATATTATATTTCAAGGCAAGCGCCAGAGCATCGCCGGTCAAATGGCGGTAATTCGTAGAATGCTTGAACAGTCCGCCGATGCCGCCCGTTGCAAGCACCG
>JAZRZQ010000035.1:0-11029 GCA_045601445.1 Eubacteriales bacterium | reverse complement strand
CTGCTTTTCTGTTTAGAGTTATGAGTTATAAGTTATGAGTTTGCTATCGCAAACGTTATGATATGATTGCCCTTGCAATCTTCCACTTGGCGAAGCCAACCATAACGATGCGAAGCATCCCATAACTCATAACTTGCCCGCATGGGCAATCATAGTTCAGCGTGATTGTCCGTTACGGACATCACGCTAATGGGTGATGTCCTTATCGGAGAAATTTTATAAGGGGTATGGGCATAGCCCTGTGCATTTGTTAAACGAATGCGAAACTTGCAATAAAAACAGAAGTGAGAGTCATGCGGAAGCAAATTTCCGTAAGAGTCTCTCTTTTTCTGCTTTTCAGTTTAGAGTTATGAGTTATGAGTTTGCTATCGCAAACGTTATGATATGATTGCCCTTGCAATCTTCCACGTGGCGAAGCCAACCATAACGATGCAGAGCATCCCATAACTTGCCCGCGTGGGCAATCATAGTTTAGCGTGATTGTCCGTTAAGGACATCACGCTAATGCTCGGCAGGGTCTTTTTTCACCGATCTGCTCGGGGTGCATACAATGGGAATGGCAAGGATTCTCTTGCCGCGAAAAGTATTTTGCCGCTTTTGCGGCAGATGAGGAGATATGCAATGGCAATCTTTACCAACCAAGCGACCCTGACCTATCAGAACACCGTGACCAATTCGAACATCGCAACGGGAGAGATTCTGGAGGCGATTCGCGCTACCAAAACCGCCGTCTCAAGCTCATACACGCAAGGCGAGGACGTGACCTATGCCATCAGCATCGTCAACACGGGCTCTGCCCCGCTTACCGGTGTTACGGTGCAGGATGATCTGGGCGCGTATTCCATCGCGGATACGAGCGCCGTTCCGCTCTCTTACGTGGACGGCTCGGTGCGCGTATTCGTAAACGGCGTTCTCGAAGCACCCCCTGCCGTTACCACGGAAAACGGACTTGTGTTTTCGGGCATTACGATTCCCGCCGGCGGCAATGCACTGATTCTTTATGAAGCCGTAGCGACCGCGTTTGCTTCCCCGGCCGAGGGCGGCGTGATTACCAACACCGCGGTGGTAACGGCCGACGGCCTTTCCCAAACCGTCGAGGCAAGCGAAGAGATCTTCGCCGGAACTGGGCCGAATCTTTCGATCACAAAATCCATCAATCCCGCCGTGGTCACCGAAAACAGCCGCGTGACCTACAGCTTCGTGTTGCAGAACTTCGGAAACGAAGCGGTTGCGGCCACCGGAGGCGCGATCGTGAGCGATCTGTTCGACCCGATCCTGACCGATCTTTCCGTGAGTTACAACGGACAGAGCCTGACGGTCGGAAACGGTTATCAGTACAATCAAGCGACCGGCGAATTCACCACCGAAACCGGTCTGATCGAGATTCCTGCGGCAAGCTTCTCGCAGGATCCCACCACCGGCCTTTGGGTGACAACGCCCGGTGTATCGACCCTGACCGTAACGGGTACGATCTGACAAAAAAAGCAGACCATCGAAAAGATGGTCTGCTTTTTTTAAGAAGTGCGGCGGTAAGCACCGCGCATTAAGAGTAAAAACTGAATCAGAAGCAGTACGGCACAAATCGTCCCCTGAACCTCAATGGAAAAAAACAGGTACGAAACGGGGGCAAAGAGAAGCGCCGCCGTCAGCACCAAGGCGCTCTCGCGGATCAAAAGGCGGCCGACTGATCCTTTTTTGGCAAAGCCGATGGCAAAAAAAAGAAGCGGACAGAGAAGATCAACAAGCAAAAAGCAAAGCCTCATTCCGACAACCTCCTTGTTTTTCGTTGGAAAAGCCAAAGGATGATCCACGCGACAGCGTAGCCGATGAGAACGCCGCAAAGGTCGATCAGCACGTCGGAAACGCGACTGCCGCGCCCTGCGACAAAGGATTGGATCGTTTCATCGGTCAAGGCGAGCATCACCCCGCCGAGCAGTACGGACTGAAAAAACGGAGTCAGAGTGCCGTGAAAGACATGGATCGAAAAAGAGAAAAAGAGGGAAAATAACGCAAACTCCGCCAAATGCCCAAGCTTTGGGACGAACGCGATCAAGGCAGAAGGCAATTCAAGCCGACCGAAGCTGACGGCTCGCACCAGCGACTGCAGAAACGCCGCAACCGCTCCCGTTTTTTGTCTGGCAAGGTCACCGCTCTGCAAGGAATTGGAGAGGATGAAGAGCATCAAAAGAACGGTCAGGATCGGAAAGACGATCCGCAAGGTTTTATTCATTCCTCTTCCCCCGAAAGATGTCCCTCTAACAAAAAGCCCTCAAAGCCCCATTGACGGAGCACCTCGAAGGTCGCCACAGCGACCGTATTGGAAAGATTTAAGCTGCGGATTCTCTCGAGCATCGGCAAGCGAAGGGCGGTATCCAAATGCGCTCGGAGCAAATCCTCGGGAAGCCCGCGCGTTTCCTTTCCGAAGAACAGATACACCTGCCCCTCGTAGGAGACGTCGGTATAAGTCTTTTTCGCCTTCGTGGTGAAAAAATAATAATTCCCCTCGTTCTTTTGGAAAAAATCCTCCAAATTGGGATAAATATGCAGATCCAGATACTGCCAATAATCCAGCCCCGCTCGACGCAAATAGCGATCGCTGATCTCAAAGCCAAGCGGCTCGATCAAATGGAGCGATGCTCCCGTGGCCGCACAGGTGCGGGCGATATTTCCCGTGTTTTGCGGAATCTCGGGCTCGACCAGAACAATGTTCAGTCGATTAGGCATGAGAGGCGATGTAATCGCAAAGATCCTGCACGGTCAGAATGGAATGAATGTCCTCTTCGTCGATCTCTGCGCCGAATTTCTCCTCGCAAAGCACGATAAAGTCGGCAATTTCGAGGGAATTGAGCTTCAAGTCGTTCACGAATTCGGCTTCGGGCGAAACGAGAGAGGCGTCAACCTCCATTTCTCCGGTGAGAATTTCTTTGATCTGTTCAAACATAACAACAATCTCCTAAATTTATTTGATAATGTGGCGGATGATCTTCTTGGACGTGGTTTTTTCAAATTCGGTGCGGCGAAGCTCGACACCGCGAATCTGCTTGAAGGAAGGAAGGGTGCGGTTCAGCGCGGCGATCTCGGTCTTGATGACGCCGCCGATCTCGTTAAGATCGTCCGAAAGCCCCATCTCTGCGGCTTTGGCGAAGTCGGGATAGATTACGGCGGTCACGACCACGGTGTCCTCCTCGTTTTTGCGACCGATCACAACGCACTCACGGATAAGCTCGATCTTCTCCAGATACTCTTCAATCTCCTCGGGGAAGACGTTTTTACCGTTGTTCAGAACGATGACGTTTTTCTTTCTGCCGGTGATGTAAATAAAGCCGTCCTCATCGAGATAGCCGTAATCACCGGTGCGGAACCAAGAGCCTTGCAGAACCTCGTCCGTCGCGTCCTTGTCCATAAAGTAGCCCTTCATTACGTTCGGCCCTTGGGCGAGGATTTCGCCGATCTGCTTGCCGTCCTCCTCTTCCTCGACGTCGATGCGAACGCGAACACCGGGGATGGGAAGGCCGACCGAGCCTGCGCGATTGTCCGATTCGGGACAAACGCTCAAAAGCGGAGCACACTCCGTAATGCCGTAGCCCTGACAAAGCTTGATGCCGAAGGCTTCAAAATCAGCGACCAGATCGGGCGACATCGGAGCGCCGCCGCAGATGATTCTCTTCAGTCTGCCGCCGAACACGCTCTGCACACTCTTGAAAAGCAGCTTTCTCGGGTCGATCTTTGCTTTGCGAAGCTGTTGAGAGAGTGCAAGTCCCGCGCGAAGGAATTTTTCCTTTCCGCTCTTACGGGCCGTTTCCCAGATCTTTTTGTGGATGGTGGTCACGAAAAGCGGCACCAGAACAAGCCCCGTCGGACGGAAGAGCTGGAAGTTGCGAACGATATATTTCAACGAATCGTTAATGCAAACCGTTGCGCCGATAAACAGCGGGGTCAAGATGCCGCAGGTCATCTCGTAGGTGTGGTGAATGGGCAGAACGGAAACGACGGTATCGTCCTCGTCAAAGCCCGTGCAACGGTACGAGCCGTTGATGGCGTGAATGATGTTCTTTTGGCTGAGCATCACGCCCTTGCTGGTGCCCGTCGTACCGCTGGTGAACAGGATGGCACAGCACTTTTCCATATCAATCGGAGCAAAGTCGTACTTTTCGCTGCCGTCTGATATGCATTCTCTTCCGTAGTTGAGAAAATGCAAAAAGGACTCCTTGCCCTTCGAAACGGGACTCTTGTCGACCTCGTCCTCGTCCTCCTCGGCACCGAACTCGACAAAATAGTCAACGCCCTTGCAATCCTCCGTCTCTTCGAAAAAGGCCTTGCACTTGGCGGAATACACCACGGCGCGACAGCCGACCTTGTTGATAAAGCCGATCACAGCCTCGCGGGAAAGCTCTTTATCCAGCGGAACGATCACGCCGCCGGTAATAATGGTGGCAAGATAGGTGATGATCCACTCGGGCGAGGTCTCGCCGATGACCGCGATGCTCTCCCCTGCCAGACCGCAGGCAAAAAATGCCTCGGAGAGGGCGCGGACACGCTCCTGCATTCCTTCGAAGGTGACGGACTCCAACCCGCCCTTTTTCTTATAAACCAAAAAATCCTTCTCGCCGTAAGCGTGGGCGGAATTGGCAAGGATACTGCGAAAATCATACGCTTGCTTGATTACTTGATTGGTTCTCATAGCACTCCTTTGAAATTTGCGGTGTTTTTTGTATGATACCAAATTTTTGTTGATATGTCAACCTTTATTCAGTGAGCTTCATACTCATCAATGATGCTCAAGGTGCGACGGCGGAACAAATCAATGTCCCCGTCGTTAAAGAGAAAGAGATCTGCCATTGCGATCGGGCCGCCCTTCTCCATATTCTCAATTTCGGCCACGTCGCGGCTCTCGGCCTGCTCGGGGGTGAGCGGACGGACCGCACGACGAGAGATCCTCTCGTAGCGGGTCTTGCGATCGGTGACGATGGCCAGCACCGTCAATCGTTCCCCGAACGCTTCGCGCAGAATTTTCAGCTCCGACCAGGAATACAATCCATCCAGACAGACGTTTCCTTTTTTGAGTTTTTCTTCGATCTCGGGTAACAGAAGGATGGCAAAGGCCGCCTTGCCGTATTTCTCGCGAAGCTCCTCGCGAACGGCGCGCTCATTGGCCTCGCAACGCTCAAGGCCGCGTTTTTCCAATTCTTTCATGGTGACTCCGCCAAAATAGACGTATTGCCAGCCACGGTTTTGGAACACCTCACAGCAAACGCTTTTACCGCTGCCGCACATTCCGACCAAAGCAATGACTTGATTCATTGTTTCGCCTCCTTCCACTCATCCTATATTCTACTCTATTTGAATGAAAAAAACAAGCCCTAATCCAAAAAAAGAGCGTTTTCGCTCACAAGGGATCTTCGTCACAAAAAATCGTGCGGCATCGAAAAAGAAAATTCAGAAGCATCTTTTTGACATTTTTGACAAAAAAGAGCGTTTTTCTTGTCACTTGTTCCAAAAGCATTAAGAAAGATCAAAAAAGGATTTACAAGCTGCTTTTTTGCGTGATATAATGTTAAACAGTAAAAAACAGAAGGGGGAACGAGATCGTGACAGAGCTTTTGTGTCCCGCGCTGGCAGAGCTCCCCCGAGATAAGGCCGACCGCGCCGCGACGATCGCAAGATACCTGCAAGCGCTTTACCCCGATGCGAGCTGTGCGCTTGATTTTCGGGGAGATCCTTTTCGGCTTCTCGTGATGGCACGGCTATCCGCGCAGTGCACCGATCAAAGAGTCAATCTCGTCTCCGAGCCGCTGTTTTCCCGCTTCCCGAACGTCAAAGCGATGGCAGACGCGCCGATCGAGGAATTAGAGGCGCTTGTGCGCCCGTGCGGTCTGTACCGAACCAAGGCCAAACAGATCCGAGACGCCGCGCGCATCCTGCTGGAAAAACACCGCGGGGTCATTCCCCGCTCCAAAGAGGAGCTGATGGCTCTTCCCGGTGTGGGAGAAAAGATCGCCAATCTGATGCTGGGTGACGTGTTTGATGATCCCCACATCGTCGCCGATACGCACTGCATCCGCCTTGCAAACCGTTTTGCCCTGACAGATTCCAAGACTCCCGAGAAGGTAACGCTTCAGCTTGAGGCAATCGTTCCCAAGCCCGAGCAATCCGATTTTTGTCACCGCATCATTTTACTTGGCCGAGAGTTTTGCAAGGCTCAAAAGCCGAATTGCGCTCTCTGTCCCTTTTCCAAAGGCAAAAACGCATTTGCGTTGCAATAAAAATTTAAGGAGACCGTTATGAAAAAAAGCCGCCTGCGCCTTTTGTGTCTATTCCTTTTGGCCGGAATTTTGCTGAGCTCCTGTTCCAGTCAGATCCCCGTCACGACGCAAGACACCGAAGAGACCCAAACCGTCGAAAAGACCGAAACCAAGGAAGAAACGGTAACCTCCGCGCCCACCCAAGAGACCGAAACCGAGGAGGTTCCCACCACGCCCGTAACCCCCACCAAGAAGATCAGAAACATTCTGATGATCGGTAACTCCTTCTGCTATTACTTTGCCGACGAGATGGTCGGCCTTGCCAAGGCAGACGGACAGTCCATTACCGTCGGCTACCTCTACAAATCCGGTTGCCGGCTGTACGAGCACTACGACTGGATGACCAACAACACGCCCGAAAAGTATCAGTTCTTCGTTGAAAAATCTCCCGTTCACTCCCAGAGAACCAAGACCGTCATCACCAATTTCGCAGGTGCGGTCAACTACACCGATTGGGACGTCATCAGCCTGCAGCAACACTTTGATCCCAGCGAAGCGGTCGAGTTCAACGCTGCTTGGAACAACGCCAACCCCACTGCAACTCCCTACGTTCAGAAGCTTTACGAGTACCTCGACGCCAACAGCGACGCCGATCTGTATTGGCATCAGACCTGGGCCTATCAGGTAGGCTACAAGGGTGCGGCAACGACAAACAATATCAACAACAACTTTGCTTCCGTTCCTGCCGAAAAGCAGGTGCTTGACACCGCCAAGCAGACCCTCAACTACAATATCATCAAGCAGGTCGCACAAAAGATCTGCGCGGATTTTAACGTGGACATCATTCCCAGCGGCGACGCCTGGCAGCTTGCCAGACAGAACGCCGTGATCGGTGACACGCTCTGCAACGATACCGGCCGCGCCAAGGATCCCGCGGTATGTCCCTCCAATCAATACGGCGATAACTACCACGACGGAGGAGTCGGCGGCGGACAGTATCTGAACGCTTGCGTTTGGTACGAGGTGCTCTTCCAGAAGAGCTGTGTCGGCAACAGTTTCCGCCCCACCGAATACAAGCTCGACGAGGCCAAGGTTGCCGCACTTCAGCAGGCCGCCCATGAAGCCGTTGCCGCCGTTTACGGCGAGAACTACGCAAAATAAAGAATGAAATGAAAAAAACGGAGATCCGAAGATCTCCGTTTTTTTACGCCTGCTCGAAAAAAGAAAGCATCTTTTGAATGACCTCGCTTTGGCAAAAGTCCTGCAGGAGCTCGTGCCGAAAGCCCTTGTATAGCAAGATTTCGACGTTCTTGCCGTGACGGCGCAAGCGTTTGGCCACGCGCCGAACACCGCGCCCGAAGCCGCCGACCGGATCCTCCTCACCCGAAAGAAGAAGGATCGGAGACGAGACCTTTTTGAAAAATCCGCGTCGGTTACAGGCGGAAAGCAGGTAAAGAAGGTCTGCCAGAGCGCTGGCGGAAAAAAGATAGGTGCAAAGCGGGTCGTTTTGATATTTTTTGTAATTTTCCACGTCGACGGTCAGCCATCGGGGGGAATAGTCTCCCTCGAAGCGATCGTCATAGGACCGAAAGATCAGATTGCGAAGCGCCACGGAGCGGTGCGCCCCGCCCTTGACGCTTGCGACGGTGCGACAGATCAGTCTGCCGAGGCCTGCCGCGGGATGCCCCGCCGAGGTGCCGAGAAGCACAAGCTTTTCGGGTTGGTCCTCCTCCAAAGCCGCCAGACGCGCCAAAAACGAGCCCATACTGTGGCCGACGAGATAAAAGGGCATGGCACCGAAGCGCTCCCGAACCGCTCTGCGATAGACGGCAAGATCGGCAAGAAGAATGCGCCAGCCGTCCCGCTCGGCAAAATAACCAAGCTCCTTTTCGTCACGCGCGGTTTTTCCGTGGCCGAGCAAATCGAAGGCAAAAGCCAGATAGCCCGCCTCGGCAAAAGCGCTCAGAACGTGGCGGTAGCGCCCGTGATACTCGTTCATCCCGTGAACAAGCTGAACCATCGCGCGGGGCTTTCCCTCCGGGAGAAATACCTCACCCTGCAGAAAATGAACGCCATCCGAGGACAAAACGGAAAAAGGAATCGTTTGAATCGGCATCGCTACTGCACCTGCCAATCCAACACCTGCGCGTCAAGCCACGCGGCGCGGTCACGCAAAAAGCTCTTTAAATAACGGATCTGCGAGTCGTAGGTATGATAATACTTCGTGCTTTGCGGCTCAAAGGCAACCTTGACACCGAGAATCTTCCAGCGCTCGAAATTTTCCTCCGCGGAAGGGGCAAGAAGCGCATAATCCTGTTCAATGGTTGAAAGCGCCGTTTGCAGAAGGACCTTTCCCATCTCCTCCCAGCGCGCCTGAAACAGCGCGCGAAATTCCGGATCGGCAAGCAGGTACTTGGACCAGGTTTCCCCGACGTAATCATCCTCGTCGTTATAGCTGACCCAAGTGGAATACGACGAATCGTCCTTGGAGAAGTTGCCGAAGGCGAGATCGAAGTCCCAAACCGGCCCGAAGCGGAGCTTTTCGCCCGCATCCTTAATCAGATAGGTACTGCGCCGCCAGGCACAGTCGACGTTGTTGGAAAATTCGATCATAATCATCCAATCGACCAGCGTTTCCATATCCAGATAATCCTCGTATCCAACGCCCTCGCGCACGCGGCGGCTTGCCTCAAGCATATACTCCTTGATGTAGTCAAACTGCTCGGAAGTCAGGGTGTTAAACGGCGGGGATTTGATGAGAACGAATTTGACCAGATCGGCGTGAAAATAGTTCATTCCGAGAACGTCCACGCCCGCTACCACACCGCCTGCCTCCATAAAAAAGCCGCAGTCGGTATTCGAAGGCTCGTGCAAAACCTCGACCCTTCCCTCTCCCTCCTCCAGATGCTCTCCGAGGGTATAGACCCCTTGATACTCTCCGTTGAGGAAAAGATCGACGTAGACCTGCGTAGGACAGTACTCAAAAGAAAGCTTAGAGGCACGCGCCTGCGCCAGACGGTTTCGCATCAGGGATTTGTCGGCATAATTGGCAAACAGCGCCCATTCCTCAGCGGCAGGAAGGCCAAGGATAGAGGTCGGCTCTTCAAAGTGGATCTTATACGGCTTTTTCTCCCACTTCCACGTGGAATTGCCGCGGCCGCGCACACGGATCTGCGTCGCGGGGACAGAGGCGTACGGCGTGCCGCTTGCGTCCATGGAAATCGCGGCGGGAAGGTACTGAGATTTGGAATCAATACTCTTGTGATCCTCGGTTTCGAGATATAAAACGGGGATGTGGTAGCCCTTGCGCGCGATCGCGATGCCAAAACGCCTCTCTTTGCCCTCGGCGTCGGTCGTAACGATCACCCCGTCGGCCAGCGTTCCCTCAAGCCTTGCGGCGCCGTTTCGGCAGGAAAGCTCGTATTCCGCCTCCTGCAGAGAGGAAAGCGAGACCTGATACGGAAGGGTGAAGGTCAGCATATTCCCTTGCAATTCGGCAACGGCACGCTCCGTCTCCTGCGTTTTTGCAGACAGGATCAGCTCGGGTGTGCCGATTCCCTCTCCTCCAAGCAAAAGCGGCTCTGCGTTATAGGTAGCAAGGTTGTTTTGCTTTTCGATGATGGCGCGGGAAGGCTTGGCGGCCGCGCTGTTCCAAACGAGATGCGAGCTTGGTGCATCGAACAGCAGTGCGGCGGCGGGCAAGGAAGCGCCTTCATCGGTCGTCACGCGATACAACCCCTCCTCTCTTGCAGAAAAAGAGAGAAAAGTCGAATCAAATGCGATCGGGGAAAGAAAATGCAGTTCGACGTGGGAGTAAAAGGACAGCGAGCGCTCGACGGAAAAGGAAGTGCGAAAGCGGAGCGTGGCATTCTCCGTCAAAGTCGGAAGAAGCGAATCGTCTGCTAAACGCTCAAGCTGAGAAAAGGAGTCGATCGGGAAAGTCCTCGGATCGAGCACGGTGTCGTTGTGCTCCTTGGCCTGATAATAATACTCCTCCGCGCCGGCAGAAGCGGCGAGGGAAAAATTCTTCGTATAAAGAGCGGTGTTCGGCGCATCGACGTAAAAAAGGCCCGTTTGCTCGGAAGAAGGAAAAAGGGTGATCTTGCCGACTTCCTTCGTGGTCAAAGCCATTTCGGAGAAGGAAAAGGCGCCGAACAGACGCATTGGCGCGCGCCAAGTGATCCCTTCCAGAAAGAGCTCGCGCGGAAAATGAAATTCGCCCGCACGGGTGGCGCGCTCGGAAGCGAAACGGGCGGCAAAGGGCGTCGTTACAAGACCTGCCGTTCTCTCACCCAGCCCGACCAAGGAAAGCGTGGCAGGCTCTGCCAGACTGATTGTGATCTCCCGTCGGCAATCCTCAGGCGCGGAAAGCTCAACACACTCCCCCTCTCCTCCGAAAATCCAAAGCGGAAAAAGCTCGGGAGAGGCTTCATACTCCTCGAGCGTGATGCGGTGCTCGCCGGCAGGCAGAGACAGCGCGGTATTTTCCGAGAGAAGAACGGCACCGTTTTGCGTGATGCGAACGGGAAAATCCTTCGGCAAGAACGCGCCGCCGTAAGAGCCCTGATGGGCAAAAAACCAAAACAAGGAAAAGAAAAGAACGAAAAGCGCGAGCAAGCAGAAAAGAAGCACGCCGAGGCCCTTGGGCTTATTCAGAATCATCGCACCCACCCTTCGGCTTTATCACGAGGATCTCTTCGTTAATCAGAGCGCCGCCCTCCTTGCACTCGCGAACAATACAGCGCGTGGCCGCTTCCTTGTCGCAGGGCATCATCTGATCGGTGAAG
>JAZRZQ010000034.1:0-7851 GCA_045601445.1 Eubacteriales bacterium | reverse complement strand
GGTCGTAGTGATATTTTATTCGCCCTAAAAACTGTCCGTAGGACAATATCACGATGCGAAAGCATCATATCACTGCGAAGCAATATCACTCGCCTTTGGCGAATAAAACTGCGAGACTTCCTTATGAGAAGTCTCGCAACGGTGTTCTCGGTTCTTTTTCTTATCGGGTCAGCTCCTCGGCCAATGCGCGGAGCGTTTGGCGACTCTCGTCGTTCAGCGCCGAGAGAATGCGCGGGTTGTTCTCGCAATAGCGTATTTCCTGACAGCCCTCGAGCATGGAGCGCATCACACGGGCAGCCATGGGTGCCCAAGAGCCGTTCTCGATGAAGGCGACGGTTCTTTTTTGGAAGCTGCGCTCGGTCAGGTGATGGATGAACTCTTTCATAAAGGGGAAGATCTCGCCGTTGTAGGTCGTGGTGGCCAGAACGAGACGGTCGTAGCGGAAGGCATCCTCAACCGCTTCGGCCATATCGCATCTTGCCAGATCGTTCACCGTGACCTTACAGCCCTTTTCCTTCAGCGCCGCGGCCAGCTCCTGAACGGCCCTTTTCGTGTTACCGTAAACCGAGGTGTAAGCGATGACCACGCCCTTCTCTTCCACGTCCCAGGAGGACCAGGTGCGGTAGAGATTCAGATAGTAGTCGAGGTTTTCCTTCAGCACCGGCCCGTGCAGGGGACAGATCATTCGGATCTCAAGCCCTGCGGCCTTTTTTAACACGTTCTGTACGGGATTGCCGTATTTTCCGACGATGCCGAAATAGTAGCGTCTTGCTTCGCAGGCCCAATCCTCGTTTGCGTCAGAAGCGCCGAATTTTCCGAAGGCGTCTGCCGAAAAGAGGATCTTTTCGCTCTGCTCGTAGCTCATCATCACCTCGGGCCAATGCACCATCGGCGCGGCGATGAATTGCAGGGTGTGCCGACCGAGCGGGAGCGTATCACCCTCGGCGACCGCAAGGCATCTCTCGGGCTTATCAAAGCCGAAAAAGGCCTTCATCATCCCGAAGGATTTGGCGTTCGAGACGACGGTGGAGGACGGGTATCTCTCGGTAAAGCGGCAGATGCCCGAGGAATGGTCGGGCTCCATATGCTGTACGATCAGATAGTCGGGCACTCTGCCTTCCAAGGCCGTGTCAAGCTTGTCGAGCCACTCGTCGACAAAGGCGGCGTCCACCGTGTCAAGCACGGCGATTTTTTCATCTGAAATCACGTAGGACTGATAGCTCATTCCGTTCGGAACGGCGTACTGTCCTTCGAACAGATCGATCTTGTGATCGTCTACGCCTACGTGGTAAATTCGTTCAGTCAGTTTCATAGTGCATCTCCTTTTGATCTTGGTGGAAAGTATAACACAAAAGCGGTTTCTTTACAATATGTTTTTTGAAAATGAGGATGATTTTATCTGTAAAGCTCTTGCCATTTTTCTCCTTTTGTGCTACGATGAAGAAAAATGCGAGAAGGGGATTTTCAGATGAAATACGTTTGCAATGTTTGCGGCTACGAGTACGACGAGGCCAAGGGCGAGGCGCAGAAGAATATCGCGCCCGGCACCAAGTGGGAGCAGGTTCCCGAGGATTTCCGTTGCCCCTATTGCGGTGTCGGAAAGGATCAGTTCCAACCCGCATAACAAGCCCGTAAGGAGAAAACGATGAGATTGATTTTGGTTCGCCACGGTCAGAGTGAGGCCAACGCCGCCCACGTTCACAGCGGCTGGGCGCAGGTTCCCCTGACGGAAAAGGGCAGAGAGGACGCCTTGATCTCGCGCGATTATTTGCGGGGTCTTTCGATCGACCGAGTCTATTCGAGTGATCTTCTCCGCGCACGGCAGACCTGCGAGATCGCGCTCGGCGGGATGGAGCCGATCCTGACGCCCCTGCTTCGCGAAATCGGCGTCGGAAAGACCGCGGGCTTGAGCGCCGCGGCGTGCGAGGAAGCCTTCGGAGACGTGTACGTGGAGGGGAAAAAACGGCTCGATTACCGTGCTCTGGGCGGCGAGAGTGCCATGGAGCATCAAGCCCGCGCGCGCGAGTTCTTGCGCCTTTTGGAGCGTGACCCCGCCCCCTGCATCGTGGCCTTTTGTCACGAGGGGACGATGCGCTGCTTGAGAAACGAGATCGAGGGGCTCGAGCCGTTCACGCGCCATCCCTGCAAAAACGGCGGTATCTGTCTTTTGGACTTCGACGGCTCGTCCTGGAAGGTCAGCGGATGGAATTTGCCCGAGGAAACGGAAAAATCGGAGTGAAGCACTCCGATTTTTTTATTGCTCCTTGCGCCAGAGGGAAGGGGATTTTCCGCATTTTCTTTTAAAGGCATCGCAAAAATACGAGGGGGAGGCAAAGCCGCATCGCTCCGCGATCTGCGCGATGCCGAGGCTTTTATCCGCAAGCATTTCCTTGGCGTGCATCAGGCGGATTCGGTTGAGGTATCCCATCGGGCTCTCTCCCGTCACGGAGCGAAACAGCCGCAGAAAATGGTATTTGCTCAAATCGCACATCGCGGCAAAATCCGCGAGCGTGAAGGGCTTTTGATACTCGCGGTTCATCGTCGCGATCACCAGCGCCATTCGGCTCTGATCGCGCCGCTTGGCGGGGTTCTGCTCGGCAAAGCGGGCAAACAGAAACATCAGCTCGAGCAGCTTCGCGTTGCAAATGCGATCGTAATGATCGTTTTTTTCCTGCAATTCGAGAAGGATCTCCTCGAAGGCGTCGCAAAGCCTTGCCGTGGGCGCGGCGTGATAGAGAACGGAGCTTTTCAGCTTCGGCAGACGAAAAGACTCGTCGGCGGTGAAGTGGACGTAGTAAAATTCGCCCGTTTCCGTCCCCACGGTCTCGTGCTTTTGCATCTCCTGCGGCCGATAGATCAGAAAAGAGCCCGCCTCGCCGAGTGTCTCCTCGGGCAGAAAAAAGCGCTCCTTTCCCTTGGCAATGTAAAACAACAGCCAATCCTCGCGACCGTTCGGGCGAAACACTTGTCGCCCTTTCTTGGCAAAAATATGCCCACAGCTTTTCACCGAGATTCCGTCGGTGACGCGTGCGGAATCGGAATAGGCGTTCAGGATCATATTGTTTTCCTCCGAAACAGCAATAAATATGAAGTGTTGAGCAAGAAAAGGGATTGATTTTTTAATATCATAGCATTAAAATAGAAAAAAGAAAAGAGAAAACGAGAAAAAGGAGAAACGTTATGCCGATTCGCGAAGAATCCTTTCGTATTGGCTCCGGCCGCTATTTGCAGGGCGCGGGGTATCTGAACCGTTTGGGAGAGGAGATCGCCCGCTTCGGAGCAAAAGCGCTTCTGATCGGAGATGCTACTTCCCTTGCCGTCGCCCGAGAAAAAAGCCCGATCCTTTCCGATCCCGCGCACCATCTCATAGAGCACACGGGCACCTGCAATCATGAGGACGCCAAGGACTATGCCGCTCTCGCGCTTCGCGAGGGGTGCGCGGTCGTGGTCGGCTTCGGCGGCGGTGTGATGATGGATCTGGCAAAGCTGGTGTCCCATTACGCCTCGCTTCCCGTTTTATGCGTGCCGACCTCGTCGCCCACCTGCGCCGCCTGCGCCGCGCTTTCCGTTTGCTATACCAAGGAAGGAAAGACCGTTGGCTCGACGCATTATCCCAAGGAGGTCGATGCCGTTCTGGTCGACTCCGAGCTCCTTCTTTCTCAGCCGCCGAGACTGCTTTTGGCGGGCGTGTTCGACGCGATGGCAAAGCACATCGAGATCACTCAGCGCTACCGCGAAACCGATACCGATTTTCCCATTGGGCTGGATTATGCCTTCGCTCTTGCCGCCAGAACCCGAACGGTTCTGACCCAAAAGACCCCGCTTTGTCTGGAGGCGATGGCAAGCGGCACGCTCACCCGCGCGGCAGAGGAGGTCTTTTTTGCCTCACTCGCGGCCACGGGTGTCATCAGCGGCATTGCCCGCGGCTCGAATCAATGTGCGCTGGCTCATAAATTCTACGAATTTACCCGCTCGTTTTACCCTGAGCGCTCCGCCCCGTATCTGCACGGCGAGATCGTCGGCGTGGGACTGATTTTGCAGAATCACTTCAACGGCGCCGAAAAGGAAAACGAGCTGCTTTGCGGCTGGATGAAGAAATACGCTCTGCCATCTTCGGTCGCCGAGCTCGGGATTGATACCGACAAAACAACGCGTGAGCGTTACGAAAGCGCCATCCTCGCCTCTTCCGCGATGGAAGGCGCGAGCCGGGAAGATATGGTACGCTTTCGCGAGAGTATGAAGTATTTTTGGGAAAGGCGGTAAAAAAATGAAAAGATTACTGCTCGTTTCGGGAATGCCCGCCTCGGGAAAAAGCACCCTTGCCCGCTTTCTCTCCCGCGCCCTCGGGATGCCGATTCTGGAAAAGGACGAGATCAAGGAAGCGCTGTTCGACACCCTCGGCTATGCGGATCTTGTCGAAAAAAGAAGGCTTGACACCATTGCCACCGAGGCCCTTCTTCGCTGTACGGAGAGCCTCTTGAAAAGCGGCTCGGATCTGATCATGGTCAACAATTTTGAAAGCAGTATGGCTTCCAGAGTCGATCGGCTGATCGAGACCTGCTCCGCCGCCTGCGTCACGATCTTTTTGGGCGGAGATCCCGAGGTGTTTTATCAGCGCTACGTCGAGCGTGACCGCAAAAAGACCCGCCATCAGGGACATACCTTCATCGACCGTTACCCGCCCTTGCCGCAGGACGACGTCAATCGGAGTATGACGCGGGAGTATTTTGCCGACCGCTTTGAAAAAGAGGGAATGGATCGCTTCCGCATCGCAGGCGAACGGATCGAGGTGGACGCCACGCATCCGGAGCTGGTCGACCGCGAAGCGCTGCTCGGTGCGATCCGAGAGGCGTTTATGAAAATCGAGGAGGAGAGAAAATGATGCGTACGTATCAAAAGCGTGCCGATATTGCCGTCATCGGCGCAGGCCCCGCGGGGCTTTCCTGCGCCATTACCGCTGCCCGCGGCGGCAAGCGCGTTTTGCTTTTGGAAAAAAACGGTTACCTCGGCGGAAACGCCGTTCTCGGTCTGCCCCTTCTGGGCTTTTTGGATCTGGACGGACGGCGCATCGTCGGCGGCATTGCGCAGGAATACGTCAATCGCTTGGTGCGCCGCGGTCAGTGCTTCGGCCATCGCACCTGCCCCAAGCATAATTCCGTGACCAACATCGACCCCGAGGGCTTTAAGGTTCTCGCGATCGAGATGTGCCGCGAGGCGGGCGTGGAGATTCTGCTTCACGTCGAGGCTTGCCGTGTCGAGCGGACGGGGGATCGCATCGAAAAGGTCATGTTCTACGGAAAAGGCACGCAGGTCGAGGTGCAGGCCGATCTGTTCGTCGACTGCACGGGAGACGGAGACGTTGCCTACCTTGCCGATTGCAGCTTTGAATCGGGTCAGCCCGAAAGCGGCGTTCTGCAGCCGCCCACGGTGATGTTCACCCTCGAGAGGGTCGATACGAACAAGCTCTACGATTACATCGAAGCCCACCCCGAGGAGATGACCTACAGTGCCACCATCGACCACCGCGAGGGGTACGACGCGGCGTATTTCCGTGCCGATCCGAACCACGTGTTCGTCGGGCTCAGCCAAACCTTTGCCCGCCTTCGCAAGGAGGGAAAATGCCCCGTTGAGCGCAATACCCTCATCTATATCAACAGCACCAAGCCCGGCGAGGTGTACGTCAACAGCACCCGCCTTTTAAACACCGACGCGACCGATCTTTTCGATCTGACGCGCGCGGAGCTGGACGGTCAGCTTCAGGCCCACGCGCTCACGAAGATGCTTCGCGAGAACGTACCGGGCTTCGAGCGTGCCTTTATTTCTTCCGTCGCGCCGACGCTCGGCGTGCGGGAGACGCGCCGATTTCGCGGCATTCGTACCCTCACCGGCCCGATGCTCCTTACCTCGCAGATCCCCGAGGACAGCATTGCGCTGGGGGCTTACAAGATCGACATCCACTCCGGAACGGATCGCAACACACTCTTTCAGACGGTCAAAAGTCCGTTCGGCATCCCTTACGGCTGTCTGGTCAGCGCCGAGCGGGAGAATCTGATGTTTGCGGGGCGCTGTGCCTCGATGGATGCCGCGGCGCTTGCTTCCGCTCGCGTGATGCCGCAATGTATGTCTATGGGCGAAGCGGCGGGCGTGGCGGCCTGTATGGCGCTGGAGGCCCAATGCCGTCCGAGCGAGATCTCGGTCTCGCTTTTGCGCGAAAAGCTCTTGGCACGCGGTGCCGTTTTATCCGCCGAACAGATCGGAACGCTTCCGGTCAATGAATAAAATTTCGCCTTGCGGCGAAGGAAAAGAGGATATGATGCTGAAAAAAGATCCGTGGCTCGGCTACGTTGTGCCGGGCAGAGTATTCGGAAACGTTTATTTTGTGGGAACGCGTCCCGCTTCGACTCACCTGATCGACACGGGAGACGGGCTGATTATGATTGACCCCGGCTATCAGGACAGCTTGTATCTGGTGCTTCACAATATGTATCAGCTCGGCTTTGATCCGAAGGACATCCGCTACATCGTCATCTCTCACGGCCACGGCGATCACATGAACGCCACCCGTGCGCTGGTGGAGCTGACGGGCGCCAAGACCTTCCTCGGCAGAGCGGATCTGAACCGCGTGCGCGGTCTGGAGGCTACCAAGCCCCGAATCCCCTTCGAGCCGGACGTTCTCATCGACGACGGAGATATCATTTCCCTCGGTAACACCCACATCCGCTGTGTGACTTCTCCCGGACACACCCCCGGCACGATCTCGTTCTTCTTCGATGCGACGGACGGAGAGCGCGTGGTGCGTGCGGGAATGCACGGCGGCGTCGGCCTGAACACCCTCAACCGCGAGTATTTTGAGAGAACGGGTGAGCCGATCTCGCATCGCGACGATTATTTTGCCACGCTCGAAAAGCTCAAAGCGGAAAAGGTCGAGCTGTTCCTCGGCAACCACGTCGGAAACAACGACACCGTCGGCAAGCTTGCGCGCGTGCGTGACGGGGAGACCGATGCCTTTCTGGAGGAGGGCGCCTTCGCTGCATTTTTGGAAAAATGCCGCCTTGGCTTGGAGGAGCTGATCGAAAAGGAGAAGAATGAAGTATGATGAAAAGAGAAAGCGTCATCGAATGGATCGAACAGCACCGCGTGATCGTCATTGTGCGCGGCGTGGCATCGGACAAGCTCGTCCCCTTGGCCGAGGCGCTCTGTGAGGGCGGCATCCGTGCGATGGAATTTACCTATAATGCCTGCGGTGACCCGAGCGATGAGACCGTCGCGGAGAACATCCGCCGCGTTGCAGAGGCCATGGCGGGGAAAATGCTCGTCGGTGCGGGTACGGTTCTGACCGAAAAGCAGGTGGAATTGACCGCGGCGGCGGGCGGGTGCTTCGTCATCTCTCCCGACGTCAACGAAAAAGTCATTCGCAAGACCCGTGCGCTCGGTCTTGTCTCCATTCCCGGTGCTCTGACTCCGTCGGAGATCACGCAGGCCAACCGCGCGGGGGCGGATTTCATCAAGCTCTTTCCCGCGGATCTGTTTGGCCCGAAATACGTCAAAACGCTCTCCGCGCCGCTCTCTCACGTTCGTTTTCTTGCCGTGGGCGGCGTGAATGATCAGACCATCCCCGCCTACCTTGCCGCCGGTGTCAAGGGCTTCGGCGTAGCCTCGGTCGTCTTGGACCGCGAGGCGATCGCCAAGGGCGATTTCGATCGCATTACCGCCCTGACACGCTCGTTTTTGAAGAGCTTTCCTCAATAAAAAAACAAAAAAGTCGGAGAATTTTGATATGCACCCCAAAAGTTAGACACTTTTGGAGGTGCATATTTTATATGGCAAAGAAAGGACAAGTTTTCAAAAGAT